>NZ_JBQQXJ010000050.1:0-1055 GCF_052266595.1 Antarctobacter jejuensis | reverse complement strand
GGGAAAGAAAGGGGCCAGGCGTGCCATCTGCGCGTCGGTCAGCCAGAAGAGATCGCTCATGTCACCGCTCCGTTTTCGAAGCCGTGAATCATGCTGTTCACGCGAAATCAATGCATCCTGACCCTAACCGCCATATTCCAGCGAATTCCGGGGCAGTCCTTGTCAAGGTGGGGGATTTTGTGGGGGATGCGAATGTGCTCTGGCCAGCTTTTCGCATAAAATTCAAATGCTTACACTTGCATAATGGCGGAGACGAAGGGATTCGAACCCTCGAGACGGTTTCCCGCCTACTCCCTTAGCAGGGGAGCGCCTTCGACCACTCGGCCACGTCTCCGCCGACGCGTATATCCAAGGCAACCTTGGGATTACAAGGCGATTCTGCCCCGTCCCGAAAAAACCTCGCTCTCACGGAAGACCTGCTCGAATGGCATCAATCCGAAGCGAAAGCACGCGCGGAACGGAATGCTGTCGCCCGTCGACTTCGAGCGGCGGCAGAAACTGAGAGACGAAGGCGCCCGAGAAACTAGGGGCTGCTCAGTCAGACCGAACGCCGTGACGCCCCTCTCGCCAAGCTCGAAGAGGGCCGTGCGGGCCTCTCCAAGGGGTCTGATTGACGAGGGTTCAGCCCCTTTTCACGGAGGCATAAAGGTTACCCAAGCGTAAAAACGCGCCTGTAACCCCTTGATCCTGCATTCCCCCTAAGCTGTCCACGTGAAACTCCCAGGCAGGATCTGCCACCTCGCCTCCGATAGCCCACTGAAAACACTGGATGCGGAAAATACGGTGGCCAAAAGGTCTGCCACCGCGGCGGGTCTATTTTTGCCAGCGAAATTCATTCTGTCGCGATACTTGTCGCGATCAGCGTATCGATCCAGCCTTGTGATCAGCCCCACTTGAGTGGTCCAGTTTGAATGTTAGTGCATGATTGGCCTTGGTTCCATCGGGACGATGGTTTCCGGGGCCGGTGGGCGGTAGCCCAAGGCACTATGCGGGCGTTTCGTGTTGTAGTGTTTCCTCCATTCTTCGATTAGGATTTGGGCTTCGCGCAGGCTGTA
>NZ_JBQQXJ010000049.1:0-1082 GCF_052266595.1 Antarctobacter jejuensis | reverse complement strand
GCGGGGCCATGAGCACGGAAAATGTCAGCGATCTCCAGCTTCGGCCGGGACACCCCGGCGCCCGGTCACTCCAGCCCGCGTCTGAGGGTATGGTCCTGCAACTCCTTTAGGCGTTCGAACGGGCTCACGGTGGCGCGGATCGTCTTGGTCGCGACGTGCGCGTAGCGGGCAGTGGTGGTGAGCTTGGCGTGGCCCAACAGAACCTGGATGATCCGTACATCTGTCCCGGCCTCCAGAAGATGCGTCGCAAAACTGTGGCGGAGCGTGTGCAGGGTCGCGGGCTTGTTGATCCCGGCCATGTGTTTTGCAGAGGTGAACGCCCGGTTCAGTTGCCGCGGGGAGAGCGGGTTGATCTTCGGCTTGCCCGGGAACAGCCAGCCCTCGGGCCGCGCCTCGCACCAATAGTCGCGCAAAAGCTCCAGCAGCCCCGGCGACAGCATCGCCTTGCGGTCCCGGCTGCCCTTGCCATTTTCGACGTGGATCAGCATCCGGTCGCTGTCGATATCCGTGACCTTGAGATTGCAGACCTCGGAGGCCCGCAAACCGGCCCCGTAGCTGATACCCAGCGCTGCACGGTACTTCAGCCCTGGTCCGGGCACCGCCGCCATCAGGTCGCCCACCTCTTCGACGCTGAGGACGATCGGCAACTTCCGGGGTTTGCTTCGGAACTGCATGTACCGCTTCATCTCCTCGCGGCCACAGGTGATGCCGAAGAAGAACCGCAGCGACGAAATCCGCACGTTGAACGTCGAGGCCGAAACGCCGGTATCGGTCATGTGCAGCTGGTAGGCCCGAAGTTCCTCGGGCGTCGCTGTGTCGGGCGGGTGCCCGAGATAACCAGCGAAATTCTTGATCGCCCGGATGTGGGCTTTCTGGGCGCTCTCACCCATGCCCCAGATGCGCATGTCTTCGATCATCCGCTCGCGCAGCGGCGTGGTTCTCTCCTCTGTCATGGAAGCCTCCTGTCTGTCGATTGAGAAGGTCCCAATCGTCAGGCAGGTCCGCCCATTCCCGAATGCACAGTGGCTTGATCAATGCCCAAGGCTGGCCACAAGCGCCAATGCCGCGGAGCGGCTTCGTCC
>NZ_JBQQXJ010000048.1:0-1185 GCF_052266595.1 Antarctobacter jejuensis | reverse complement strand
TCATGTTCGGAAGACTCAAGGACTGGAGGCGTGTGGCCACCCGATATGACCGGTGCCCGAAGGTCTTCTTTTCGGCCATCGCCCTCGCCGCCCTCGTCATCTACTGGTTATGAATCCTGACCCTAGCAGCCGGGCAGTCCTCTTTCCAAGCCCGACCTTTCCTTCGGATCGGTATGTTTGCCGTGCCGCCGCGTGCGATGACGGCGCCGTGGCAGCGGCGGGTATCGTAGGCGCCATCCACTGTCCGGCAGGCGCATCCGAAGGATGCTGCCGAGAGGGGGCGGTCACGGTGCCGATGTCCTCGTCCTCGGGGATCTGGGCCAACAGGTCCGGTAGGACGGGGCCGTCGCCTTCCCGGCTGGGGGTGAACTCGACGGCCCAGATATCGAGGTGGCGGTGTCCATCGCCAGATGCACCTTGCGCCTTTGGCGACGACCCTGAACGCCATGCTTGCGGGCCTGCCATTCGCCGTCACCAAGAAACTTGATACCAGTGCTGTCTGTCACCCGGCAGGGCATTTCGAAGAAATGTCCCGAGAGGGCACCAGCAGATTCAGCGGCCCGTCGGCACGGCGATACGGGATCTGCACCTTGAGGGTCTTCTGTCTGCGGCAGAGCGTCGAGTAGTCCGGAACAGGCCAGTCCAGCCCGGCCAGCCGCAGGAGGCTCGCGACCATCCCGGCTGTCTGCCTGAGCGGCAGCTTGAACAGAACCTTGATCGATAGGCAGAACTGGATCGCCGAATTCTACAAGACCGGCGGGCGTCCCGGGCGTCCCTCATGCGGCGCGTGCCAGGTCATCTCCTTGTCCAGCCAGATCAGCAGCGACCCGCGCTTCCTGAGCGCATTGTTGTAGGTGGACCAGTTCGTCGTGCGGTAGCGGGCGGGCTTGGGCTTGCTGCTCGTCTAACCGCATGGATTCCCAATGTGAATCCTTCACCGGCTGAGTTCTGCAACATGCCATCTCCATGCCGAACTCGAAGGCAAAGGACAGAACCCAGATTTGCTTCTCGATTTGTACGGATAGAAGGAGCCCCGAAAAGTCGAAGAGCGTTCTGACTAGGGTCAGGATGCATTGATTTCGCGTGAACAGCATGATTCACGGCTTCGAAAACGGAGCGGTGACATGAGCGATCTCTTCTGGCTGACCGACGCGCAGATGGCACGCCTGGCCCCTTTCTTTCCCA
>NZ_JBQQXJ010000047.1:0-1287 GCF_052266595.1 Antarctobacter jejuensis | reverse complement strand
CCCGCAGCACGGGACTGGATGGCCGCGCGCGTCAAAGACCTGTTGCCTGTCGAGTATTTCCACGTGGTCTTCACCCTGCCGGCCGAGATCGCCAGGATCGCCTACTGGAACAAGAAGGCGGTCTACGGTCTGCTATTCAGCGCCTCGGCGGAAACCGTGACGACCATCGCCGCAGATCCCCGGCATCTCGGCGCGCGGGTCGGCATGACCACCGTGCTCCACACCTGGGGCTCGGCGCTGACCCACCACCCGCATGTCCACATGATCGTGCCCGGCGGCGGCCTGTCGCCGGGCGGCAGCCGCTGGATCGCTTGTCGCCCCGGATTTCTTCTCCCGGTCCACGTCCTCTCCCGGCTGTTCCGGCGACTCTTCCTCGAAGGGCTGGCGGCACTGCACAAGGCGGGCGCGCTTCAATTCTTCGGTGACCTCGAGAACCTGGCTCGGGCCGACGCCTTCGCCGCCTTCCTCGCCCCGCTGCGCAAAACCAAGTGGGTTGTCTATGCCAAACCGCCCTTCGGCGGCCCCAAGGCCGTACTCGCCTACCTCAGCCGGTACACCCACCGGGTGGCGATCTCGAACCACCGCCTGATTAGCGCCGATGCCAATACCGTCACCTTCCGTTGGAAGGACTACCGCATCAAGCACGGCGACCGGCAAAAGGTGATGAGGCTCGAGACTGGCGAGTTCATCCGCCGGTTCCTGATCCACGTCCTGCCCGACGGATTCCACCGCATCCGGCACTACGGGCTGCTGGCCAGCGCGGCTCGCAAGGCCACCATCGCCCGTATCCGCGGACTGCTCGGCGAGACGCCGCAGGACCCGGACCCGCAGGAGAGTGCCGAGGTCATCCCTCTCACACTGCTCGAACCATGCCCCTGCTGTGGCGGCGCTATGCGCATCGTCGAGATTTTCCGCCGCGGTCAGAAGCCGTCATCTCGAGCACCACCTCGGAAGCACGCCGCATGACGCAACGCCCGTCACAAACGCGCGAAACTCACTGGCTGCCGCTCGCTGGCTGGACCGCTCGTGGTATGCCCGTCGCCTCGCTTTGCCCGGAAAAATGCAATCACCTGTTCCGCCGACATCCGAAACCAACGCCGCCAGCCGTCCGAGCGACCTCCAGCAATCGGCACGAGCTGCCCGATCGCCGGCCAGACCCCACCCTCGCAATCACCCGCAGTGCACTTTCCCCATAGTCAGCGCCACGACCCCCGCGGCTTCCTCCTTCCGAGGTTTGTCAACGCGGGCCGACGCCCGCAGGACCCCCGCCGTCACGCAGCGGCCCGC
>NZ_JBQQXJ010000046.1:0-1307 GCF_052266595.1 Antarctobacter jejuensis | reverse complement strand
GTCCGCAGCCTGACGCAAAAAGGCCGCCCCGGTTTCTGGGGCGGCCTTTTCTGTTTTCTGCCTGTGGCTCCCGGGACATTCGCGCCTGAGGGCGCGAATACCCTGTTGCCACCCTCACGGCACAGCCGTGATTACTTCAGGATCTTCGAGACGACGCCCGAACCCACGGTCCGGCCACCTTCACGGATGGCGAAGCGCAGGCCGTCTTCCATCGCGATCGGGGCGATCAGCTCGACGTTGAACTTCAGGTTGTCGCCCGGCATCACCATCTCGGTGCCCTCGGGCAGCGTCACGGTGCCGGTCACGTCGGTCGTGCGGAAGTAGAACTGCGGACGGTAGTTCTTGAAGAACGGCGTGTGACGGCCGCCTTCTTCCTTGGTCAGGATGTAGACCTCGCACTCGAACTCGGTGTGCGGGTTGACCGACTTCGGCTTGCACAGAACCTGGCCGCGCTCGACGCCTTCACGGTCGATGCCGCGCAGCAGAACGCCCACGTTGTCGCCAGCTTCACCGCGGTCCAGCAGCTTGCGGAACATTTCCACACCGGTGCAGGTCGTCTTCTTGGTGTCGCGGATGCCGACGATTTCCAGTTCGTCGCCGACGTTCACAACGCCACGCTCGACGCGGCCGGTCACAACCGTACCACGGCCCGAGATCGAGAACACGTCTTCGATCGGCATCAGGAACGGCTGGTCGATCGCGCGCTCGGGCTGCGGGATGTACTCATCCACGGCCGCCATCAGTTCGCGGATCTTGTTCTCGCCGATTTCCGGATCACGGCCTTCCATCGCCGCCAGCGCGGAGCCCGCGATGATCGGAATGTCGTCGCCCGGGAAGTCGTACTCGGACAGCAGCTCGCGGACTTCCATTTCCACCAGCTCCAGCAGCTCCTCGTCGTCGACCTGGTCGACCTTGTTGAGGAACACGACCATGGCGGGGATACCCACCTGGCGGCCCAGCAGGATGTGCTCACGCGTCTGCGGCATCGGGCCGTCGGCGGCGTTCACGACCAGGATCGCTCCGTCCATCTGGGCGGCACCGGTGATCATGTTCTTGACGTAGTCGGCGTGGCCGGGGCAGTCGACGTGCGCGTAGTGACGTGCATCGGTCTCGTACTCGACGTGCGCGGTCGAGATGGTGATCCCGCGGGCCTTCTCTTCCGGCGCGCCGTCGATCTGGTCGTACGCCTTGAAGTCACCGAAGTACTTGGTGATCGCCGCCGTCAGCGTCGTCTTGCCGTGGTCAACGTGACCGATCGTGCCGATGTTGCAGTGCGGCTTGCCGCGTTCAAACTTTTCCTTACCCAT
>NZ_JBQQXJ010000045.1:0-1412 GCF_052266595.1 Antarctobacter jejuensis | reverse complement strand
CCCTTGGAACGATCAGGCCCGGTGTCCGGCGAAATGGCTAGAAGCCAGGTTGCCAAATCGGCAGTAGGCCATAAAGCATTCCTCAACGCTCCGGAGGTACTACGTTCGCAGCCCTCCAGCGATCCAAGAAATGAATCTTCTTTTGCCCGAGCAAACACAGCAATACAGTTTAAGCGAACTTGGGCTTGTCGATGCCCCGACCGAGGGTGCCTTTGACAACTTAATCTACTTGGCCTCCGACTTGTTGGGATCGCCAGTGTCGCTGGTTTCCATCGTGGATTGGGAACGTGACAGGCAATTTTTCAAGGCGCATCTCGGTTTGCCGCCAGCCTGGGCCGCGAAGCGACAGTCCCCGCTGAGCCATTCTTTCTGCCAGCACGTCGTGGCTGCCGATGCCCCGCTGATCGTCGATGACGCAACAAGCCATCCGATCGTTTCTACCAACAAGGCGATTGATGATTTGAACGTCCATGCGTACCTCGGCGTGCCAATCCACAACCCGGCACGCAAACCCGTCGGGGCACTGTGCGTAATTGAACCTAGAGCGCGGGTGTGGACGCAAGCGGATCTGAAAAAGCTGGAACGTCTCGCTGCTTGCGTCGACGACCTTATTCGGCTGCGCGCTTCCTTGATGACCAGCGATGCCCTGCGACGCGAGCAGGAAGAATTTACCTTCGCCATATCGCACGATCTCAAGTCACCCACGAACACTATGTTCTTGCTGCAATCCGAACTTTTGGAACTGCTCGGCGAGAACACCGACGTCAACATCCGCGAAATACTTACCTACATGGACGCGACCAATAAACGTATGGGTCAACTTGTTGACGGTGTGCTTAGCTACACCCAATTGGTCGGTCAGACTGTACCGCCTGACGCGGTTGCGCTGTCCCCAGTTCTGCAGGGCGTTGTCGGCGATTTCCGGGGCGAAATCACTACCCATTCGGCCCACATAGAGCTGGGCGAACTCCCGTCCGTCATGGGTAACGCTCTTCAGCTTCGGATTTTGTTCCAAAACCTCGTTGGAAACGCTCTGAAATTCCGAGCTATCGGCCGCAGCCCAGAGGTCCAGATACGGTGGGAAGCGGGCGCGCCGGACGGGTTTGAACGGGTCTGCGTTGAGGACAACGGTATAGGCATTGCCGAGGCCAGTCAGGAAAAAGTCTTCAAACTATTCCAACGGCTCAATTTGGCCGAAGATTACCCCGGCACGGGTCTCGGACTAGCGTTGTGCAAACGGATCGTCGGACTTCACAACGGCAAAATCGACGTTCACTCGCAGGAGGGAACAGGCACGACTTTTGTGGTGACTCTGCCCGCAGTCGGATGAGCAAGGCGCCATCGCGGGCCGCCGCATCAACGACGAGAAGAACAAAACGAATCTGTCGCGTGCCCCCCTGCCACTTCAAGTG
>NZ_JBQQXJ010000044.1:0-1554 GCF_052266595.1 Antarctobacter jejuensis | reverse complement strand
GGTCGGATCGTCATCACCGTTGGTGGCACCAGACAGGTCGCTTGTCGGCGCACCGGCCGGGTCATTGGCACGCGCCGTTGCCTGATTGGTTACGGTTCCCGCGTCGATGTCCGCCTGCACCAGCGCATAAGTCGCGGTGAAGGTGATCGTGCCGCCCACCGCAATGTCATCCACCACGGTGTCGGCATCCAGATCCGTCCCGCCTGAGGCGTAGGCCGGCACCGGCGCTGTCCCCGCGCCGGCAAACCCGGTCTCGGACACCGTCGCATCGAATAGCGACACGTTGCCGGTGTTCGTCACCACGTAGGTGTAGGTGATCGTATCCCCCACATCCGCCCGGCCATCGCCGCCATCGTTCAGAACCGAGGACTTCACCACCGCCAGCGACGGGGCCTGCGGCACCGGAACCACGACCGGCGCCGGCAAATCTCCGGTCGCCGGAGCGCCCTGCGGATCGTCCGCCGTGGCCGTCACGGTGTTTTCTACACCACCGGCATCCAGCGCCTGCTGGTTGACGGCAAAGGTCGCAGTGTAAACCCAGGTCTCGCCGACCTCGAAGAGGCTGTCGCCGTCATCGCCACCCGTCAGGCTGGGGGCCTGCGTCAGGGCCAACGCATCGCCGTTCGCATCGGTCAGCGTGTCCGTCAGAACGGGCGCTGTCAGGGTCACGTTGCCCGTATTTTCGACCGTGATCGTAAAGACGATCTCCTGACCAAGAACGACAGGATCGCTCAGCGCGCTGTCATCCGCTGTCTTGGTGACCTGCAACGCGGGAGCGTTCGCAATTGGCGTACTGGTCGGATCGTCATCACCGTTGGTGGCGCCAGACGGGTCGCTTGTCGGCGCACCGGCCGGGTCATTGGCACGCGCCGTTGCCTGATTGGTTACGGTTCCCGCGTCGATGTCCGCCTGCACCAGCGCATAAGTCGCGGTGAAAGTGATTGTGCCGCCCACCGCAATGTCATCCACCACGGTGTCGGCATCCAGATCCGTCCCGCCTGAGGCGTAGGCCGGCACCGGCGCTGTCCCCGCGCCGGCAAACCCGGTCTCGGACACCGTCGCATCGAATAGCGACACGTTGCCGGTGTTCGTCACCACGTAGGTGTAGGTGATCGTATCCCCCACATCCGCCCGGCCATCGCCGCCATCGTTCAGAACCGAGGACTTCACCACCGCCAGCGACGGGGCCTGCGGCACCGGAACCACGACCGGCGCCGGCAAATCTCCGGTCGCCGGAGCGCCCTGCGGATCGTCCGCCGTGGCCGTCACGGTGTTTTCTACACCACCGGCATCCAGCGCCTGCTGGTTGACGGCAAAGGTCGCAGTGTAAACCCAGGTCTCGCCGACCTCGAAGAGGCTGTCGCCGTCATCGCCACCCGTCAGGCTGGGGGCCTGCGTCAGGGCCAACGCATCGCCGTTCGCATCTGTCAGCGTGTCCGTCAGAACGGGCGGTGTCAGGGTCACGTTGCCCGTATTTTCGACCGTGATCGTAAAGACGATCTCCTGACCCAGAACGACAGGATCGCTCAGCGCGCTGTCGTCCGCTGTCTTGGT
>NZ_JBQQXJ010000043.1:0-1856 GCF_052266595.1 Antarctobacter jejuensis | reverse complement strand
TCGGTTGCGGATCCTGAGGCGTTCTGGGCCGAGCAGGCGCAGCGTCTGGACTGGATCAAGGCGCCGACCAAGATCAAGAACACCGATTTCACCCTGGGCCAGGTCTCGATCAAGTGGTTCGAGGACGGCACGCTGAACGTGGCCGCCAACTGCATCGACCGGCACCTGGAAAAGCGCGGCGACCAGACCGCCATCATCTTCGAGCCCGACGACCCCGAGGAAGCCGCCAGGCACATCACCTACCGCGAGTTGCACACATCGGTCTGCAAGATGGCCAACATCCTCGAAACCCTGGGCGTGCGCCGGGGCGACCGGGTGATCCTCTATCTCCCGATGATCCCCGAGGCCGCCTATGCCATGCTGGCCTGCGCCCGCATCGGCGCGATCCATTCCATCGTCTTCGCCGGGTTCAGCCCCGACGCGCTGAGCGCCCGCATCAACGGCTGCGACGCCAAGCTGGTCATCACCGCCGACGAGGCCCCGCGCGGCGGCCGCAAGACCGCGCTCAAGACCAATGCCGACAAGGCGCTGCTGCACTGCAAGGACAGCGTCAAATGCCTGGTGGTCAAGCGCACCGGCGGCCAGACCACATGGGTGGACGGGCGCGATTTCGACTACAACGAAATGGCGCTGGAGGCGGATGACTACAGCAAACCCGCCGAGATGAACGCCGAGGACCCGCTGTTCATCCTCTACACCTCCGGCTCCACCGGTCAGCCCAAGGGGGTTGTGCACTCCACAGGTGGATATCTGGTTTACGCCGCCATGACGCAGGAGATCACCTTCGATTACCACGAGGGCGACGTCTATTGGTGCACCGCCGACGTGGGCTGGGTCACCGGGCATTCCTACATTGTTTACGGGCCCTTGGCCAATGGCGCCACGACGCTGATGTTCGAGGGCGTGCCGACCTATCCGGACGCCAGCCGCTTCTGGCAGGTCTGCGAAAAGCACAAGGTCAACCAGTTCTACACCGCCCCCACCGCGATTCGCGCGCTGATGGGTCAGGGCGACGAATTCGCCACCAAATGCGATCTCAGCAGCCTGCGGATCCTTGGAACGGTCGGTGAGCCGATCAACCCCGAGGCCTGGAACTGGTACAACGATGTCATCGGCGGCGGCCGCTGCCCGATCGTCGACACCTGGTGGCAGACCGAAACCGGCGGTCACATGATGACCCCCCTGCCCGGCGCCCATGCGACCAAGCCCGGCGCGGCGCAGAAGCCCTTCTTCGGGGTGAAACCGCTGGTGCTGGACCCGCAGTCGGCCGAGGTGATCGAGGGCAACGGCGTCGAGGGCGTGCTGGTCATCGCCGACAGCTGGCCGGCGCAGATGCGCACCGTCTGGGGCGATCACGAGCGGTTTGAAAAGACCTACTTCTCTGATTACAAAGGCTATTACTTCTCCGGCGACGGCTGCCGCCGCGATGCGGACGGCGATTACTGGATCACCGGGCGGGTGGACGACGTGATCAACGTCTCCGGCCACCGCATGGGCACGGCCGAGGTGGAATCGGCGCTGGTGGCGCATGAAAAGGTCGCCGAGGCGGCGGTCGTGGGCTACCCGCACGAGATCAAGGGCCAAGGCATCTACTGCTACGTGACCCTGATGAACGGGGTCGAGCCGACGGATGAGCTGCGCAAGGAGCTGCGCACCTGGGTCCGCACCGAAATCGGCCCCATCGCCTCGCCCGACCTGATCCAATGGGCCCCCGGCCTGCCGAAAACCCGCTCCGGCAAGATCATGCGCCGCATCCTGCGCAAGATCGCCGAAAACGACTACGGCGCCCTCGGCGACACATCCACCCTCGCCGACCCCTCCGTCGTCGACGACCTCATCGACAACAGAATGAATCG
>NZ_JBQQXJ010000042.1:0-1946 GCF_052266595.1 Antarctobacter jejuensis | reverse complement strand
CTCAAAAATCCCATGTCGATCACTCCATATCTCCCCGACCAAATCCGTCGGGGCAACGTGTTCACATGGGTCAGTTCTCAGTGAAAATCTGGGGGGCTACCGGGTCACTTCTCAGCGGAAATCAACACCTCACGCGATTTGTGCAAAAAAAACAACGCGCAAGTTTAGGGCGTTTGCCACGGGGCCGGCAAGGGGATGCCAAAAACGCGTGTTCACAAAATGGAAGATCTGCCTTCAAACCAACCCAAACACGCCCGCCTCTCCCGTCGATCTCACAGCGCCGCAGATGACCTCTCTGCCCAAACTCCCTGTCACCCAGTCGCCCCGGGCAAACTGCTGCGCCTCCTCAGCAAGCACTGCCGCAACCTCAAGAGAAGATACAATTGTGGTTAACCAATTGTTTGAGGTTTCACTCTTTAGTGGCCCAGTAACAATTCCAAAGTGCATCCCAGTAGTCCGAAAGATCGCCGCTTACCGGATAGAATATAGGCAACACCGTGCAAGCTCAGTCCATAGTTCGCTCATTCCAAGAACGCCCGAATGCAATGAAACGACCGTCGCAGGCAGTGGCCAGCGAATTGCCATGTGCCGGAAACTGCCCGATGAAAGAGGCAGGTTCTTGCACAGCCGAAGATCCTTACTTCTGCCTCATGAATTTGCTTCACATGTCGGGCGCGTTTACCGAAGCGACGTCAGACGATGATCCCAAACGACAGGATCGCCGTGCCAGGTTTCCACCCTTGAGACTGGTATCTTCCATTTGCATTTGACCCTGCGTACTGGCGTCGCCAAAACCAATGGCCCGCCCATTCGCCCAGCTTTCCTGTTGTTCCCTCACGATGTCCCTAAGCGCCTTCGCGGTGTGCGGAAGCCCCAGAAGATCGCAAGCATGCGATACCGTTTGGCACCGAAGCAATAGGTCTTTGTCTTGCATGACGATTCCTTCTGCTGCGCCGAACCTACCCAAAAGTGTAGTTAAGGGGTTAATGACTGGTTAACCTTACCCTAGGGAGGGCTGTCCCGGCGGAAACGCGCCCAACCGACCTCGACAGCCATCCCACCACCAATTTTTTGGTCAACCCAAAGCCGAAAGAGACCGCACGAGTTTACGCAAGGCCCGGACCTCCTTGGTCCGCAATCCGTGCCGATAGTTCGGATGTGCAGGACCGCACGGCGCTCCGCCACCAGCGCCGTGCAAGCGGCAGACGTTCCAACCGTGCTTAGAAGGGCATTGGCAACGCTGCCCTGTCCCCTTGGCCGTTGCCGTGCATCGCGGCGCAGCCCGTAAGCGCTCCACAGGGTTCATGGGGTTAACGTCGCTTTTCATCGACACCCGCCCCCGTCGTGTGTGACATCGCCAACGATAGCCTGCCCGCCTTCATGCACCGTCACACGCTCCACACGGACAACCTGCTGCGCCTTGGCGCGGTGTTTCTTCAAGGCATCCATCTGCGCCAGGTACGTGCGGCTCAGTCGCGTCATCGACCGTTCATAGCTTTCCCTGACCATGTATCCCCCGCCGCCGGTCATCTTGGCCGCAACCACGGTCATCGCCACATGGGTCGCGGTCATCTTGGTCTTCCCCCACTGAAGTGGTCCTCCGCTATGTTTAGGTAAACGGAGGAAATACATGGCCAACAGGCGCCCCAAGCCCGAAGAGATTGTCACGAAGTTACGGCAGGTTGAGGTTCTAACGGGGCAGGGTATGCCGCGTCTGGATGAGATCCGGCAGATCGGTGTGACTGAACAAACGTATTACCGTTGGAAGAAGAAGTACGGCGGGATTAGCACGGATTAATTGAAGAAGCTGAAGCGTCTGCAGAAAGAGAATGAGCGACTGCGCAAGGCTGTTTATGACCTGACGCTGGACAAGCTGATCTTGGCGGAAGCTGCAAAGGGAAACTTCTGAGCCCCGCTCGCCGCCTCGCTTGCATTGATCGTGTTCG
>NZ_JBQQXJ010000041.1:0-2115 GCF_052266595.1 Antarctobacter jejuensis | reverse complement strand
TGTTGATTTCCGCTGAGAAGTGACCCGGTAGCCCCCCAGATTTTCACTGAGAACTGACCCATGTGAACACGTTGCCCCGACGGATTTGGTCGGGGAGATATGGAGTGATCGACATGGGATTTTTGAGTGTCATCCGACGCTGGGCATTGCGTGACAAGATGCCGATCCGCGAGATTTCCCGACGCACGGGCCTGTCTCGCAATACCATCAGGAAGTACCTTCGCGAAGGCGCAGTTGAAGCGAAGTTCAAGACGCCATCTCGGCCAAGCAAGCTGGATCCTTATGCGGACCGTCTGTCTGCCTGGTTGCTGGCGCAGACGCGAAAGCCGCGCAAAGAGCGGCGGACGGTGAAGCAGATGCATGCTGATCTGGTGAAGCTTGGCTATGATGGCTCTTATGGCCGCGTGGCGGCTTTTGCCCGCGTGTGGCATGCGGATCGGCATCGAGCGGAGCAAACGACGGGTCGCGGCACCTATGTGCCCCTTGTGTTCCAGCCCGGCGAGGCGTTCCAGTTCGACTGGAGCGAAGACTGGGCCAACATTGGCGGCGAACGGATCAAGCTGCAGGTGGCCCATATCAAGCTGTCGCACAGCCGAGCCTTCCTTGTGCGGGCCTATCCGCTTCAGACCCATGAGATGTTATTTGACGCCCATTGGCACGCTTTCCGTGTCTTCGGTGGCGTGCCCGCACGGGGCATCTACGATAACATGAAGACGGCGGTGGATCGTGTTGGACGGGGCAAGCAGCGGGACGTCAATGCCCGCTTCAAGGCCATGGCCAGCCACTACGTCTTTGAGCCCGAGTTCTGCAACCCGGCCGCAGGCTGGGAGAAAGGCCAGGTCGAGAAGAACGTTCGCGATGCCCGGAACCGGCTGTGGCAGGTCATGCCAGTCTTCACCGATCTGGCCGAGTTGAACCAGTGGCTGGAGGATCGCTGTGTGGCCCTATGGGCCGAGACAAGGCACCGGGAATTGCCTGGCACTATTGCCGATGTCTGGGAGGCAGAGAAGCCGACGCTGATGACCTTGCCTCCGGCCTTCGATGGGTTCGTCGAGCACAGCAAACGGGTGTCGCCAACATGCCTGATCACCTTCGAACGCAATCGCTACAGCGTTCCTGCCAGTTTTGCGAACCGCCCTGTCAGCCTTCACGTCTACCCGGAACGGCTGGTTGTCGTGGCGGAAGGCAAAACCGTTTGCACCCATGGTCGCGTCATCGAGCGGTCGCACCATAAACCTGGAAAGGTCATCTATGATTGGCGGCATTATCTGGCGGTGATCCAGCGCAAGCCGGGAGCCCTGCGCAATGGCGCGCCGTTCACCGAGATGCCAGACGCCTTCCGCCGCCTGCAGGATCACATGTTGCGCAAGGAGGGTGGTGACCGGGAGATGGTCGATATCCTGTCCCTGGTTCTGCATCACGACGAAGACGCCGTTCTGTGCGCCGTGGAATTGGCGCTGGAAGCTGGCGTGCCGACCAAGACGCACATCCTGAACCTGCTTCACAGGTTGCTCGACAGCAAACAGACCGATCTTCCAGAGGTCGATCCGCCGGAAGCTCTGGCCCTGGAAACGGCACCGAAGGCCAACGTAGACCGCTATGACGATCTGAGACAGGCTGGGGAGAAGCGCCATGCGTCATGATCCGGCAGGCGCCTCGATTGTGATCATGCTCCGCAGCCTCAAGCTGCATGGCATGGCGCAGGCCGTCGAAGATCTGGTCGCCCAGGGGGCGCCAGCGTTCGAGGCTGCAACACCGATGTTGTCCCAACTGCTCAAGGCCGAGATTGCAGAGCGAGAGGTGCGGTCAATCGCATACCACACGAAGGTTGCGCGCTTCCCGTCCTACAAGGACCTCGCTGGCTTTGACTTCAAATCCAGCGACGTCAACGAAGCCACCGTCCGGCAACTGCACCGTGGCGAGTTCATGGAGGGGGCGGAAAACGTCGTTCTGATCGGCGGCCCCGGAACCGGCAAAAGCCATATCGCAACGGCCATCGGCGTTCAGGCTATCGAGCATCACAGATGCAAGGTTCGCTTCTACTCGACGGTGGAACTCGTCAACGCGCTGGAACAGGAAAAGACGCTCGGAAAAGCCGGGAAAATGGCCGAGATG
>NZ_JBQQXJ010000040.1:0-2231 GCF_052266595.1 Antarctobacter jejuensis | reverse complement strand
TTCAAAGCCAGTTCCGAAGCCGCCAAGAAAACAAGAAAGGAGACGCCGGCATTGACCACAACATGACCGCCGAGGAATAAACAAGGGTGGGTCAAATCTCGGTGAAAAAACCGGGTCACTTCTCAGCGGAAATCAACAGTTTGCCGTCAGCTTGGTCTTTTCCAGACGTTCCAGCCAGTGCTTCTTGAAGGCCATCGCATTGGCTTCTGATATCTGGCTTATCGGTTTGTCCTCGACAACTTCGATGAAGGATGCAGCCGC
Organism: Antarctobacter jejuensis; assembly: GCF_052266595.1. Taxonomy (NCBI): domain Bacteria; kingdom Pseudomonadati; phylum Pseudomonadota; class Alphaproteobacteria; order Rhodobacterales; family Roseobacteraceae; genus Antarctobacter; species Antarctobacter jejuensis. The sequence goes on along the minus strand of NZ_JBQQXJ010000040.1, from coordinate 1,970 downwards.
CCGCTCATATTTCGACACCCAGGCCCGGGTCTGATACGCGTTCTTTCGCGAGATCTTGGTCGCGTGGTGGCGCTTCATCAACTCGGCCATTTCCGACACCTTCACGTCGGGCAATTGTCTGGCGCCAAGAACGGCAGGAACCGCCTCCGAGGTCGTGCCAAAACTGTCGATCTTTTCGATTCGGGCCAGCATATCTTCGAGCGGTCCGCTCACGATATTCTGCAAAGGGCGAAAAGGCAGCGAGAGGGTTTCCAGGAAACTCGTCATTTGAACGAAGCTGTCGATGGTGCTCCGTCCCTCTTTCTCGGCCAGCAGGGTCTCCCACTGCAGTTCAAGCTGGGTGCGCATTTGCTCGAGCTTGACCCTGGCTTGCCGGCGATCGCGTGTTTTTAGCGATTTGTTGACTTCGCGCCGCGTTTCAACGCTGCAGAACCGGGTGGGAACGCGAAACCGCGCGTAGTACATCCGCCCGCGCAGTTCCAAGCCGTCTGAAAGGGTCGAGGATTTGTTGCTCATGGTCTGCTCCACAGTCTGCCCCACAAAGGAGCGGTTGCATGGATCGCCTCGAACACGGTCTCGGAGACGATTTCTGCAACGGAACTGGGTGTTTAACCGTGGGCGCGGAAATGGTTTCTCCTCTGCCCGGTTTGCCGTGTGGGGGCACCACTATTTATTCGCAAGGCTCTGTTTTTAATATATTCTTATTGAGGCCTTGGTTCTTTACCCACCTTTGCGCCGTCGTTCATGTCAGTGGTGCGTATCATTTGAAGACAACTCAAACCACAGAGCGCCGACTCCAAACTCCCGCGCTTTAGGTCCGATGATCGAGCTTGGGACTGCAGATTTGCGATTCTCAACGTCCTTCGTGGCGGGAGCCTTACATTCAATGCTTCGCTCAGGATCGGCTTTGAGTAGGTGAGTTTTTACGTGCCGTGTGGCTCTGATGATGTGACTGTCCTCCTTGTTGGATCATCGCAGACCCACTTTGCGCATAGATGCCGTCGGGGGCGGCCACATTATCAGAGCCGAGCTTCGGTCGGAACCGCGAAGTCATTGTATTGTGAGGGATCTGGTTCTTAGTTGTTCATGAAATTCTGTAAATGTAATGTTTCGGGTTGATGACTGCTGCCTGGACAATCGTGACAAAAACGCAAGTTGGCGGGAAGCGAAGGAGCGAGCTCACCCGCCATTTCTCTTGCGTTTACTGTTAGCCAACCGTCGTACCCAGCCACAGGGTGATTGCCGGGAACGCCACCAGCAATGCGAGACGGATCACATCGACAGCAATGAATGGCACCAAGCCCTTGAATATCCGAACTACGGGAACGTCGGGCAGGACGGCCTTGAGAACGAACACGTTCATTCCGACGGGCGGCGTGACTAGTGCGATCTCGGTCACGACGATTACGATGATGCCGAACCAAACCAGATCGAATCCTTGAGCGACGACGATTGGCGCAAAGAGCGGCACGAAGATCAGAATAATCGCCATGGAGTCCATAACGCAACCCAGCACGAGGAATACGAGCATGATCGCGAAGATCAGCGCATAGCCTTCGAGGCCTGTTGACTGGACAAGTGCAAGGACCCCTGCCGCCAACCCCGAAAGGGTCAGAAGCTTTGACAGCATCAGCGCGCCAAACAGGACAGTATAGAGAGAGACTGACGTATAGGCTGTGTCGATTATGACCTTGCGCAGTACTTTCCAGGTCAGGCGCCCGTGAAAGGTCGCAATCAGGATCGCAAGGCCTGCCCCCATGCCTGCGGCTTCGGTCGGGGTAAACAGTTTCGCATATGATCAGCCGCACTTGAGTGGTCCAGTTTGAATGTTAGTGCATGATTGGCCTTGGTTCCATCGGGACGATGGTTTCCGGGGCCGGTGGGCGGTAGCCCAAGGCACTATGCGGGCGTTTCGTGTTGTAGTGTTTCCTCCATTCTTCGATTAGGATTTGGGCTTCGCGCAGGCTGTA
>NZ_JBQQXJ010000039.1:0-2232 GCF_052266595.1 Antarctobacter jejuensis | reverse complement strand
AGCGCACGCAGGTCCATCATGGGTTTGGTCATCGGGTAAAGGCCTTGGTTCAGGTTGGTTTTCGCAAACCGACACTAACGGGAAACCCGATGACCACCGAAAGCTACACCACCAGACGGGACGTCACACCTCGGCGTCATTCGCATCGGTCATTTGGCGCTTCACATAGGGCTTGACGTATTGCGGGGCGATCAGCCTCACATCGTGACCAAGCTTTGATAGCTCCCGGCTCCAGTGATGCGCCCCCGCGCAGGCCTCCAAAGCGATGGTGCAGGGCTCAATCCGACTGTACACCTGCAATACCCGACCTCTCGGCAACGCCTTGCTGAAGACCTTCGATCCGTCCTCGGCCGCTCCATGTGCGTGAAACGAGTTCTTGGCTATATCCAGCCTTAAAATGCTAACCTTGTCCATGGGCGCCTCTTCCTCTTAGCAAGTTTTGACACCGCTACCTTGGCACAGCGATGCCGTTAGGGGCGCCCACCCCATCGTGAGGGTACAGCAGGTGCAGTGGTCTTTTGGAGCCGCGATACGGGATGGTCACGGCCAGCGTCTTCTGACGGCGAGACAGCGTGCTAAAGTCGGACACCGACCCGTCCAAACCAACCAGCCGCAGCAGGCGCTCGGCGAAACCGGCCGTCTGCCGGAGCGCCGTGCCGAACAGCACCTTCATCGAGAGGAAGTTCTGGATGGCGGCATCGCTGTAGGTCCGCTGGCGGCCACGCCTGCCTGTCGGCGCGGCATCCCAATTCATCGCGGGGTCGAACCAACCTCTCGGGACATTCCGCTGGAATGCCCTGCTGGTCAGTGGATCGTCAGCGAGCCACGCTGCTTCAGCGCTTCGTTGTAGCCCGGCCAGTTATTGGTCTTGTAGCTCGACCGGATGGGTCTGCTCATTCAGACCAGCTACCACGCTGGATTCACGAAATGAATCCCTAAGGAATTTACGCAAAATAGCCGCACCGGAGACACGACCAGTTGTGCCTAGCCATGCATTGAAATAGTCGGCGCAAACAGCGGTAGATTTTCCGTCAGAACAATCCGTTCAAGTTTAGCGAAGAAAACCACCGCGTTTCAGAGTTTCTAAACACTTCCAAAGTGAATATGAATAATAAAATTTTATGCAATTATCCGTGATGTTTGAGGAGCTGTATTAACCAGAATATTTCATCCTTGAGTGTGGTCGTCGCAGAAAGGAATGAAACATGATCCGTTATGTACTGGCAGATGATATTTTGGCAGATTGCCCTTTGAGACAATCGATGTTCCGCGATAGGGCCATCCAGTTTCGAGATCGACTGAAATGGAAGGTCAACGTTAATGCCAATGGTGAGGAGCGGGATCAATATGACGAACTAAACCCTCTCTACGTAATATGGGAGGGAAAGGATGGATTGCATGGCGGTTCAATGAGATTCATGCCGACCCTAGGTAAATGCATGGTAAATGACCATTTTCTTCACGTAACCGGTGGGAGGCAGATTAAAAGTTCGGTCATTTGGGAATGTACGCGATTTTGCCTTGCGCCCGGCAGCAATAGAAATATTGCCTCAGCACTTATGCTTGCTGGTGGCGAACTTATGTTGGGGCTCGGAATAGAGAAGTTTGTGGGTGTATTTGACGCTCGCATGGTGCGCATCTACAATAGGATCGGTGCGCCACCAAAAATGATTGGGTCAATAGGCCGGGGGCGCAATCAGGTTAGTGTCGGTCTTTGGTCGTTTTCCAAGTCCCTCAAAGAAACTATGGCCAAGAGCGCGGGCATACCAGAACGCAAGTCACGAGAGTGGTTTGACGCATCAAAATTAAGTCGCTCTAACGTGACGCCTATAGCTGCTTGAAGATAAATCGCGTTTATTTGGCCTATTGCCCCAACGGCATCGCAAGAACCTGCCGAGTTCCGTGGTCAAGTAGCACCGACTTGTATTGGGGGTGGCCACACCTCGAGGATGTGGTCGCAGAAGTTTTCGCAGCGGCGATGGAGGCCTGTTGGTGGCGGCGATGTTCGCTGAAATCGAGTCGCGCGACGGGATTGAGGCGATGCTGGTGGCGCAGATTGATCAGCCGCACTTGAGTGGTCCAGTTTGAATGTTAGTGCATGATTGGCCTTGGTTCCATCGGGACGATGGTTTCCGGGGCCGGTGGGCGGTAGCCCAAGGCACTATGCGGGCGTTTCGTGTTGTAGTGTTTCCTCCATTCTTCGATTAGGATTTGGGCTTCGCGCAGGCTGTA
>NZ_JBQQXJ010000038.1:0-3386 GCF_052266595.1 Antarctobacter jejuensis | reverse complement strand
CTCAAAAATCCCATGTCGATCACTCCATATCTCCCCGACCAAATCCGTCGGGGCAACGTGTTCACATGGGTCAGTTCTCAGTGAAAATCTGGGGGGCTACCGGGTCACTTCTCAGCGGAAATCAACAACAAGTGTCCAAAGAGAACGAACATGCAGGTCAGGCCGCCCTTTCGATCTGCGAGGCGCTCCTGCTTGCGTTGAAGGATCGCGAGCTTCTTCCGGAGCACGAGATCGTGGGGGTTCTTCGCGATGCCGCCGCGACACATGAGAACGCAGTCGGCACCGAACTCGAAATGGCACGGCACCGTTCCGTCGCGGATTTGATCAACGCAATCATCGCTGGCGGGAACTCCGTTCGAGGCCTGTGATACGATGCGGTCCCGGCTCTCTCATCTTCAATGAGAGCAGCATTCTCGGCGCAATTGCATGGCTCCGCGATCTTGAACTGAGATCTCAGTCGCAAAAGACCAAAGCATGTTTTGGCCGTGATGCGACGCACTCGGTTTCATGCTGTTCCGAATGTGAATTCCGGAGACAAAATGGACAGCGGGAACGGTCGGTTGATCTGACCCTCGCAGAGTAAAATTCCGCATCTTGCCCCCGAGGCAACGAGCTGAAGGCGGGGAGATGTATGCTGTGGATATATACAGACGGGTGTGCCGGGCGTGCCATGTCGAGGGGATGAGCAAGAGCGAGGCGGCTCGGCTGTTCGGGATCGACCGCAAGACGGTGGCGAAGATCCTTGGCGACGGAACTCGCAAGCGCACCCGGACCTTCTCGGAGTTGCAGTCGCTTTATCTGTTCAACGACAGGTTCGGCCGTCCGGGCAAGGGGAACGACAAGGGCAACGCCGAAGGCATGATCGGCTTCGGCCGGCGCACCTACATGGTGCCGATGCCACGCTTCGAGAGTTTCGAGGCGCTGAACACCTGGCTGGAGAAACAGTGCATCAAACGCCAGGGGGCGGTCCTGCGCGGTTATGGTGAGACGATCGGCGAGCGACTCATGCGGGATCTCGATGCTCTGATGCCGTTACCAGCGGTGCCTTGTGACGCCTGCGAGAAGGTCAGCACGCGGGCGACATCGATTTCCATGGTCCGGTATCGCAACAACGATTACTCGGTCCCGGTTGCCAATCCCCACCACGAGGTGCAGATCCGCGGTTATGTCCACGAGGTGGTCATCGGGTGTGGTGCCGAGATGATCGCCCGGCATCGCAGGTCCTACGAGAAGGCCGATATGGTCTTCGATCCGATGCACTTCCTGCCGCTGCTGGAGCAGAAGGTCGGCGCCCTGGATCAGGCGGCACCTTTGCAGGGTTGGGAGCTGCAAGAGGCTTTCGCCACACTGCATCGACTTCTGGAAGCGCGAATGGGCAAGAAGGGAAGCGGGAATACGTGCAGGTTCTGCGCTTGCTGGAAACCATCGAGATGGGCCAAGTGCATGGCGCCGTGCGCCAAGCGCTCGATCTCGGCGCGATCGGCTATGACGCGGTCAAGCACCTGGTCCTGTGCCGCATCGAATGGCCCCCGCCGCGGCTCGATCTCGACATTTACCCCTACCTCCCCAGAGCCCGGGTCGAGACCACGAAGCCGGCCAGCTACATGAGCCTGATGCGCGGAGCGGCAAGATGAACGACACGCCGCAGGTGCTGCTCCAGCACCATCTCAAGAAGTTCCGACTGTCGACCTTCAACAGCGAATATGCCAAACTCGCCCGGCAGTGCGCGGCCGAAGGCAAGGATCATGTGCAGTACCTGCTCAGGCTCTGCGAATTGGAGCTGATCGAGCACGAGCGCCGGATGATCGATTGCCGGATCAAGGCCGCGAAGTTCCCCGCCACCAAGAGCCTGGACAGCTTCGACTTCAAGGTTATCCCGTCGATCAACAAAGCCCTGACAACGGGGCTCGCGCGTTGCGAGTTCGTCGAGCGCCGCGAGAACGTCATCGCTCTCGGTCCGACAGGGACGGACAAGACTCATGTCAGCCTGGGTCTTGGGCTGGCCGCCTGCCAGAAGGGACTGAAGGTCCGCTTCACCACTGCTGACGGTCTCGTCCATGAACTCATCGAGGCGGTCGACGAGCGCCGCCTGCAGCGCCTCCAGAAGACCCTCACCAGCCAGGATCTGCTGATCATCGACGAACTCGGCTTCATGCCACTCTCGAAGACAGGGGCCGCGCTGCTCTTCGAGATCATCTCGCAGCGCTACGAGCGCGGCTCGATCGTCATCACCTCGAACCTCCCCTTCGACGAATGGACCGAAATTTTCGGCTCCGAGTGTCTCACCGGCGCCATCCTCGATCGCCCACCCACCACGTCCACTTCCTCGAAATGAACGGCGAGAGCTTCCGGCTGCGCCAGAGCCGCAAGACGAAAACCTGATCACCCAACCAAACGGACTGCCTGGACTGGCCTTCGGCCAGTGCGCCTTGACGCGTGCCAGCTACTTGGGAGCGCACGCGCCAAGGCGCACGCCAGATCTCCGCCGTTGGGGACTATTCCACCGGTCCACTGACCCATTTAGTTCCGGGATTGACAAGCAGAGTAGACGTTCATCCCAACCGGTTTCTCAAATCGACTTTAGGAACCATGTCATCCGGACACACAAGTACAAGTAGAAGTACCTATTGATGATAAAGGCCAACCCCTCTCAGGATCAGGATTTGAAGAAATTGAGAAATCCGCAACCAAATGACGAAGGACAGAACTTGGCCCGGGACAACGGGGAATTGCGAAAGGAGAACGGCGCTCATCGAGTAACGCAGACGGGCATGGAGCGACCCGTTTGGACACCTGAAGTTGAAAAAAAATCGAGTATGGCATCTCACAATTACGAACGATGATCGATAGCGCTGTAGCCTCTGCGGTCGAACACGCCGAGGCCGTTCATGAAGCGATATTGGAAATGGAAAAGAAAAGTTTTGACGCTGCAGTGTCATCGAAAGAAAGTAAAATAGGTGATCTGCAGAACAGGATCACCCGATACGAAGAACTGCTCCGCAAGGCTGAAGACGATCTCATCAATGCAGAAATCCGCGCTGATGCGGCAGAGAAAGAACGCGATGCGGCTCTTGCCCTCTCACAATCGGGTTTCAACTCAGTAATTAATTAAGTCCCATGCAAATTGCGCAGTTCCCCAAGCTTGGGGAACTGCGCAATTAACCGCAGATTCTGGGCATGGGCGAGGGACCAGCGGGTGGCAGATCAATAACCGACTTCGTGATTTCCGGGCTTGGTCGAACATTCTTCATCCTGCTATTAGGGTCAGGATTCATAACCAGTAGATGACGAGGGCGGCGAGGGCGATGGCCGAAAAGAAGACCTTCGGGCACCGGTCATATCGGGTGGCCACACGCCTCCAGTCCTTGAGTCTTCCGAACATGATC
>NZ_JBQQXJ010000037.1:0-2500 GCF_052266595.1 Antarctobacter jejuensis | reverse complement strand
ATCGACTTGGTCTATCTAGCAAGCTTAAGCCGGTAGGTGTAGGCGCAGCGAAAGCGAGTCTTAATAGGGCGTCGAGTTAGATGGATCAGACCCGAAACCGAGTGATCTAGGCATGACCAGGATGAAGGTAAGGTAACACTTACTGGAGGTCCGAACCCACACCTGTTGAAAAAGGTCGGGATGAGTTGTGCCTAGGGGTGAAAGGCCAATCAAACTCGGAGATAGCTGGTTCTCCGCGAAATCTATTTAGGTAGAGCGTCATCCGAATACCCCGGGGGGTAGAGCACTGGATGGGTAATGGGGCCCCACAGGCTTACTGATCCTAACCAAACTCCGAATACCCGGGAGTACTAGATGGCAGACACACTGCGGATGCTAACGTCCGTAGTGGAGAGGGAAACAACCCTGACCTACAGCTAAGGCCCCCAATTCATGGCTAAGTGGGAAAGCAGGTGGGACGACCAAAACAACCAGGAGGTTGGCTTAGAAGCAGCCATCCTTTAAAGATAGCGTAACAGCTCACTGGTCTAATCAAGTTGTCCTGCGGCGAAGATGTAACGGGGCTCAAGCCATGAGCCGAAGCTTAGGATGCCGTAAGGCATGGTAGCGGAGCGTAGTGTGATATAGCTTCATTCCTCCTTCGATCCATTCCCAGTTCTCTGGGGGATCACTGGAGGAGCGAAGCTTTCAGTGAAGCCGGCGCGTGAGCGATCCGGTGGAGAGATCACTAGTGAGAATGATGACATGAGTAGCGACAAAGAGTGTGAGAGACACTCTCGCCGAAAGTCCAAGGGTTCCTGCTTAAAGCTAATCTGAGCAGGGTAAGCCGGCCCCTAAGGCGAGGCCGAAAGGCGTAGTCGATGGGAACCACGTTAATATTCGTGGGCCAGGAGGATGTGACGGATTGTGGCGGCGTGCGTGCCTTATCGGATTGGCGCGTATCCAAGACAGTTCCTGGAAATAGCCCTCCATCAGACCGTACCCTAAACCGACACAGGTGGACTGGTAGAGAATACCAAGGCGCTTGAGAGAACGATGTTGAAGGAACTCGGCAAAATACCTCCGTAAGTTCGCGAGAAGGAGGCCCGGTGTTCGATCACCGGGGGCACAAACCAGGGGGTGGCGACTGTTTATTAAAAACACAGGGCTCTGCGAAGTCGCAAGACGACGTATAGGGTCTGACGCCTGCCCGGTGCCTGAAGGTTAAAAGGAGGGGTGCAAGCTCTGAATTGAAGCCCAGGTAAACGGCGGCCGTAACTATAACGGTCCTAAGGTAGCGAAATTCCTTGTCGGGTAAGTTCCGACCTGCACGAATGGCGTAACGACTTCCCCGCTGTCTCCAACATCGACTCAGCGAAATTGAATTGCCTGTCAAGATGCAGGCTACCCGCGGTTAGACGGAAAGACCCCGTGCACCTTCACTACAGCTTCGCACTGGCATCAGGCACAATTTGTGCAGGATAGGTGGTAGGCTTTGAACCATGGACGCCAGTCCATGGGGAGCCATCCTTGAGATACCACCCTAATTCTGCTTGATGTCTAACCGCGGCCCGTTATCCGGGTCCGGGACCCTGCGTGGTGGGTAGTTTGACTGGGGCGGTCGCCTCCTAAAGCGTAACGGAGGCGCGCGAAGGTTGGCTCAGAGCGGTCGGAAATCGCTCGTTGAGTGCAATGGCAGAAGCCAGCCTGACTGCAAGACTGACAAGTCGAGCAGAGTCGAAAGACGGCCATAGTGATCCGGTGGTCCCAAGTGGGAGGGCCATCGCTCAACGGATAAAAGGTACGCCGGGGATAACAGGCTGATACTGCCCAAGAGTCCATATCGACGGCAGTGTTTGGCACCTCGATGTCGGCTCATCTCATCCTGGGGCTGGAGCAGGTCCCAAGGGTATGGCTGTTCGCCATTTAAAGAGGTACGTGAGCTGGGTTTAGAACGTCGTGAGACAGTTCGGTCCCTATCTGCCGTGGGTGTAGGATACTTGAGAGGAGTTGCCCCTAGTACGAGAGGACCGGGGTGAACGATCCACTGGTGGACCAGTTGTCATGCCAATGGCAGTGCTGGGTAGCTATGATCGGACAGGATAACCGCTGAAGGCATCTAAGCGGGAAGCCCCCCTCAAAACAAGGTATCCCTGAGGACCGTGGAAGACCACCACGTCGATAGGCCAGAGGTGTAAGCGCAGCAATGCGTTCAGCTGACTGGTACTAATGGTCCGATAGGCTTGATTTGATCCAGTAACAGCAAAAACTGACTACTGAAATCAGACCACAAGCATACATCCCGTGATCTTGACGAGGACAACGATGTTGATTGACGGCGCACAACCGTGCGCCGTGTTGGTTTTTTCTCGGTTTGGTGGTCATAGCACGAGCAAAACACCCGGATCCATTCCGAACCCGGCCGTTAAGTGCCGTCGCGCCAATGGTACTGCGTCTCAAGACGTGGGAGAGTAGGTCGCCGCCAAACCTAGTAAAAACCAACATATTCTCTCAATACGAT
>NZ_JBQQXJ010000036.1:0-10630 GCF_052266595.1 Antarctobacter jejuensis | reverse complement strand
ATCATGTTCGGAAGACTCAAGGACTGGAGGCGTGTGGCCACCCGATATGACCGGTGCCCGAAGGTCTTCTTTTCGGCCATCGCCCTCGCCGCCCTCGTCATCTACTGGTTATGAATCCTGACCCTAGTCCTTACCCATGGCATCGGCTAGTTCGCGAGCATGAATCGCACGATCAAGGACGCGACCGTCAAGCGATACCACTACGACAGCCATGAACAGCTCCGCTGCCATCTCGCGGACTTCCTCGACGCCTACAACTTCGCCCGTCGTCTCAAGACGCTCAGCGGCCTCACACCTTACGAATACATCTGCAAGATCTGGACTTCAGAGCCAGACAGATTCATCGTTGATCCGATCCACCAGATGCCGGGACTGAACAATCCCCGGCGGCCGGATTGAGATTGAGCTGGCCGGCGGTCACCGGATCAACGCCGAGGGCGGGTTTGACCCTGATGTGCTGGCGCAGCTGTTGAAGGGGCTGATGTCTTGATCCCGGTCCCGAGCAACACACGGGTCTGGCTGGCGGCCGGGGTGACGGACATGCGGCGGGGGTTCAATACGCTGGCGGCGCAGGCGGAGAAAGTGCTGGCGGAAGACCCATATTCCGGCCATTTGTTCGTATTCCGGGGGCGGCGCGGCGACTTGCTCAAGATCATCTGGTGGGATCAGCAAGGGGCGTGCCTGTTCTCGAAACGGTTGGAGAAGGGGCGGTTTGTCTGGCCGGCTGCGAAGGACGGTAAGATCAGCGTGACCCCTGCGCAATTGTCGATGCTGCTTGAGGGGATCGATTGGCGGATGCCGCGCAAGACATGGCGTCCGTTATCGGTTGGATAGGTCAATAATTACAGGGCTCTACGCGCTTTTGGGATTCACCATACGCCCCTGATCCAGTATGGCATTGGCGATGCTGAACGACCTCGACATAGCCCCGGAAGATCCGGCCGAACTGCGAGCGGTGAACCGGCTGCTCGCCGATGAGGTCAAGGCTCTGACCCTGAAGGTCGAGCAGCTCCAGCACCAACTGACGGGGCATAACCGGCACCGGTTCGGATCGAAGTCGGAGAGCCTCGATCAGCTCAACATGGTCTTTCAGGAAGACGAGCAGTTCGCCGAGGTTGCCGACGAGCAGGCAAAATCCACTGACAAACCCGAGGAAGGCAAAGCACCCCGCCAGCACAGCCGCAAGCCGTTGCCGGATCATCTGGACCGGCACGAAGAGATGTTGTCTCCGGGCGAAGAATGCCGCCGCTGCGGCGGTTCGCTGAAGACGCTAGGTGAGGACGTGACTGTTGATTGTCACTGAGAACTGACCCGGTATTTTCACCGAGATTTGACCCACCCTCAGTTATGCGTCGCTGTCTATGACGAGGTCAATGTTGCTGTCTCCTTCCCTGTTTTCTTTGCAGCTTCAGAGCTGGCCTTGAAGCGGTAGCTGTCGTTTCCGGTTTCGAGGATGTGGCAGCGGTGTGTGAGCCGATCGAGGAGTGCGGTGGTCATCTTTGCGTCACCGAAGACCTGCGCCCATTCTGAGAAGCTGAGGTTGGTTGTGATGATCACGCTGGTGCGCTCATAGAGCTTGCTGAGCAGATGGAAGAGAAGCGCACCGCCAGAAGCGCTGAACGGCAGGTAGCCGAGCTCGTCCAGGATGACCAAGTCGACTTTCGTCAGCATCTCAGCCAGTTTCCCTGCCTTGCCGAGCGCCTTCTCCTGCTCCAGGGCATTGACCAATTCCACGGTCGAGAAGAAGCGTACCTTGCGCCTGTGGTGTTCGATGGCTTGGACGCCGATTGCCGTTGCGGTGTGGCTTTTGCCCGTTCCTGGACCACCGATCAGCACGACATTCTCAGCGTTTTCAATGAACTCGCAGCGGTGCAGCTGCCGCACTGTCGCTTCGTTGATCTCACTCGACGCAAAATCGAAGCCGCTGAGATCCTTATACGCCGGGAAACGCGCCACCTTGGTGTGGTAGGCAATGGATCGCACTTCGCGTTCCGCGATCTCGGCTTTGAGCAGTTGTGACAACATCGGAGTTGCAGCTTCGAATGCGGGGGCGCCTTGGGCGACCAAGTCTTCGACCGCATTTGCCATGCCGTAGAGCTTGAGACTGCGCAGCATGATGACGATGGAGGCTCCTGCCGGGTCATGACGCATGGCGCGTCTCCCCAGCCTGTCTCAGGCCGTCATAGCGATCTACGTTGGCCTCTGGTGTTGTTTGCAATGCCAGAGCGTCAGGCGGATCGATCTCTGGATGATCTGTCGGTTTGCGATCAATCAATCGATGCAGCAGGTTCAGGATGTGCGTCTTGGTGGGGAGGCCTGCTTCAAGTGCCAGCTCCACTGCGCACAAAACGTCCTCTTCATTGTGCTGGAGAACCAGTGACAGGATGTCGACCATCTCCCTGTCGCCGCCGTCCTTCCGCAGCATGTGATCTTGCAGTTGACGGAATGCTGCCGGCATCTCTGTGAATGGCGCACCGTTGCGAAGCGCGCCTGGTTTGCGTTGGATAACAGCGAGATAGTGCCGCCAGTCATAAATGACCTTGCCGGGTTTGCGGTGAGACCGCTCAATGATCCGCGCATGTTCGCTGACCGTGTGCCCTTCAGCCACGATGACCAGCTTCTTGGGATAAACATGCAGGCTGATCCGGTGGTTCGCAAAGCTGGCAGGTACGCTGTAGCGGTTGCGCTCGAAGGTAATCAGGCATGTAGGTGATACACGTTTGCTGTGTTCTATGAAGCCGTCGAATGCTGGCGGCAGCGCCATCAGCAAAGGCTTCTCAGCCTCCCACACATGAGCAATGGAACCTGGCAAGGCCTTGTGCGGTGTCTCCGCCCACAGGGCGATGCAGCGATCTTCGAGCCACTGGTTCAGTTCTTCCAAATCGGCAAAGACCGGCATGACCTGCCACAGCCGGTTGCGCGCATCCTGCACGTTCTTCTCGACCTGGCCTTTCTCCCAACCCGCAGCGGGATTGCAAAACTCAGGCTCAAAGACATAGTGGCTGGCCATAGCTTTGAAGCGCGCATTGATGTCTCGTTGTTTGCCTTTGCCAACGCGGTCTACGGCTGTCTTCATATTGTCGTAGATCCCCCGGCCAGGCACCCCACCAAAGACACGGAATGCATGCCAATGGGCGTCGAATAACATCTCGTGCGTTTGCAGGGGATACGCGCGCACCAGAAACGCCCGGCTGTGCGACAGCTTGATATGGGCGACCTGAAGCTTGACCCGCTCGCCGCCGATATTGGCCCAATCTTCGCTCCAGTCGAACTGAAAAGCTTCACCTGGCTGAAAGATCAAAGGCACAAACGTTCCACGACCGGCTGTCTGCTCAGCGCGATGTCGATCATCACGCCAGGCCCGGGAAAAAGCCGCAACGCGTTCATAGGAACCGTCATATCCCAGCTTCACCAGATCAGCGTGCATTTGCTTCACTGTTCGCCGCTCTTTGCGCGACTTGCGTGTCTGAGCCAATAACCACGCGGACAACCGATCCGCATAGGGATCCAGTTTGCTTGGACGTTTTGGCGTCTTGAACTTCGGTTCCACCGCGCCTTCGCGCAAATACTTCTTGATGGTGTTCCGAGACAGACCCGTCCGCCGGGCAATCTCTCGAATTGGCATTTTGTCACGCAATGCCCAGCGTCGAATAACACTCAAAAATCCCATGTCGATCACTCCAAATCTCCCCAAACGAAAACGTCGGGGCAATGTGTTCACATGGGTCAATTCTCAGTGACAATTTATGGGGCTACCGGGTCAGTTCTCAGTGACAATCAACAGCAAGCAATTCTTGTCTGGGAGTTCTTTGCGCATCGAAATTGGGCGAGCAGTGTCTCCGTAGATCTTCTCAACGTCTACTCGTGTCTGTGCAGCCGCTATCTGTGGGAACAACCGATGAAATTCTACCTTGGCGTCCGGGCCAACGGTCTTGGTGGCATTCGGGCCCGGATAGAAGCTTTCTGATGGGATGTTTTCGGCAAAGATAATCTGGTGCGCGTCGAACATCAGGTGGATGTAGACAACTTGCCTTTTTCCATGGGCAATGCGTGCCGGCAGGCCTTTAATCTCCGCCAAATGGATCGCCCGGGCCAAACGATCGGCGTCGATGAGAAGGGCGTGCTGTCGGGACACCAGCAGATTCCGTTCAGCGCCAAACATGCCTTCGGGGATCAGAACTGGCCGCAATTTCACGTCTGAAGCAAGTTCGTCGGGGCCGACTTCGCGTCGCCCAATCCAGCGGATGGGTTGCGGGCCATCGTCCATCGTGGTCACCAGATCGCCGACGCGCAGATCGTCGATCAGAACCTCACCTTTTGGCGTGAGAATGGCGGTACCAGCGGTGAAACAGACCACCCCGGTGTTCTCGGCCGTAAAGGAAGAACTGTCCGCGCTGGCCCCGGAAAAGGTCAGTGACCCCGCGCCGTAACTGGCATTGTCGCTGTAATCGACGCCACCGATGCCATCATTGGACTGATTCAGGACACCATCGTCTGCTTGGTCTGCGTAAAGCTCTGCAATATGGTCGTAAAAGCCGCTCAGGTCGATGAAGTCGTTGTTGGTATTGTCGCCATCGGACAGCGTTCCGGTATTGCCGTCGTTGAAATCGGTGATCGTGTCGTGGCCGTCGCCAGCGGTGTAGACAAATGTGTCGTCGCCAAGCCCGCCGGTGATGGTATCGTCGCCGGTGCCCCCGATGAGTATGTCATCAAACGAGGTGGAAAGATCCGCCGTCTCCAACGCAATCGGAACGCCGCCGGTGTCCGGCCCGGCCAGGTCAACGCTGAGGGTTTCGGAACTGGTCTGATCGAAATACAGGATTTCGACCAAGTGTTCGCCGCTGCCCAGCACGAGGCTGTTGCTGGCGGAGGTCGCCGTGTGGACGCCGTCGTTGTCAACCAGTTCGGCGCCGTTGACATAGATCTTGGCGCCATCGTCGGACGTCAGATCGAACGTGTAAGTCCCCGCCGTCGTGACCGTCAGAGTGGTCGTCAGCTTGATGGCAAATGTATCGCCGTCGCCGCCATGGAAAGCGTCTATGTCGGTCGGGTCGATACCGCTGACGACACCTTCGCCATCGGGGGGATTGTCGTTTTCGGTGCCAGAGGTAAACCCGGCGTCCGCAAGCGTCGCAAGCGAGCTGACCGAGTCGAGTTCGTAATACTCGTATGAAAAGAGCTGGCTAATCGCCACTTTGCCGGTGGCCTCGAAATCGCCCCTCAGAATATCGTCATCCGCCCCGCCCACCAGGCTGTCGTCGTCGCTGCCACCAATCAGGGTATCGCTGCCGGTACCGCCTTCAAGAGTATCATCGCCAGACGAGGCCACCAGACTGTCGGCTCCGCCACCGCCCACCAGGCTGTCATCCCCGGAGGAGTTGTAAAGCGTGTCTGCGCCTTCGCCGCCAAGTAGCGTGTCGTCGCCGGTGCCTGTGTACAAAACGTCATCGCCGTCACCGCCTTCGATCAGGTCCGATCCACTGCCACCATAGATCGTGTCCGCCCCACCGCCGCCAAACATGGTGTCGTTTCCGGTGCCCCCGGAGATCGTTTCAGAACCGACGGACCCGACAAGTTCGTCGTCGCCGCCGCCGCCGTAGATTTTGCCGGCCGAGGTAAGAAGCTCGTTTTGGAAGTCGCTGGTGTCATCCGAGGCAAAGAAGCCCATACCTTCGAGTGTTTCGGGATCGAGCGACGCCGGGTCCACACCGATCAGCGTGATGGTCGTTCCATCCGGCAGATGGAGCACGGCGTGTTCGGTCCCGTCGTGACCGGTGCCGGTGACCTTCACATCATTTGTAGAAAGGCCCGGCTGGCCGAGATAGTCGTGCGAAGACAGATCCAGCACGTCGGTGCCGATCTGGAAGTCCTCGATTGTAACGTGCCGCGCCAGGTCGAGGAGGTCGTCATCGTCTATCGTCGGAGGGTTCAGAATGTCTTCGAGTTCCTGATATTGCCTTTCGATCTCTTCCTCGATGGCATCGTCGACACGTTTGCTCACCTGGTCGCCATAGAGCGGCTTGATGATGTCCCTGATGTCCTTGGCGACATCATGTGGGTCCAAGTGTGCGCTCGGGTCTGCGGCGACGGTGTCAGCAAGCTTGTTCTCGACCAATGTTGCGATCGCGTTGACGGTCAAGTCGTCCAAGTATGCCGGTAACACGTCGCGCACCGCCAAGCTGATGGCAATAATGTTGAGTGTTGACGCCGCGAAGTCGTCATCGTCATCGTCATCGTCATCGTCATCGTCATCGTCATCGGGTGATTGGTCGTCAGCTTTCTTTGCGGCCCATCCTGTCAGATCGGCAAGGTTTTCGCGGACGATCGCCTCTGACACGTCTTCGTCAGTGCCAAGCGCCGAGAAATCGGCGCGCCCGATGACAAAAGTGTCTGCGCCAAGACCGCCGATAAGCGTGTCCTCTCCCATGCCGCCGTCGAGCGTGTCGTCCCCGTCGCCGCCAGTCAGACTGTCGTCGCCGCCGCCGCCGGCCAGATTGTCGTCGCCGAGACCGCCGTGCAGCGTATCCTCGCCTTCGCCGCCGTCGACAGTGTCGGCCCCGTCGCCCCCTGTGAGGCTGTCATTATCGTTGCCGCCGGCGAGGCTGTCGTCCCCGGAGCCGCCGTCCAACGTGTCCTTGCGATCGCCGCCGTCGAGCGTGTCGTGCCCTTCACCGCCGGTCAGACTGTCGTCGCCGCCGCCTCCAGTCAGATTGTCGTCGCCGAGACCGCCGTGCAGCGTATCCTCGCCTTCGCCACCGTCCAGAGTGTCGACCCCGTCGCCGCCCTCCAGCAGATCAGCGCCGTCGCCGCCCGCCAGACTGTCGTCGCCGAGACCGCCGTGCAGCGTATCTTCGCCCGCGCCGCCGTCGAGGGTGTCGTCTCCGGCGCCGCCAGTCAGGCTGTCGTCGCCCGCATCGCCGGTCAGCGTGTCGTCGCCCGCCGCGCCGTCGATGGTGTCGTTGTCGTCACCGCCTCGGACCGTGTCATCGCCGCTGCCGCCCAGCACAGAATCGTCGCCGTCCAGCGCGTCGATTTCCGTGCCTAGGCCGTCCGCCGTCGCATCGACCAGATCGGCGCCCTCTGACAGGATCAGATAGTCGATCCCGTCGAAGGTCAGCGTGCTGGTGCCATCGGTGATGGTGCCCGAGGCGTCACCGGTAAAGGTGACGGTGACGGGTGCGCTCAAGGCGCTCATGTCGATGGTGTCGCGGGCACCGCCTCCCAGGATGGTGTCGCTACCAAAGCCGTCCAGCACGATGAAGGTGTCGGCGCCGTCGCCGCCGTCGAGCAGGTCGTCACCCGTGCCGCCGGTCAGCGTGTCATCGCCGCCGCCCGCCTGGACCCAGGTGCCTGCGTTATCGGCTGTCGCATCAAGGGAATCGGCCTGATCGGTCAGGACCATGCGTTCAATTTCGGTAAAACCGGCGGTGCTTGTGCCGTCAGTGATCGAGCCTGCTTCGTCGCCGGAAAAGGTGACCGTGACACCGGCGCTGACAGCGCTGACATCGATTAGGTCGTTGTCCGTACCGCCCTCGCCCCCGGTGATGGTATCCGTCCCGAACCCGTCTTCCAGTACAATGGTGTCGGCCCCGTCGTTGCCCTCCAGCAGATCGGCGCCGGTGCCGCCCGCGAGGCTGTCGTCGCCGGAGCCGCCGAGCAGGGTATCCTTGCCCGCGCCGCCGTCGAGGGTGTCGTCTCCGGCGCCGCCGGTCAGGCTGTCGTCGCCCGCATCGCCGGCCAGCGTGTCGTCACCCCCCGCGCCGTCGATGGAGTCGTTGTCGTCACCGCCTCGGACCGTGTCATCGCCGCTGCCGCCCAGCACAGAATCGTCGCCGTCCAGCGCGTCGATTTCCGTGCCCAGGCCGTCCGCCGTCGCATCGACCAGATCGGCACCTTCCGACAAAATCAGGTATTCGATCCCATCGAAGGTCAGCGTACTTGTGCCATCGGTGATACTTCCCGAGGCGTCACCGGTGAATGTGACGGTGACTGGAGCACTTAGGGCGCTCATGTCGATGGTGTCGCGGTCATCGCCGCCGTGGATCGTATCGCTGGCAAAGCCATCCAGGACAACGAAGGTGTCGGCGCCATCGCCGCCAACCAGAACATCGCCGGCCGCCCCGCCGATCAGCGTGTCATCGCCCGCCCCGCCAGATAGGGTAGTGCCGCCTGTAGTCGCAGAGGCGTCAAACCGGTCGTCGCCAGAGGTGCCTTGCACCACTTCAATTTCTGAGAACGAAGCCCCGCCACTGCTGTTGATAAAGCTGGCTGTGCCCGCTTCGTCGCCGGTGAACAGAACATCGACGCCACTGGACCCATCCGCGTTTTCAAACGCCAAAGTGTCGTCACCCACCCCGGTCTCGCCGCCAACGATCAGATCGGTACCGTCGGCGCCGCGGATCTGGATGTGGTCGCCGTCGTCCTGACCGAGGATCGTATCGTCGCCACCCCCACCGGTCAGGCTGTCATGGCCCAGGCCGCCATGAATGGTGTCAGAGCCGTCCCCCCCGTCGATAGTGTCGCCGCCGTCACCGCCAAGAACTGAATCCGCGCCGCCCATGGCATCGATGTCGGCACCCACGCTGTCGGCGCTGGCATCCACCAGATCGTCGTAATTGGTCAGGACCAGATGCTCGGTGCCCGAAAAAGTGACGGAATTTGTGCCGCCGATGATCGTACCGACCTCGTCCCCGGAATAAGTCACGGTGGCGCTTTGGCTTACCGCGTTCAGATGAACGGTGTCATAGTCGACACCACCCTCACCGCCGATTACGGTGTCCGAGCCGAAGCCGTTTTCCATGACAAACGTATCGGCGTCGTCACCCCCTTTAAGGCTGTCGTCGCCATCGCCGCCATAGATCTTGTCGTCGCCTGCACCGCCCTGGATGATGTCGATACCCTCGCCGCCATCAAGAACGTCGGCGCCGGCGCTGCCGATCATGGAATCGTCGCCTTCGCGGCCTTCGATCCGTTCGATGCCTGCCAGGGTGTAGCTCGAAAAATCCAGAGTGTCGTCACCGGAGGTGGCCCGGATCACGTCTGCCCCTGAACCGCCATCGATCGCCTCGACGCTGGTCAGGTTCGCCAGCCCGCTTTCGACGTGGAACACATCGCCATAGTGGCTGCCCTGCCAGGTATCGGTCCCGGCGCCACCATCGATCTGATCCAGCCCATGACTGCTGCCGTAGATCGAGAACGTGTCGTCGCCGTCACCGCCGGACAGCGTGTCGTCGCCTGCGTTGCCATAGATATTGTCGTCGTCCGCCGAGCCGATGACCGAATCGTTGCCCGCCCCGGCGTCGATCTGCTCGATGCTGCTAAGGGTCGGCCCAATCGAGAAGTCCAGAGTGTCGTCACCGGAGGTGGCCCGGATCACGTCTGCCCCTGAACCGCCATCGATCGCCTCGACGCTGGTCAGGTTCGCCAGCCCGCTTTCGACGTGGAACACATCGCCATAGTGGCTGCCCTGCCAGGTATCGGTCCCGGCGCCACCATCGATCTGATCCAGCCCATGACTGCTGCCGTAGATCGAGAACGTGTCGTCGCCGTTACCGCCGGACAGCGTGTCGTTGCCGCCGCCGCCGGAAATGGTATCGTTGCCATCCAATCCGTCGATAGAGTCGGCTCCTGAGCTGCCAATCAGGCTATCGTTGCCGTTGGTGCCGTCGCCGCTGGACATGATTGCTAACCCCGCCAAAGTTTTCGATTGATCCTACGATTGGTACGTCTATGGCGATGAGCTGTTAGGATCGGGTTTCCTGACCGGGAAGAGTAGATGAAATTGGCATTTCACAGCAGTGAAGCGGCGGAAATAGGACTGTCATTAGTGGGCGCGTTGTCCCGACCGGCTTGGCTAAGACCTGAGCCCAAAGAATCTGCGTCAACGCGGCGCTTGAGAGCACGTTCTGACGACGCGCTGGCTGTGGTTGTTGCGGCTTCAGATTTTTTGACGATACCAGTGCCCTAAGCGGAAATGAAATTCTCTGGCTGCAGGTCATTCGCGTCCCCTACGCCGAGCGGGTCCGGAGCCCCTGTCTGATCGGCGTACAAATCCTGGGAACGGGCTGCAAGGCGCTCTGGAAGGGCACAGTAACAATCCAGCGTGAGCGCTGCAGGTCGCCTACGGCCTCTTGGAAAAACGACGGTCAACCCTGCTTAGGCAATTAGTTTGGGACAGGCAGGGTTGACCGTCAAAGATGCGCTTGCACACCAAACGCAGGGTCACAATGCCCTGCAATGGTAAATTCTTGGTTCAACCCGGTGGCCAGTTGCTGGCGGACGACCGGTGTGAGCGTCACGATTGTACGGCGTTTGGCAACTTGGCTTCGAGACTTCCTAGGCATTTCGCCGGACACCGGGCCTGATCGTTCCAAGGGCCTTGAAAAGGCGCTTTGGCGCAATCTCAGCAGGGACGTTTGGAGGGGCGAGGTCAAGGATTCATAGTGGCTTCCTGAGCCAAGGCACGGTGGCTCAGGAAAGCACGCACTCGACGCATTTGGTCACGCGCTGGCTGCAAAGGCTGGGATGAGATTTGGTTCAAGTTCCGGCTCCCTTAACGCGTAACCGCGACCCCACACCGTTTCGATATGGTGATGGTTGCGCGATGCTTTCGAAAGCTTTTTGCGTAACT
>NZ_JBQQXJ010000035.1:0-11916 GCF_052266595.1 Antarctobacter jejuensis | reverse complement strand
AGGAGAGGTGCCGCCGCTTATGCAAGACCCCAGGGAGGAGGAGAGGGGCCCGACATTCTGTTGGGGCGTTTGCCCCGGAAACTTGGTGCGGCGACACCAGGGAGGAGGAGAGGTGCCGCCGCTTATGCAAGACCCCAGGGAGGAGGAGAGGGGCCCGACATTCTGTTGGGGCGTTTGCCCCGGAAACTTGGTGCGGCGACACCAGGGAGGAGGAGAGGTGCCGCCGCTTATGTGAGACCCCAGGGAGGAGGAGAGGGGCCCTACATTCTGTCGAGACCGTCAGGCCCCGTTGAAACCGTGCGACGATACCAGGGAGGAGGAGAGGTATCGTCGCTCTGTGATGCGAACCCGTAAGGGAGGAAAAGGATCCGCAATCTTTTCGGGCAAGAGCCCTTTTTTAGTGTGGCCCCGGCTTCTGGGAGGAGGGTGAAGCCGACGCCGTGTCAGGTGGGACCGGGAGGAGGAGTGGTCCGCCTGATATTCTCGATCCTCAGATCTCGTTGGCGGCCTGCCATGCGATGCGGCGGATTTCGCTACGTGCGAGACCCAGGTCCGCGAGGTCGCGGTTGCTCAGTGCGGCCAGCTCATTGAAGGTCTGCTTGAAGACCCGGCGACGTTCCATACGTGTACGAAGCGTTTCGCGAATGACCGCCAGACGGGAGACCAAACCGCTGTGGGTGTTGGTGATGTTCGCCGTTGCATTTGCCATTGTTTCAGTGCCTCAGTTTGTGTGCTGTCTTTGGTTGCGCTAAACATGGGACAATTGCTGCAACTGCACAATAGTCCCGGTTACAATGCTGCTATGCAGAATATGCATGGGAATATTGTTGAATTCTTAACGGTTAAGTCCAAGCCCTAAGCAGATTACACGCTTTGGGTTGTACTGACCGGGGGGCAACGCCAGCAAAAATGGCATATGAACGGAGATGAGGCATGAGTGACGTAAGGTCAGAGATCGAGTCGGTTCTGGCACGGGTGGAACTGCCCGATGGCGGAAACCTGATTTCCAGAGACATGATTCGTGCTTTGCGGGTCGATGGGGGTGTTGCGCGCTTTGTCATAGAGGCGCCAAGCGCCGAAATGGCCCGCCAGATGGAGCCGCTGCGGCAGGTGGCGGAGCGGGCGGCGGCCTCTGTCGCCGGGGTCGACAAGGCAAACGCGGTTCTGAGCGCGCCAGTGGCAGAGAAGGCGCCGCCGCAATTGAAGATGGGCGGCCATCCGAAACCGCAGGAGGGCTCGATGAAGCCCGCCGGGGTCAAGACGATCCTTGCCGTGGGATCGGGCAAGGGAGGCGTGGGCAAATCCACCGTGTCGGCCAACCTGGCGGTCGCGCTGGCGCGGGCGGGCAAGCGGGTGGGCCTCTTGGACGCGGATATCCACGGCCCCAGCCAGCCGCGCATGTTCGGGCTCACCGCGAAACCGGCCAGCCCGGACGGCAAGACGATCATTCCACTGCAGGCGCATGGGGTCACTGTGATGTCCATCGGGTCGATGTTGGCCGAGGACAAGGCCGTGGTCTGGCGCGGGCCGATGCTGATGGGGGCCTTGCAGCAGATGCTGATGCAGGTGGATTGGGGCACCAAGGACGTGCTGATCGTGGATCTGCCGCCGGGCACCGGGGATGTGCAGCTGTCGCTGTGCCAGAAATCCGAGGTGGCGGGGGCAATCGTGGTTTCCACCCCGCAGGATGTGGCGCTGTTGGATGCGCGCAAGGCGCTGGATGCCTTCAAGACGCTGAACACCCCAGTTCTGGGCCTGATCGAGAATATGGCGGTCTTCACCTGCCCCCATTGCGGCAAGGATAGCCATATCTTTGGTCATGGCGGCGTGGTCGCCGAGGCCGAGAAACTGGGCGTGCCGCTGCTGGCGCAATTGCCGATCGATCTGGACACGCGGCTAGGGGGCGATGGCGGTCAGCCTGTGGCGCTGGGCGAGAGCGCGATGGCCGAGGCCTATGCGCGTCTGGCGGACCGGCTGATCAAGGGCGGAATCGTCTGAGCAAATTGGCGGTGGCGGAATCGGACGCTGCGCGTCCGGTTTTGCGTATTTTCAAAGAGAAGAAGCTGGGGGCGGGTGATCAGGCCCGCCCTGTCAGCGCCTGCGGCCTTGGCCGCTGGGTCAGAGCGCCTTTTGCAGCTGCAGGAAAAGATCCGTGACCAGTGCCGCGGGATCGACGTTCACCGCGCGGGCGTGGCGGGCGCGGTCGCCGGCGGTCTGCACCGTTTCGGCCCAGCGACGGCCGGTGGCGGCATCGGGGGCGAGGCGGGTCAGGATCTCTCCCTCTCCGGGCAGGATTTCGGCTGGTGGGTGGCCCATGACGCCGGTGCGGGCCAGCCGCGCGGCGATCTGGTCGGTCAGCGTCAGGACAAGGTCCAGCCGCGCCTCCTTGGTCTTGCCGGCGCAGCTGTCGGAGAGGCTGAGGAGGCGGGACCGGTCCAGCGCGGGCAGAGAGCCGAGCAGGGTGAGGATCTCTTTATAGAGGGGCAGCCCGTCGAGAGTGATCAGGCGCATGGCGGCGCCGACGGAGCCTTCGGCAAGGGTGGTGAGCGGGGCGATGTCCTGCGGATTGGCCTGAACCTCTGCCTGATCGAGGGCGGCGGCCATGTCCTCTGGCCCCAGCGGCGCCAGACGGAGGGTGCGGCAGCGCGAGCGTATGGTGGGCAGAAGGCGGCCCGGCTGATGGCTGAGCAGCAGCAAGGTGGTGCGGGCCGGTGGTTCCTCCAGCATTTTCAGGAGCGCGTTGGCGGCCTGCGGGTTCATCTCATCGGCGCTGTCGACGATGACCACGCGCCGTCCGCCATCCGCCGCCGAAAGGCCGAAGAAGGAATTGAGCTTGCGCACTTCCTGCACGCGGATCACATCGGCCAGCTTGTCTCCTCTGTCGTTGGGGCCGCGTCGCAGCAGGAAGAGACCGGGATCCGACAGGGCGGCGACCCTGCGGGCGACGGGGTGCTCGGGGTCGATGTGCAGGCTCTCGGGTGGCGGCGGGGCGCCGAAAAGGCCGTCGTCCTGGGCCGGAGGTGTCGCCAGAAGGAAGCGCGCGATTTCCCAGGCCAGCGTCGCCTTGCCGGTGCCGCGGGGGCCGGTCAAAAGCCAGCCGTGGTGCATCCGGCCCGAGTTATAGGCGGTCAGGAAGGCCTGTTCCGCCTCATGCTGACCGTAGAGATGTCGTGTGTCGCGCGGGTGCGGCGCACCATCGAGCCGGTCCGGTTCCGGCAGGTCTGTCAGATCGCTCATATGCGGGCCGTCATGTCAGCGCGGGCAGGGCGGGGGTGACGGTGGCGCGGATCTCACCGGCGACCGCGTCGATGTCGCGATTGCCGTCGATCACGCGGAAGCGGTCCGCGAATTCCTCTGCCAGAGAGAGGAACCCGGCGCGCATCTGCTGTTGCAGGTCGAGGCCGAAATCCTCGAACCTCTCTTCTGCGGTGGCGCGTGCCTTGGCGCGGGTCAACCCGGCCTCTGCGGGCATGTCCACCAGCAGGGTCAGGTCCGGTTCGACGCCGATCATCAGGGCGTGCAGCCTGTCGACCTTGTCGCGCAGGCCGCCACGGCCCTGATACATGCGCGAGCTGTCGGCAAAGCGGTCGCAGATCACGATTTCGCCCCGGTGCAGAGCGGGCAGGATCACGCGTTCAAGGTGATCGCGGCGCGCGGCGGTAAAGAGCAACAGTTCGGTTTCCGCCGACCAGCGGTCCGGATCGCCCTGCAGGACAAGCGCGCGGATCTCTTCGGCCCCCGGGCTGCCGCCCGGTTCGCGGGTCAGGATGGCCTTGTGCCCGGCGGCAATCAGATCCGCGTGCAGGCGGCGCGCCTGGGTCGATTTTCCCGAGCCGTCGATGCCTTCGAAACTGACGAAAAGCCCGGCCCAGGGACGCTCCGGGGTGATCACATCGCGTCTCCGCTATCCTCGGAGAAGCGTTTGATGAGCAGGCCGCTGACCGTCATCATGCGGTCCATGAAGCCGCCGGCCTCGACCTTTTCGGCGGCCACCAACGGTACGCGGGTTTCCGGCAGGCCATCGGGCTGGATGATGAGTTCGGCCAGTTTCTGACCGGCGCTGACCGGGGCCTGTATCGGGCCGGTGTAGACCACCTCTGCCTTGACGCCTTCGGCGGTCATGGTGGGCAGCAGCAGGGTCACGTCCTCCTGCGCGACAAGGCCGACCTTTTCGCGCGACCCCATCCAGACCTCGGCTTCGGCGATGCTTTTGCCCTTGGTCACGATGGTCTGTTGCGAGAACTGGCGGAAGGCCCAGTTGACGATGGCCTCTGCCTCTTCGGCGCGGGCGCGGGTGCTGTCCAGCCCGGTGATGGCAAAGACGACGCGGCGGTCGCCGCTCTTGGCGCTGCCCACGAGGCCATAACCGGCCTCTTGGGTATGGCCGGTTTTCAGCCCGTCGGCGCCGATGCCAAGACCTAGCAGGGGGTTGCGGTTGTTCACGTTGGAGGGCGCGCGACCGTCGAATTCGAACTTCTGCTCCGAGAACATGGGGTAGAATTCGGGGAAGTCACTGATGATCAGGTTGGCCAGCAGGGCTAGGTCCCGCATCGACATGACATGCCCCTCTGCGGGCCAGCCCGAGGAGTTCTTGAACACCGAAGAGGTCATGCCCAATTGCTGCGCGCGCTGGGTCATGAGGCGGGCAAAACCGGCCTCTGTCCCATCCGGCGACAGCGCCTCTGCCAGCACCACGCAGGCGTCATTGCCCGACAGGACGATGATGCCGCGCAGCAAATCCTCGACCGCGACCCGGTCGGTGGTGTCGAGGAACATGGTCGACCCGCCAAAGGACATGGCGTGATTGGACACCGGCAACCGTTCGGTCAATTGCAGGCGGCCGTCGCGGATCGCCTCGAAGGCGATGTAGAGCGTCATGAGTTTGGACATCGACGCGGGCGGCAGCGCCTCATCCGGGCGTTTGGCCAGAAGGACGGTGCCGGTGGTCTGATCGAGGACAAAGGCGGCCTTGGCGCGGGTGTCGAAGGCCAGTGCCGAACTTGCGGCAAGGGCCAGCGCGGCCGTGGCGGCCAGAAGGCTGCGTGACATGAGGCTCATCTTTTCCCC
Organism: Antarctobacter jejuensis; assembly: GCF_052266595.1. Taxonomy (NCBI): domain Bacteria; kingdom Pseudomonadati; phylum Pseudomonadota; class Alphaproteobacteria; order Rhodobacterales; family Roseobacteraceae; genus Antarctobacter; species Antarctobacter jejuensis. Next base: position 6,849 of record NZ_JBQQXJ010000035.1, on the reverse strand, counting down.
TTCCGAGTCGATTACGGATAACCCTCCGCGGTTATCGCCCATGTGATCGCCGCTGTCATCCCGATGGGCGGGGATTTGCGCGGCACAGTCAGCGTTTCAGGTATTTGCTGCTCATCCAGCCGGTTACGCCGTCATTGGCGCGCACATGCCACCAGACGTCATCTGACCTGAGGCAGGAAGCGGTCTCCCAAAGCTCACCCGGTTGGATGCTGCCACGTTCTGCCGGGCGGCAGGCGCGGTCGCATTTTTCGGTCAGGATCGCCGTTGCCTGCAGGTCCGGTGACTGCGGCGTGACGCGTGCGCCCTTGGGCACCTCTTTCAGAACTGTCGCGGTGTAGCCCGGCGCGGCGCGCAGGTTGGAGAAATTCTGGACCTGATGGACCTCATAGCTGGCCGCGATGGGGGCGCAGGTCACGGCGGATATGCCTTCGAAATGGGGCTGCTGACCCGAGGCCAGCGATTTCAGGCTGGCGCCCGGCGCGCTGGCAAGAAGCGGGCTCATGTTGGCGGTATCCGCAGCGGGACGGGTCAATTCGTTCAGGACGGATTGGCGCGAGGGAAGTTTTGGGTTGCGGAATTCGAGAAAGTCGAAATCCTCCAGGACGTGGTGGCGCAATTGCAGCGAGGGGCCAAAGATATCCACGGCGTCGGCCTGCCAGCGGACCTCGCAGACGTCCCACATCAAGGTGCCTTCGGCGGTGGTGGCCAGCATCAGCGCGCTGCGTTGGCTCAGCGGCGGATCGGCTGGCAGGTCCATCAGGTCGCGGCGGACGATCGAGACATAGAGATCGGGATCCTCGTATCGCTCGGTGCCGAAAGTCTCGAATTTCATGCCGCAGATCTGCACAATGCGATCATTGGGGATGCGCCGGGGCAGGGGCGCCAGTCCGGTAACGCCAATCCCCACCTCCTCGACGCGTTCGGGCGTGTCGATCTCGTAAAAAGTCCCCTCTGCCACGGCAAAGAAGTCGAGCGCGAACTGGCGAGTGATCCCCAGTTCGTCGAGGCGGGAAAACACCTCTGCCGTTGCCTTGATGGCAACGGTGAAGGCGTCCTTGATCTGTTTTTCGGTATAAGACCCGGCGTCGAATTCTAACCCGGGCGCGTGAAAGCCAAGGCGTGCCGTGGCATGGATGCTGCGCTGAAAGCGGTGGGTGATTGCGTCTTCTGCCCCAAGGCGGCTGCCGCCCAGAAAGGCGAGCGCGCAGGCGCTGAGGCAGGTGGCCCCGGCGGGCACATGCGTCTGGATGCCCGCGTGCCGCATCTCTTGCGCCAGCTTCAGCCCTTCGAGAAGATTTCCTCCGGGACTGTCGAGGCAGAACGTCACGGCGTCGTTGATGAAACGAGACGCAAACCCTTCGGCATCTCCACCAAGGAGGGCGCGCAGGCGGGTGGTGTCCCCGGTGGTGATCTGTCCCGTCAGCATGGCGGTGCAGCCTTCGGGGTGGGCGTTCAGAAGGTCGATGTCGGCGGCAACTGCCACATTGGCCACGGAAAGGGTGGCGGCAACAAGCGCTGCCGCAGGAAAGATCGTGCGATGCATGGAAATCTGTTCTTGAGCTGGGGGCGGGCAGGCGCCGTCACGCGGCGCATGCCACAGGTCAGTCGGTGACGGCGTAGGCGTCCTTGAACCCGGTGCCCTTGATCGTCTTGAGCAGGGTCGCCAGTTCGTCCTTGCTTTGCGCCGGGCCGACGACGACGCGCCAGAACGGCTTGCCGTTGGAGTTGTGGGTCTTGACCGTCGGAACCATGCCTGCCTGACGCATGGCGGTGGCGGTGTTCTTGGCGTTGGCCTCGACGCTGAAGATGCCGATCTGGATATAGGGCTTGTTCAGCTTGCTGGCCGGAACGGGAGCGCGGCTGGCGGCGGCGGGTGTGGCGGCGGGCTTGGCCGTCGCTTGGGCCGCTGCCTTGGGTTTCGCCGGAGTGATGGCCGCGGTTTCGATGGCTGCAGCTGCGCCGCCGATCACCGGGTCTAGCGTGCCGGAGGTGACGTCGGGCGCGGCGGGCATGGGGCCAGCATCCGGACCAGCGCCAAGCGCCAGCGAGTCATCAATCGGATCCGCCGCTTCGGGTTCGGGCGCTTCTTCGCGGCGCAGAGCCACTACGTCGAGATTGGTGGGCTGACCGGCCAGCACACCAAGGGCGGCGGCGGCGTCAGAGGAGACCTGCAGGCGCGGTCCGGGCGTTTCGCGTTCCTTGCGGAACAGCGCGCCGATCACGAACTTGCCGTTCTGTTGGTTGCGGATGATCACGCGCTCCGGGTCCTGGACGTCCGGGTGGGCGACCCAGACGCCGCCCAGCGAGGGGCGGCCATCCCAGAGGCCGGCTTCCTTGGCCTGAAACACTTCGGGGGCTTCGACATCGCGGGCGGCGCCGCGCGGTTCCGTCGTGCTTGCGCGTGAGACAACCTCTCCCTCACCGCCATCGCGGGATTTCAGGAAGGCCGGCATCTGACCATCGGCACAGCCCGAGGCCAACAACAGCGCCGCGCCAGCGGTTGACACACGCAGAGTCCTGGAAAGGTTGGAAAACAGACCGCTCATATCTTGCCTCTTGCCCATATCGTGTCGGGAGTACCCCGAACGCGCGCCGGGTTTTCCCGGTCGCACAGTGCCTCAGCGGGGATCTGATGCCCCCATTGCGCTCACACTAACCGTTTGAAGCGCGTAATGAAAGCCTGCAAAGCCGGGATGGGCGGTTTTTCGGCACTGTGACCTTTCAGAATCGCCAAGAGCGCATTATCGGAGTGCGGACCGGAGGTTTGGCAGAGTGGTCGAATGCGGCGGTCTTGAAAACCGTTGGGCGTGAGAGCGTCCCCAGGGTTCGAATCCCTGAGCCTCCGCCATTTCATCTATTTAAGCCATTGAGAGGATTGCGATTTCGCAACCCTTCTCGCTTTCGTTCCCCCACAAATCCCCCCACGCTGTCGCATTCTCCATTTTGTGAATGCGGAAAATTGCCTCCCATCCGCCGGTCCCCAGACAGGGGCTGTAGGGATTGGCCATCCCCCCCCATCAGCTTGACGGGTCGTTTCGCCTATGGCGTTGTAACGATTGTTTGCCTTGGAGTGATTGCCCATGAAGTTCGCCGCCTTCTGCGCCACCGCCTTGCTGCCCATGCCAGTCCTTGCTGATATACCCATTCAATCAATCGAAAGGCGTGAATCTTCGGGGACTTATACAATCATGATTGCAAATACAGAGAAGGGCCACATCCTTCGGTGCGCCTTGTATGACGCACAAGGACGCCCGGTTGCCGTGCGGTCATACATTTCCGGGAACCTCGCCACGCAGGTCCCCATTTACTACGCTGGCGACGATGTTGTTTCCGCCAGATGTGTTTGGGACTGACCGCGCAACGCGCTTTGCCTCTCGCGTCTCCGCCGCAACGCTGCGCGCTTCCGGCACCGCTCGCGGCAAAACCTTGCATCCTGACGTTTGTAGGCAGGCAGCGCAGCACCGCACCACGAACAGCGCCACGACCCTCGCAAAAGGCGGCGCAGAATACCCATGACACGGGCCTTGCGGTTGCTGTCGCTGCGTGACCACAGATAGCCCTCATAAGACACCGACCATCCGTTAGGCGTCCTTTCGAAGGTGATAGCGAAGGGATCGGGCGCGGGCATGGTAACTTGATTTCCTGTACCTCAGAGACGGGTCAAACCGTTGACGGTAAACAAGGCCGGATTGCGGGACGCGCGATTTGGAAACCCCGCACAAAAACTGTGCTTGCCCGTCACAATGATTGTGACACTTTCGGCGTCCAGACCTCTAACCGTCCTGAAAATTGTGACGTGCGAAGCGATTTCGGACACCTCGCGCGTCACAGAAACCCGGACATTTATACATCTAGCCATAGGCTGGAACAGCACGGCAACACGGCAGAAGTACCAAAACCGCAATGGACCCAACAAATCTGACATACTGCGGGTTTCAGGTTCATTCTTACCAGTCCCGCCCTACTCCGCAGAAAAGACGGGAGCGGAATCGGACGCACGCCAGCACATGATGGAATCCGCCGCTGCGTTGCGGTCTTGCGATGAAAACCCCCTCACACCCGCATCTGCCGCAGACAAAACTTTTGGTCCGCATCAACTGGTGGGCAAGTCGTTCCGCTGCCATCACATATCCCGTCGAACAGGTAGCCTGTCCGAAGGGATAAACGATGCGCACATTCACACCATCACAAATCCATGCTCGCCGGGCTCCATCCCTTTGCACGATTTTCAGGGATAGGACCGCGGCTTAGGAAGACCCGGCGCGAATTTATTAACGGCAAATCTGTGGGGACAGTTTGATGACTAAACAAGGTGACAACACGCTTCAGGAGCACAGCTGGGTTTTGGAAGTCTTGGTCGATATCGGAAATTACGCTGTCCAGAACGGCTTCCTTAAAACGTCGGAGGCCATCGCGTACGTTGAATCCGTTGCTTCTGTCGAGATGCTTGCGCCTTCCAATGTCTATCCCATTCGGTAACTCAATTGGTACCCAATCGAGGGGTCGGAAGCCTATGGTTGTGTAACGAGTACTTTTTTCGGTCATACGAAGAACGCTGATGCTACCAGCGCATGAAGGATTTCGTGGCCGGTCTGCCGTCGTGAGTGGGCAATTCTTCCAAAGCCCATTTCGACGCCAGCCCGACACCGGACGGGCCTAAATAGTGCCTGACGGTGCAGCGGATGAAACCGCGCGCCTCCAATTCATCGAAGTATGGGCCAACAGTGTTGCGGTGCACGTTCAGCGCCTTGGCGGCTTCTCTGTGGCTCAGGAAAATCTCGCCGTTGTTGCCACCCAGGTATCGCCGCTTCAATTCGATGTAGAGCGCGCGCGGACCGGGTTTCAGAGTGGCCCAAGCCTCACAGGCTTTCAGGTACTCGGGAAGTTGGACGTGACGCCCAACCCCCTTTTTATGCCCCTTGTAGGTCTTGGTACGGCTCATTCGTCACGGCCTCGGGAAATGAGGGCCAGCCAGAGGCGCAAGGCAATACGCGGGTCGCCGCTTCCACCTAGCGAAAACCAGACCGCGCAACCAAAGTCCTTCACCAGCACATGCACTCGGTCGCCGCGCCGTTCCATCTTGTATTGGTCAACCATCCTGCGACCCTCCAAAAGCAAGTGTTGCGAGTAGTCGCGCCCGGTCCTCTGTCAGACCGTAGCGACGACGAAGGCGGGCAATTTGAAGGCGCAACATCAGGCTTGCCCCTTTTCATTGCCCAGTCCCCGCGCGGATCTGGGAAACCTCAGCTTTGATCGGTCGCAGTTCGGGCAGAGGCGGTAATACGCGACGTTCTCAGGACCACGGTATTCGACCAGTATCGGCCACCCGTATTCGTGCTTGAGGCGATGGACGATTGCGCCCAGACGCCATCCGCGCACCTCCCGGATTTCGGTCTTGTGTGAGATGGTGCGGCCATCAAGCAAGGCCTTGCAGCACCAGTAGACTTGGGATTGGCTGGAATAGAAGCCTTCATGTTTCGCCATTTTGTTATTCCTACGTGTTGCCACGGAGGACGGGCGGGGCTATTAATTTATCTGCGAAGACTACCCCTGACCCCGTCCATTGTGGCGGGGTTTTCTTTATTCAGCGGTTCGGGATTTCAGCCATGCCGCGATGGCGCTTTCCGGCCAAGCGACGGCTTTGGCGGTCAACTTGACCGGACGAGGAAATTCCCCGCGCGCCATCAGGTCATATATCGCGCTGCGACTCAGTCCGGTGATTTCTTGGACGGCGGGTCTGCGGAGATGCTTCTCCGCAATCCAACCTTTTAACGTTTCGGCCATGTCGGTTCCTTTCGGGACGTTGAGTGACATGGCGGTATTTTTACCTAGCCGATCGACCCAGCCCTAGTCGGGCAAAATAGATGCTTTTACCACACTCCAAGGTTCCGGCTCCGGCCTCCACTTGTTCATGTCGAAACCATCAGCATCCCAAACTCCACTTTCAGGGTCAGTAGTTTTCGCAGAGTCTTGAAAAATAGCGGGTAATGGCTCCGCACTGACGCCTACAACTTCCAAGGCTCGTATGCTTGGCTGATAATCCTCTTTAGAGTATCTATAGTATTCATTGCGCAACCAATCTTCGCTCAAGCTGGCTTGCGTTTGACGCAGTCCAATTGCTGCAAGTGAAATGGCATCCTCAACGGTCGTGCCGAAGGACTTAATCTCTCCTGCTAAAAACAATTCGTAAAGATCGGCCGGTATGTGTAACTTGGAGACCAAATCAAGTTCATCCCACTGATCCAACTGACCGCCACCCAAACCCCCCAGATTTTTTCCCGAAAAATACTCCTGCGCTCTTCGTATTTCGGTGACCAGTTGATGCCGACGACTGCGATTAACTGAATTTTGAGCTTGGGCAAGTGGCGAGTTCCCACGCCCGCGAGACCCAAGTGGTTTCTTGTTCACGGCAGCGGAAAAAAATTCTTCCAGTTTTGTCACCGCATACTCAGGCAATGGCAAACCGTGCCGTTGGCATGTGTAAATTACATCCAAAACCGCCAACCATTGCCCATCTGAAATTGCCAATAATTCCTCTACAAGTTGAGCCTCCAATCTCTCTTTTACGTCTGGCCAATCTGATTTCAGCTGCCCCGTTTCGGCAGTCCAGTCGGCCCAGTACTCGACATAATCCATCGGTAGACATTGCCCGCCAAAGACAACACCAGAGGAATCCACTAGGCGTACAAAGGTTCTTTCCTCGTTCATCCGTGTTGATTTCCGCTGAGAAGTGACCCGGTTTTTTCACCGAGATTTGACCCACCCTTGTTTATTCCTCGGCGGTCATGTTGTGGTCAATGCCGGCGTCTCCTTTCTTGTTTTCTTGGCGGCTTCGGAACTGGCTTTGAA
>NZ_JBQQXJ010000034.1:0-19003 GCF_052266595.1 Antarctobacter jejuensis | reverse complement strand
GGAACAGGCACGACTTTTGTGGTGACTCTGCCCGCAGTCGGATGAGCAAGGCGCCATCGCGGGCCGCCGCATCAACGACGAGAAGAACAAAACGAATCTGTCGCGTGCCCCCCTGCCACTTCAAGTGCTCTGCCCCCAACAAATCGGGCCGCCTGCAGTTTCAGCTTACGTCCACTTGTGCGGCTCCAATTAACGCATTGTACGAACTATGCTGGCAATCTTCCCATGGGAGACTCCTTGGAGACGACGATGGTAGACCCTGTGAAGAACGATGGGCACACAATCATTGCAGGGTCGACGCGTTGGGCACTCACATTAGTTGAGATGACTGTTCTTGGCGGGGCGCTGCTGCTGGCTATTCTAGGTGTTTGCGGCTGGCTCATCCTTCGCGGCGACACTGCGATTTCTGCTGCCGAATTTGAGGTGAGGCAGGCCGCCGGATTGCAGGAAAGCACCACCGCAGCGCTAGAGGCTGCGCAGGCCCTTTCGGCCGCCAAAGGAGCGTTTCTCCTGTTGCCGCTGCCGGACACCGCTGCAGAGCTGACTGCAGCGAGAGACAAGGCTTGGACAGCGATCGAAGCCGTGAATGCTGGCGACAAAAGCGACATTGACCAACTTCTTCTGAATTTCGAGACCATCGATGATCAGCTCGAAAAGCTGGTCCAGTTGCAGGAGGAACTAGGCCTCGTCGTTTCTTACAGCGTCTCGCGGGCTTCCGATGGTAAAGGCATATCAATCGTTGAAAACGATACTGTACGGCTGAGCAACGCGGCGGCGCTGGTGGAAACCCGGATCGCGCTCGAGATGGATTTTGACGATAGCTCCGAATTGCAAAACGCAGCGCGGCAGTTTGCCGAACTGAGGCGTGCCGTAGCCGAGGCCGGCGCCGGCACCTTGGTGGAGCCGCAAGAGGTGTTGGGGTCTATCGAGAAGGCGCTGGACGAGGCGTTGCGAGCCGAAGTGCTTGATCCGGATTTCGCAGATGAAACCGCCGCGCTTTTAGATGACTACAAGAAAGTGGTTTTGGCTTGGCTTGAGCGCCGCGAGTCACTTGCCAGCGTTAGAACAACTTTAGACGACAGTATCGCCAGCTATGCCTCCCAATTACGAGACTTGTCCCAGACCGCCGCGGAAGCACAGGCCACGGCCATCACCACCCAGACCGAGACCCGTACCGGCAATACTCGCCTAATTACGTTTTGCCTCATCGCGGCCTTCGCAGTGACAATGGTCGTCTTCGCCTCGGTTTTCGTTTCGGTGGTGCGACCGGTGTCACGGTTGACCGCACAGATGCAGAGACTGGCGGCCGACGATCATGACGTCGAACTTCCGAGAGCCTCGAAGCGCACCGAGGTCGGAGTGATGGTGTCCGCAATCAGAGCGTTCGTCGACAAACAAAATCATGCCGCAGGGGAAATCTCGGCAGTGGTCAAGGCTTGCGCCAACGGTGACTTCTCACGCCAATTGCACACCGCAGACAAGGGAGGCGTATTTCTGGAGATCTGCGAGAGGGTCAACCAGATCGGCGAAGAAGCCAACAGAGGCCTGCTAGCAGTACGGGAAGCGCTAGATCACTTGAAGCGAGGTGATCTTACCTACAGGATGCCTGCTGGCTTCCAAGGTGTTTTCGGAGACATTGCAACGTCGATGAATTTGACGGCCGAGAGCCTCACGCAAACGATGAAGGTGGTTGCTATCACCTCCACGGAGGTAGACGGCACCACACAAGAACTATCTGCGTCCGCCGGCGAACTGGCATCTCGTACCGAAAAAAACGCGGCCAGACTGGAAGAAACGGCGGGAGCGATCGAAGAAGTGTCCGTAGCGGTTCGATCCGCGGCCGTGTCGGCTGAAACCGCTCTCTCCGAGATCAATCTGATTTCTAATCGGGCCAAGGCCGGACAAGATCTTATGGCACGCACAATGTCCGCCATGGGCGAAATCCAGGCGTCTTCCGCTGCGATTGGTAAATTCCTAGAATTGCTGGAAGAAATCTCTTATCAAACCAACCTACTGGCCTTGAATGCGAGCGTCGAAGCCGCCCGAGCCGGCGAGTCAGGTCGCGGGTTCGCTGTGGTTGCGTCCGAGGTACGAATGCTTGCCAAAAGATCGGCCGACTCCGCCCATGAAATCTCGGCGCTAATCGAAACCGCCGACGGAAACGTTCAACGCGGCGTGAGTCTGGTCGAGGAGTGTGAGAACGCCCTGAAGAATATCTTCAGCGGCGTCAAAGATACGTCAGGGAAACTGCGCGAGATCGTCCAGGCCACGAATGAGACGGCACGCGGTATCGGCGACATAAGCGGCGCTACGAACGAACTGGACCAAGCCACTCAACGGAACGCGGCGATGTTCGAAGAAAATAATGCAGCAATCCAAATCCTCATGAACCAAGCCGCGGCCTTGGCAGTTTCGGTTGCCACCTTCAACGTGGACGCTTGGAAAGAAACCAGCGCTGACGCCAAGAACCCGCGTATGAAAGGAGCCGCTTAACTGAAGTGTCCTCAGCAAAGGAAATTACCGTGCCCGTGTCGCGCCGAAAGCCTTGAACTCAGAGGATTTACTGGCCTCCCCGCCGCGGCCAGACAACCCACGGCAATCTACGAGTTTGCACGCTTTCATACGAATCTAGGGAATGGCAGCCAGGGATGCAGGCATTATTTCTGACAGCTTAGGCAGGAAAACCGCAAAGATCTCTTCAGGGTTTTGGAACGGTCGGATCCGCGAGCAAAAATGGGGGGCTTGCCGCTCGGCTTCAATTTTGCGCAGGTTCTCGTGGAATACCACCACGCAGAACCGTGCGGGCTACAACGCTCCACCCACCAGCATCTGGGGTTCGAACGACCAATTTGTTGCAGTGCCGACAATGCCTCGCCAAGGTCAATGGAGGTTTCAACGGGAGACGTGGTGCGCTATTGCATGTTATCGCATAGATCGGGACGGGTGAATTGAACATGGTCGAACCACGATCAAAGAACCTTTCTGACTTCCTCGCCAAAGCTATCCGAAGGCTGCAGGTGCAGTTTATTCTTCTCGCCATTTTCATCGTGATGCCACTTGTAGTTTACGTCGTCTGGCATACGCTCGAAGAGCGGGATCACGCATTGAAAGCACAAACGGCTGAAGCGCGATCGCTTGCGGAAGACTTAGTCAAAGCGCAGCACGCTCTTGTGGAGGATACACGGAAGCTGCTGATGACGGTCTCGATCTCCCCCGTGGCCCGCGATCCTGCTGCACCTGAATGCGGTCAATACCTCGCGGATCTGCTGTCGATTGAACCCGGCTACGCCAATTTTGGCGTGGCGCGAGACGATGGCGAGCTTCTTTGCAGTGCGCTGCCTTTACCGAGCCGTGTGAACGTGGTCGACCGGCAGTATCTCCGCCGCGCGATACAAGAGAGAATTTTCAACGTCGGAACCTCTCAACTCTCCAGCGCCGACGGCCAGAAAACAATCAGTTTTGCCTACCCGGTCCCCGGCTCGGAGGACGCCGAGCAACCTGCAGGTGCCACGCTGGCGTTCCTTTCCTTTGATTGGTGGACCTCCGCGTTGGCCGCAGCAGAATTGCCGCCTGGAAGTGTGGCGCGTGTTTTCGATGCCGAAGGAACTTTGCTGGCGCAATATCCCGTCCGGGCAGGGCTCGCTGAAAAGTCGATCGTCGAGGTTGCATCGATTGATCCTCAGCTCTCGACCGACACCTCGCTTTTTACCGGCCCGGACGGGGTACGGAGGGTTTTTGACTATCGGGCGCTTTTAGAATTGAACGGGACATCCGTGCTGACCATGACTATCGGCATACCGGTCAATGCCGGTATTGCCGAAGCCAATACCCATGGGTTGGTTCATCTGGCTCTGTTGGCAGTTGCCGCATTCGGGATTTGGGTTCTCGCGTCACGTGGCTTCAAACGCTCTTTTTTGATGCCTATGCGCGTCGCCCAAGCCGAGTTGATGCTTCTCGAAGGGAATGCCGACACCAAGGATGGGCTCCCTGCTAGCATGCAAAATGCGCACCCGGAAGTCGCGCAATTCGTCAGAAGTGCCAGAGACCTGATGCAGCGAGGGCAATTCGCGGAAGACGCTGAAAGGCGCACTTCACAACAGATGTCAGCCTTGCTGTCTGCCCTGCCCGACCTTTTCTTTCATCTGAACGGGGAAGGACGGACGCTCAATTTTCACTCCGGCGATAGGTCCAACCTCATGATGTCGCCCGATGACTTCCTAGGTAGGCGCATGCAGGACCTCTTGCCAGATGAAGCTAGCAGTTTGTTTCTGCAACACTTGGGCCAAGTCAGAAAGAGCAGAGAATTGGCTGTATGGGAGTATCAACTGGACATTCGGGGCAAGGTAAAGGATTTCGAAGCCCGCCTTTGTCCGGTCGAAGACTCCGACGACGTGCTTCTCGTGGTTCGAGACATTACCGCAAGCCGACAATCAGAACGACAGAGGGTGGAAGCAGAGGGGCAGTTGCAGGCCGTAATGCAGAACATTCGCGGGGCGGTCTTCACGATCACCGTCCCGGCAGATTGGGCCGGGCCGGGTCCGGATGACACAGTCCGTTTCATCAACCGAGACGCCGCTCTTGGGATCTGGGAAATCGAACCTGAAGTGTTGGAGGCCAACCCCGCTGCAGGCTGGCAACTCTGCGATGATCAGGATCTGTTGACGGCCCTGAACGACGAACTGACCGCGTCCGTCGTGGAAGCGCGTCCTTGGCATGCAACCTGGTCCATCACCACCCCAAGCGGCAGGAAAAAATGGCTGGAAGGCTACGGAAATTCAACACGGCTTGAAGATGGCAGCACGCATATGGTCTGCATGGTCTTCGACGCCACAGAGGCAGCTCTTAAGGACCAGGAACTGGAGCGCCAGAAGGACCTGAATCACCAAGCCCAGAAACAGAAGGCTATCGGGCAACTGACCGGGGGCGTCGCGCATGACTTCAACAATTTGCTTGCGGTGATCATGGGCAACCTGGAGCTGTTGCGCGACGAAGAGAGCGATCCAGAAAAGATCGCGTGGATCGACTCCGGCATCAACGCCACGCGGCGCGGCGCCGATCTGACCCGCTCCATGCTGGCCTTTGCGCGCAAGGCGCGGTTGGAGCCAAAACCTATCAAGCTGAACGCCTTGGTTGCCGAAACACGCAATTGGGCCGGGCGTATTCTGCCCGAAAACATCGAAATTCAGACCTCTCTTCTGGCCGATCTATGGGAGATCGAGGCCGACAATTCTTCGACCGAGGCCGCTCTGCTGAACCTGATCCTGAATGCCCGTGATGCAATGTCAGACGGCGGCAAACTGACCATTGAGACCGCGAATGTCCGGATCGAGCAAGGTTATCTGGATACACGCAGGGTCGAAATCAAGCCCGGTCGTTATGTCATGCTGGCGGTATCGGATACCGGACACGGGATAGCCAGCGAAGATCTGCCCCGTATCTTCGAACCGTTCTACACCACCAAGCCACCGGGGTCCGGGTCTGGGCTGGGTTTGTCGATGATCCAAGGCTTTATGGAACAGTCCGGAGGGACGGTTCAGGTTTATTCTGAAGCAGGCGTCGGCACAACTTTCAAGCTCTATTTCCCCAGCAAGCAACGACTGCAGGAGCCGCACAGCCACTTAGTGTCCTCCGAAGCTCCTGACCTCGGCGGGGCCGCGAAGATCCTTCTTGTCGAAGACGATGATGAAGTGCGTTCGGTTCTGGCGAAAACGGTCGAAAAGGGAGGGCATCGTGTGACCGTTGCCGCCTCTGGCGACAAGGCACTCCTTCTGTTTCAGGCGAACCCAGATTTCGATCTTGTGGTCACGGACATCGTGATGCCCGGCAAACTTCAGGGCACCGGATTGAGCAAGGCCCTCCGACAATTGCGCCCTGATCTCCCAGTGGTCTTCATGTCGGGTTATGCAAGCGAGGCAACGGTGCACGGCAACGGGCTACGACCAGAAGACATCCGCTTGATGAAGCCGGTTCAAAGAAGCGACCTGCTCGCGGCGATTGCCAAGGCACTCCAAAAATAGGAGCTGGCGCGGCCCCTGAGTCGCGGCGATGGATTTCTCGTGAGGGGGCGGTCATGAAGTGGCATTTTCCGCTGTTTCCGTTGCCTTGAAGTAGAGTTTGAACGTTGTACCGCTGCCTCTTTCGGAATGGACGCGAACAGTTCCACCAGATTGCTTCATGAATCCCTGTACCATGGATAGCCCAAGGCCGGAGCCGCTTCCGACAGGTTTCGTCGTGAAGAAAGGTTCGAAGATCTGAGACAGGTATTCCTCGGGTATGCCTTCACCCGTATCACCGACGGTCAGCAACACATACCGTCCCGGCTCTACATTCTCGTCGCAGGTCAGGGTGTAATCGTCACCGATCCGCAGGTTCGACGTTTCGACTTTTATCTTGCCGCCGTTCGGCATCGCGTCGCGTGCATTCAGGAAAAGGTTCAGTAGCGCATTCTGGGTCAAGCCTTGGTCGACTTCAGTTAGCCAGAGACCCGCGAACAGCGAAACCTCGACTTCGATAGTTTCGGGGAGAACTCGAGATGACCAAGTCTGCACCTCGTACACCAATTCGTTCAGATCCGTTGGCGTTGGATTAAGTCGCGATTGTCCTGCAAAGCTGAGCAGGCTCTTTGTCAGGTCAGCGCCGCGATGTGTAGCGCTCTTCGCAGCGGCCAGATACCCGCGGAAGTCGTTCGACTTTGGCTCATCCTCGATGAGTTCGATGTTCCCGAGGATCACCGCTAGAAGATTGTTGAAATCGTGCGCGACGCCCCCTGTGAGTTGTCCTATAGCCTCCATTTTTTGTGTTTGGAGAAGACGCTCGTTGCTAACGCGCAAGTCGTGCTGTGCCTGCAGGAGTTCTGTTACGTCCGTAGCTACGCCAACGAAACGCTCAATTTCTCCTGTGCTGTCGCGAATGGCGACGCTGCGCGCATAGATTTGACGTTTGTCTCCATCCGGGCCAATGACACGGTAGACTGGATATACAAGGCTCTCTAGGCCCACGTTTTCAACGCCATCCGCCCGGGCCGCGAACTCTGCCGCTGTTTTCGCGATGATCTCGGCATCCTCTGGCACCACCCCACGCCTCCAGGCCTGTGGGTCTTGCCTTATTTCTGCGAGTGACACACCGAAGAGCTTTTCGAATGCGCAATTGACATAGAGGGTCTCGCGAAAGTCCGGCGTGTTCACCCAGACGATGTCATGGATGTTGTCAGCAATGTCGCGCAACCGCGCCTGGCTCTCTCTGGCCGCCTTGTTCCGTCTGAAGACGAGGTGACTGGTGACTCCCGACAAGAGTGCACTCAGAGCACCAAACCCCAGAACGACCTCGCCGATCAGGGACTCGCTTTGCTTGACGCGTTCATCAGTAGGCGTAACCAGCAATTGCCACTCACGGTCGCCGACAAGAACGGCATGTTTGTAGGTGAGTTCTGTTGCAGTTGCATTGCCGGAAGAACGAAATACGCTGCGGTCGCCATCCCAAACACCATAATGAAACGAAAGGTCGCTGTTCTCCGCCAGCACTCTTTCGATTAGAGGGGCAGACCGAAACACGATATTGATGAAGCCCTTGCGGCCCGTGTCACCTCTAACGGGAACGTATGCGGTGAAGCCGTCACCGCCTTGGGCGAGTTCCAAGGGCGGCGTCACCTGCATGTTTCCGCTGTTCTCAGCTCGCGTCAGGGCCGCCGACGGAAGAGGCAACTGCCGTAGATCAAGCCCGCGCGCCGCTTCATTTCCCTCTTCCGGCGTCACTATCTCGATCACGCCCTCGGAGTTGACCCAACTCAGAGCTTGGAAATCGTCGAACAAGTCGTGCAAGAGTTCTGTTTCGGCGCGAAAGGCATCAAAGTCGACATCATTGACGCCTACAAAACGTTGCCCCAAAAGCTCGCCCGCCTCCAGACGCGTGTTCAGATGCGCCTCAAGCCGTGCAGCAAAGCTAGACCCGGCCAATTGCGTCTCACGCTGTAGGCGCGCCGCTGTGCTGCCCATGTCGAGAAGGAAGATAACAAACGAGGCGGCCAAAAACGCGATTGCCAACAGGAACGGGACTATGATTTCGCGGTCAGGTTTCCCGATCCCGTTCATGCTTTTCGCAATCTTCAAGTGTCCGCACCCATTAGATAGATCTTCAGAAAGTTAATTGCCGCCCCGCATACAGGAAAGGGGAAGAACGACGATGGCGCTGCTTCGACTTGTCCTTTCGTCGTTTCACGCCACAGCACTCGGGTAGCCAGCTTTTTGGCTTCAATTTTTCAGATGTTCAGCCTCTTCTGCCAGCACTCCTCGCAATTTGGCAAGGCTAACGGGCTTGGTCAGAAAGCGTCCCGTATCCATTCCGCGCGCATCGGCAATCATACGGGCGCCCAAAGCAGAGCCCGGTGGACCACCGGTAACGAAACGTACGCGGCGCTTTCGAGTAAGTGTCTTCAGTTCCTCGATCACTTCGATACCGTCGATAACCGGCATCTGGATGTCCACAAACACAATGGCCGGGGTCTCCTCAAGCCTCAATTGATCTACGAGTTCACTCCCGTCACAGCAGATCGTGACCTTCCAGCCGACTTTCTCGGCCACGTCCGCACAGTATTCTGCAAAGGCGCGGGTGTCGTCTGCAATATAGAACCGCATTCATTTCCTCCACGGATGTCCGCAGAATGCCTCATGCCATTCATACCAAACACGGTTGTCAGGTACACCTTCAACTTTTCCGGGAAACCCGCACCTTTTGGCTGTATTAAATACGGTAAACCGTGACCTAAGACGGCTGCTCAAAACTCGAGTTTCGCGCCTCGATTATCGCAGTTTTTAAATGCCGCTCAAACGCTTGTGTCACCGGAATGCGAAAGCTCCACTAAGACATCACCGCTAGGGAAAGTGAAGACATGGCCTCGTTCCGGACCCCAATCACACTCCGGAATAGCTGGCGATCACATGCCGTGTGAGCTGCTGCCGTAAGAACCCGCCTTGACAATGGCATCCAGTTTATCGCGCAGGTTTCCCGAGATCGAAACGGTGGCAATTGTGCTCTTCATGCGGCGCCCTCTCGCGTCTACAGAGCTTGGCGCTGGGCGGCTTCCTCCAGGCGTTTGCTCGCGCAATTCCCGCATGTATGGACACTTTGAAAAAAGAACAATTCGTACCCCGAGATCACGGGCAGTCAGGTCGCCACGGCCTCAAGGAAAAACCGGGTTTCAAGTGGTGTATAGACCGCGACAAGCGCCTATTCAGCGCGGTCACTGCGCACGCGTCCGACGGTGTATCGTCATGTCCGGCCATGCCAATCGGTGTGCTATTCAACAGCCCTGCTGCCCCCTGCGCCGCGGTTTCAGCCACGGTTTTCGTTTTGCGGTCCACAGCGCTGCGTTCAGCTTGGCCGCGAACGGGTTCGAGGAAACGGCCGTGGCGCTGAGCCTCAGCAGCGCAAGGTTCTGATGCGTGTCCGGTGTCGTCCCGACCCAGCCAGATCCGCCGTAGACCATCAGCAGGTTTTCATCCTTGTGCCACATCCGCCAGCCCGCCAGCCTTTGCGCGGCGGCAGTCGCAGCCACGCGCGGTCGGTCCAGAGCGCGACGTTAAGGTCCCGGTCGAGGACGGAGAGCTGGACGAGTTTGTCGAGCCACCGCAGCGCCTCGTTGTGGGTGACATGCTTCTGGGCCTGCGCTGCGGCGATGCGCTGGACTTATGCTCGTCACAGCCCCCACTCGGCCAGCACTGAAGCATCGGGATCGCCGTCGCCCTCGGCGCGGATACGGGTCCTGGCGCTGGGGGTCATGCCGAATTCGGCGGCGTAGCGCATCATGTCGGCCATGGCCTTGTTGGCGGTGCCGACCAGCGGGTTCTGGATGGCGTTGCCGCCTTGGGTGCGGATCATCAAGCCGTGGGTCACGGCATCGCGGTGTGCCATCTGGTCAACGGCGGACTCGGCCTGAACCCAGCGGCCGTAGGCTTGGCAATAGGCAGCGAGAGCCGCGCGGTCGATTTGGGACAAGATGCCCAAAGCGCAGAGCTGCCCACATACCCGGTCCCATTCCGCGCGGGCCTCAGCTTTCAGGTGATCAGGCGGCTCCGGGCAGTCGGACTGAGGTCGTGGTTCGTCGGGGTTGGCGCGGTCTGCGCGCTCGGTTCCGGTGACCAGTTTCAGGCCGCTGGGTTTGGGTTTGCGTCCGCGCATCTCTCACCCCCCGGTTCGAATTATGGCAATGTGTGCGTTTTGGCTCCTCCCGCCGGTCCCGGTCAAAAACCTGCAGAGATAGACCCACCCCCGGGGTCACTCGCAGTATATGCCAAGCGGCAAGCCATTGTAACCCTGTCACTTTCCGACAAAGCACGACATGGTCCGACAGCCCTGACCCGGCTTTGAGTGCTGGCGGTCCATGACAGCGAGGAAGGTCACGGCGTCGAGAGATAGTCAGCGGAGACATATCCGATGATGCCGGGCGCATTCGCGAGCGAGACCCGGCACCAGAGTTGGCCGAGTTCGGTCACGCAGTCCCGGCGCACCAATTCGGTGCCGTCTGGCAATCCCAGTTTCACCTTGTACCCGAGCCCTGGCCCATACCGCAGCTTCAGAAGGTCGTCCGGTCCGGCGCCCTGGACCACAACGCGCCCTCCGGCCACGCTGCATCCGGCGACAAGCATAAGGACGCACAGGGATTTGACGATTGTTCTGCTCATGGTCTGACCTCGTTCGTGTTTCTTTTTTCAACGGCTATCACGTGTGGTGCCGGAAGGTGGAGAGGGATCAGGCATTTGGGGTGATGGCGGGGACGCTCTGCATACGCCGCAGCAGGTTGCGGACGGTCGAGACGTGCCAGCGACCGCCACGCCGGGTCCGGATCCCGCGCGCGTTCAGTTGCTCCGCCAAGGCGCGCAGGGTCGTGTAGCCTTCGGCGCGGATGGCCGTCACGACGTCGCGCAAGTCCTCGGCGAAGGCGTCGGCATTGCAGCGCACGGTCTCCTGCAGCGCTGTGCCGCCCTTGCCAGCCCGTATCAGCGCCGCCGCGCCGTTCGGGTTGCCCAGTTTCACGCCCCGCGCCTTGGCCGCCGCCAAGGCCTCTTTGGTGCGTCTGGAGATCGCCTCGCGTTCTTGCTGAGCGACAAGGGCCATGATGCCGATGGTCAGGTCGTTGGCCTCGGGCACAAGATGCGGACTTTTACTCCGCGACGGTCAGATCACCCGACCGTTTCCGCTGTCCATTTTGTCTCCGGGATTCACACCCGGTTTTTTTTGGCGAGACCGCGGTAGCGTGTTTTCACGTAGCCGAACTGACGCTTGAGCTGCTGCCGGGCAACGGATGTATTTACATCTCCGGACGGTCACACACGACCTGACTACCTTCACTGTCTTCTTCAGCCGCTTCGATACTTGTCAAGTTTCAAATTCGAAATTCCTCTAGTTTGGTTTAGGGTTTTAGTTTTGAACCGACGTTGCGGCTGATTCCAGTTGCGGCGGTCCAGAGAAGGGGACTGCGCCATGGCACTTGTCTACCAATCGACCAGCACCGCAAGCCCGGTGTTTGTGACTAGCGGAAACGACCTGATCGTACTGGACGGTGTCAATATTTCCGCGCCCGGGACTGCGGTGGTCCTGTCCAGCGGCGGCGCTTCTGGAAGCGGTCTCGTCAACTACGGCACAATTACCGGAACCTCCACCGTGAACATAGGTGAGACCTTTGCGAGCATCACGAACTATGGTTTCATTACTGCTGTGGAGGGGAGTGCCTTTTACCCCAGTTCGAACCGAACCTGGTCAGTCATCGATAACCACGGGACGATTTCGGCATCAGGCCGGATCGTAGACAGCGGAGCTTCCAGCGCTGTGCTCACGATGAATTTTGCCAACTACGGCACCCTATCGGGCGGCCACTTCCTTGAGGGGGACGGAAAGCTCGACATCATCTCGGTCTACAACTCCGGCGGCTTCTATTCTCACGGGATCGACCTATTCGGGGCGTGGCATGCCCGCGTGACCAATACCGGCGTCATGGGTGTCAGCAGCATCAATATCGGCTCTCCCAACGGCGGGTTGCTGGTGAACCATGGCATCATCTCGGGTCGCCAGTCTCCTACTCTGATTTCAGGCGATCTCGGAGACGAAACCGTCATCAACACCGGCGAGGTCTCGGGCTCCATCTATCTTTTGGCCGGCGCCGACCGCTACGATGGCGGACTCGAAGGATCTGTTTCTGGCCCGGTCGGCGGTGGCAGCGGGCCGGACACGCTCGTCGGCAGCCGCTCGAACGACCTCTTCGACGGTGGCCCGGATCCGGATCTCCTTGTCGGCCGGGAAGGCGCAGACACGCTTCTGGGCGGAACCGGTGAAGATACGCTCTTCGGTGGCCCGGGCAACGACTCGCTCGACGGCGGCAACAACAACGACACGTTGAACGCGCACTCCGGGGACGATTATGTCGCCGGGGGCTATGGCCATGACCTCTTGGTGGGACAAGACGGCAGCGATACGATGGACGGGGGTCCCCTCGACGATACGCTGGACGGCGGCAGCGGCGACGACATCCTGGAAGGTGGCAGCGGCAACGACATCCTGCGCGGTCGCGCCGGCGAGGACGATCTTGCCGGCGGGCTGGGCCGCGATTTCCTGACCGGCGGGCAGAATGCGGACAACTTCGTCTTTCGCAGCCTTGCGGAAACCGTGGTTGGCGCCAACCGTGACCAGATCCTCGATTTCGAACAGGGCGTGGACCTGATCGTCGTGGCGGGTCTGTCGCCGGGTGTGTTCGAGTTCCGCGGCACCGCCGCCTTCGCGCCCTCGGGCAACTTCGAATTGCGGCTGATCGAGACGGCCACCGGCTCGACCATCGTGCAATTGGACGCCAATGGCGACGGCACAGCCGACGCCGAGATCCGCGTGGGCGGCGTCACCGGCCTGACGGCGGATGATTTCGTGCTCTGAGGGTTGCCGACATCCGGAAGGCGCTGCGTACAGCCTGTCCGTCGGCGAGACGGCCCTTGGTTCCCGGGTCATGTCGCCTGTTCGACCCGCTCGATCCGTCCCAGCAGGTTCCGCACGTTTGAGACATGCCAGCGTCCGCCACGCCGGGTCTGGATGCCGCGGGCGTTCAACTGCTCCGCCAAGGCGCGCAGGGTCGTGTAGCCTTCGGCCTGGATGGCCGTCACGACGTCACGCAAGTCCTCGGCGAAGGCGTCGGCATTGCAGCGCACGGTCTCCTGCAGCGCTGTGCCGCCCTTGCCAGCCCGTATCAGCGCCGCCGCGCCGTTGGGATTGCCTAGCTTCACGCCCCGCGCCTTGGCAGCCGCCAAGGCTTCTTTGGTGCGTCTGGAGATGGCCTCGCGTTCTTGCTGAGCGACAAGGGCCATGATGCCGATGGTCAGGTCGTTGGCCTCGGGCAGGTCGCAGGCGAGGAAGGAGACACCGCTGCCTTGCAGAGTCAGCAGAAAGGCGGCGTTGCGGCTGAGCCTGTCGAGCTTGGCGATGACCAGAGTGGCGCCGGTCAGCTTTGCCAGGGTCAGCGCCTTGTCCAGTTCCGGTCGGTCGTTCTTTTTCCCGCTCTCGATCTCGGTGAAGCGGGCGAGAATGGTCGCGTCGCGGGCGGTCGCGAAAGCATCGATGGCCCTGCGTTGTGCCTCCAGCCCGAGGCCCGAGCGACCCTGCCGGGCCGTCGAGACCCGCTCGTAGGCGATGATCCTGCTGAGCCCCATGTACAGACCTGCGCAACCTTCGTTTGGCAGTTTTGTACATAAGATCAGGTGGTTAGTGTATTCGCGACCACCGCCCATCAGCCGTCATTCCCGGGCCGCGGCAGGCGCTTGACGTGCTCGGTTGGCGCGTCGCCCGTATCGTCTTCCGGGTTGACGATCGTGCGCCAGACGAAGGTGATCGGCTCGCGACCCTGGTTCTCGGGGGTCGGCTGGATCCGGGTCCGCGCTACCGGGGTCAAGCCAAGTTCGGACATGAACCGACCCATCAGTTCCATCTGCTTGTTGGCCACGGTCAGCCAGGGCGATTGCTGGACATAGCCGCTGGGCGTCTTCAGCAGCGCCGGGGTGTCCTTGAGCCGTTCCTCGGCCTCGGCCCAGCGGGCGTAGGCCTGACAATAGGCTGCAAGGGCTGCCCGGTCGGCCAGCGTCAGGAGGCCGGCCTCAAACATCGGCGCGGCAAGCCGCCGCCATTCCTTTTGCGCCACATGATCGAGATGGGCAGGGCAGCGCGGCAGAGACGAGAGTCGGGTCCTGGCCAGGGTCGCCGGCTTTGGCCTTGGTTTGCGCCCTGCCCTCATGACCCCGGCTCCGGGAGGATCAGAGCCTCTGGCTGGCCGAGCGCATCGCTGACCACCTGCTGCGCGATCCGGAACCGCGCGATCAATTCCGTCTCTGACATCTCGGCGTAATCGCCAGCGTCTTCCTGCGAACCGTCCGGAAGTGCCGTCTCGCGCCAGCCCGCCTGCGTCTTGAGATAGAAGATCGACGACGTGGTGTCGCCGGCCCGCGCCTTTTTTGCAGCAACCCGTTGGCCACATGCGCAATGGCCTTCGCCTTGCCTCTTTTATAGCGGGCAGCAACTTCCTCATCGCGGTCCCGCAGCGCCCGGAAGGTGGTCCTTGAGATCCCGAAATAGTCGGCGATCTGGTCGAGGTTCAACAGCGCCGCCAGCGTCTCGACCTCGCGGACCTGGTCCTCTGTTAGGATGATGGCCCGACGTCCCATCACCCCCACCTCGCAAAGGCACGTCTCAGAACGTAGCTGCGGGTGAAGGACAGGGCGGTGAAGACAAGGCTCAGCGTGACATGCTGCCCGAGCCCTGCCTGCAGACCCACGGCCGGAAAGACCAGCAACTGCGTGACGAAAGCCGTGCACCAGCCGACCAGAACATTGGCCGTGGCCTCGACAGCGGACAGGCTGCGCGACTGGCTCATGCGGCTGCCTCCTGCCTTTCGGCCGTGATCTCGGCAAACGTGCGGTCAGCCCCGTTCAGCACCGCTTGACCGCCCGTATAGTCCTGCCAGCGCATCACGCAGACATCGACGTAGGCCGGATCCAGTTCCATCGCCAGGCAGACCCGCTTTGTGCTTTCGGCGGCAATCAGCGTGGTACCGGACCCCGCGAAAGGCTCATAGATGGCCTGGCCGGGGCTGGAATTGTTGAGCATCGGACGGCGCATGCACTCCACCGGCTTTTGCGTGCCATGCACCGTGGTGGCGTCCTGGTCGCGGGTCGGAATGGTCCAGAGCGTCGATTGCTTGCGGTCGCCGGACCAATGCGCCCTGCCCCGCACGCAGTACCAGGCCGGTTCGTGCTGCCAGTGAAAATGCCCGCGGGACAGCACCAGCCGCTTCTTGGCCCAGATAATCTGGCTGCGGATCTCGAAGCCGCTGGCAATGAGGCTCTCGGCCACGGTCGCGGCGTGCAGCGCGCCGTGCCAGACATAGGCGACGTCTCCCGGGAACAGCGCCCAGGCCTCGCGCCAGTCGGCCCGGTCGTCGTTCAGAACCTTGCCGGTGCGCTTTGTCTTTGCCGCCCCGGTGGCGTTGCGCCAGGCCGGATCGTAGGCCACGCCATAGGGCGGATCGGTGACCATCAGGTGCGGTGCAACGCCGTTCAGCAGGTGCTTCACGGCGTCCGGGTCCGTGGCATCGCCGCAGAACAGGCGGTGCGGGCCCAGCTGCCAGAGATCGCCGGGGCGTGAGACCGGTTTTGCAGGCACCTCCGGCACTTCCTCCTCGCGGCCATCCGCCTCGCCGTGGTCGAACAGCGCGTCAAGCTCCGCCCCGTCAAAGCCGAGGTCGCCGAGGTCGATGCCGAGGTCCGACAGGTCCGCCAGTTCCAACGACAGCAGGTCCCGGTCCCATCCCGCGTTTTCAGCCAACCGGTTGTCGGCAAGGATGTAGGCCCGCTTCTGCGCATCACTCATATGCGCCAACTCGATCACCGGCACCCGCTCCAGCCCTAGCTTGCGCGCCGCCAGCACCCGGCCATGCCCGGCGATGATGCCATTGCCGTCATCCACCAGCACCGGGTTGTTGAACCCGAACTCCCGGATCGCCCCCGCGATCTGCGCCACCTGCGCATCGCTATGAGTACGGGCATTGCGCACATAGGGCACCAGGTCAGACAGTGGCCTTTGCGTGATGGCCTGCGCACCGCACGAAGCCGCCGTATCGTCGAACTTGTCTGCTGTCCGCTTCGCCATGCCCCCCACCACTCGATTGATCCGCCGTTTCCGGCCGCCACATGGGGAGTGCATCACAGGGGATATGCCATTGTATTCATGACAATAATCGCCACACATCGACAAAAGCCGACAAAACCGATGGCCGGATGGTCGAGGTCAACACGACCGCCTGTCGCGTATACACAGCAAGACACCGCAGGAAACGAATGCCGGGAAGCACTCTGCGCGATGGAACGTTTGCCGAGACGGTCTAGGGTATCATAGCGGATCAGGAAAACGCCAGTCTTGGTCGGAGGTCCGCTTTGCGACTTTGCGAACACGCTCAGCCACTGCAATGCGCAAGGGAAACTGAGGCTGGCCCACCGGAAAATCGGTCAACGTACCGTCGGGCTACGTTCCCACAGACACGATCGACGCGTCCAGGTCGAAGACTTTTGCCAGCTTTTCCAATCGGTCTTTCACAGCATCGCTGTCCGGCACGTCGGACCCTTCTTTAATCACCAGGCGTATTTCGTTCGACTCCACGATGATCTCGGCGTGTTCGAGGATCTCCGGAACGCTGGCTGAAAAGCGATGCCCCAACAGCAGCGTACGCCCCAGAAATTCCGCCTTCCGGACCGCGTTCGACGTCAAGGTGTCGGTCGCCCGGGTGTCCAGTTTCGCCGGCTTCCCGCCGTAGCGCGCCATTATTGCAGTGGCCAGGAAGGCGCGCTCTGGGTGGGTGATCCCGATAAATGGGAATTGAAGGACACGGAGAAAGCTATCGGAGGCACGGACTTTCTGGTGGTCGCGCCAAGCAATGTCGGTCAGCGCGCAAACCGCCAGACGAATGCGGCGATTGTTCGGGACTTCGCCCGGAAAAAGACCTTCGGTCCACCTTGCAAGCGCTTCGGGAAACTCCGGAACACGCGCATCCGGAAGTCCCGCAGCGAGGGTTCCCTCGATCAGCGGGTCGCGATACTGCTCCTTCTCGTCCAACTGGGCATAGAGCCAGCCCTCTCGAAGCCCGAGGGCCGAAAACACCACCCGGTCTGGTCTCAACATGCGCAGCACACGCCACATGACCAACGCGGAGGCCGATAATGTTTCGACACGGCGGCTGGGCACATCGGGAAGCTGCGCGATCTCTTCCGGGGTCATCCGAGAGATCGACTTGGCCAATTCGGCGACCTCTTCCATGGGAAGTTCGTAGGCGTGAACCACACCGATCGGCCAGTCTTTCATCGCAATGTGAATGCGCGCCAAAGCCCGCCAACCGCCACCGACCGCGTAGAACGTGGAATCCGTCAACACCGGCGGCAAGCTTTCCTTCAGGATCGCATCAATGCGCTTTCTCGCCTCTCTTTCATCCTCCTTCATCATGGCGCGGACCGGCAACGCGCCGAGCGGCATGCTCACCTTGCGATCGCCAACCCTGTCGCCAAGAACCTCGGCAATTTCGAGGCTACCGCCGCCGATATCTCCGACCAGGCCGCGCGGCTGGAAAAACCCCGAGATCACCCCCATCGCCGCATAGGTTGCCTCTTCATCGCCGGACAGGAGCTTCGGCGAATACCCGGTCAGTTCCTCGATCTTGGCGACAAGGTCCTTGCCGTTCTTGGCCTTGCGCATCGCCTCTGTCGCGAGAACGTCTACCCGCGTCACACCCATTGCATTTGCGATAGCCTTGAAGCGGGCGATTGCCTGAAGAGCGCGCTCCACAGTGTCGTCCGTGAAATAGCCCGCGTCATTGAGCCCGTCGCCGAGCGCGACCAAGGCCTTTTCATTGAACCGGGGAAAGGGCGCTCTGCACAGATCGTCGTAGACGACCAGCCGCATCGAATTCGAACCGACGTCGATGACTGCGTAGTGCTCTGGCTTGTGCGCCAAGATCCTCGCCGTATCGATCTCGATCTTTCGGGGATCGAACTGGGCTACACTCGAGGACTCCATCGGCATTTTTTCCTACCTCATAAATTTGTTCGGGAATCCTAACACATTCTCGCGGTGGTTTTGCTGGCAACCGTGAACATCGCTGATGGGGCCTGGAGAATCCGTCTCCGTAACGTGACGCTTCCGTCGTTCCTTTGATTGGGCTTGGCCGCGGACACCAGTTGGGTCCGCACCGGCATAAGAGTGACGGTGTCGAGAGAACAAACGACAGCCATGTTGCTCCATCCGTTCCCCACGGCCATTTATTCCTCCGCACGCGCTCTCCATGGCCGAAATATACTTCGTCAACACGATTTCTTCTGATCCGATGTTGCGAACTTGTTTCTGCAACCGGGAGGAAGGCACTATTGAAATTGCCATGGTGGGCTCAAAGAGTTCATTCGACGTCCGTCCTGAACTCACAGATCACTCCAAGAGCACGTTCAAGGAGCGCTCTTGCCGCGTCGGCGTCGCCGTCGATCTGCCACGCCCGCTGCCGCTTTATCCACCACGCCGGAAAACAAAACGCGGGCCGCTGTGACGGCCCGCGTGATCGAGATGCGCAGGATCGGCATCCTCAGGAATTCCGTTTTGTCAGACCGCTTGTTCGGCCAGATCCCTCGCCAGGGTCCGGATCTCGTTGCGGGCGATGCCGATGTCGGCCAGTTCGCGGTCCCCGAGCGCGTTGAGCTCGTTGAAGGTCCGGTTGAAGATCGCGCGTTTCACGCCTGCGGTTTTCCAGGCCTCTGCCACTGCGTGCAGATTGGCCGAGAGGTTGAAGGCGGAGTTGGTGTTGGACAGTGCATAAGCCATTGGTCTTCCCCCACTGAAGTGGTCCTCCGCTATGTTTAGGAAAACGGAGGAAATACATGGCCAACAGGCGCCCCAAGCCCGAAGAGATTGTCACGAAGTTACGGCAGGTTGAGGTTCTAACGGGGCA
>NZ_JBQQXJ010000033.1:0-19507 GCF_052266595.1 Antarctobacter jejuensis | reverse complement strand
TTCAAAGCCAGTTCCGAAGCCGCCAAGAAAACAAGAAAGGAGACGCCGGCATTGACCACAACATGACCGCCGAGGAATAAACAAGGGTGGGTCAAATCTCGGTGAAAAAACCGGGTCACTTCTCAGCGGAAATCAACAATCCACACCTATCATTGTATCCTCCATTTGTCGTCCTCTCCTTCTCGTGGCGTTGAACACCACGACCTTGGCACATTGCGATGCCGTCTGAGGAGGGCGGCAACCATCCCATCTTCTGGCGCTTTACGGAGGGTTTGACGTATGCGGGCGGGATCAGCCGCACATCATGGCCCAGTTTGCCGATCTCGCGCCCCCAGAAATGAGCGCCGCCACAGGCTTCCATTGCAACGATGCATGCGGGAAGCTGGCCGAAGAATTCCAGCACTTGGGCGCGCCGCGAATTCTTGCGTAGGACCGCCCGATCAGTGCCGTCGGCCCCATGAACTTGGAACACATTCTTCGCCAGATCGAGCCCGACCGTGACAATATCCGACATAACCGCTCTCCTGTATGGATCGTTGCAGACCCACCTTGGCACGTTGATGCCGTCGGGGTGCGGTTGCATCATCAGAGCCTCTTGCCGGTCGAAATACGGGAAGTTGGCGGCCCACAGTAAGCCAAAACCGATGCAAACGTTGAACGGTGTACTCGGTTCGGTTCGGGCGGGGCATTGGAAATAACGCCGCCCGAGCCGGACCGTTTTAATGAGCGGCGCTGGTAATCTCACCCGGGGCGAAAAGATGCGCCTGTTCCGATGTAAACACCAGATCGATGCTTTCGCCTTGTTGAAACACCTTGTCCTCGTCGAAAGCGGCGATGAATTTGGTGCCGTCCTTCAAGGTCATATTGACCACGGTCTCCGTGCCCAGTCGTTCGGCCATGTTCACCTTGCCGTGCAGCATTCCCTGACCGGCTTCTACCGCGCGGACGTGCTGCGGGCGAATACCCAGAACCGCTTTTCCCAGCCCGTCGATGCGGCCCTTGTGGGCCACGGAAATTGGGTCGAGCGCGGCATTGGTGACACGCGCCTGGGCGGGGTCACACTCGGAGACCTCGACGTTGAGGAAATTCATCGATGGCGCACCGAGGAAGCCTGCGACGAACAGGTTGGCAGGCTCGTGGAACAGTTCCATAGGGGTGCCGACCTGCATTACCTTGCCATCCTTCAGCACCACGATCTTGTCGGCCAGTGTCATTGCCTCGACCTGGTCGTGGGTGACGTAGATCATCGTCGCATCGAGCGTGCCATGCAGCCTGCCGATCTCCATCCGCATGTCCATGCGCAGCGCCGCGTCGAGGTTCGACAGCGGCTCGTCGAACAGGAACACCTTCGGCTTGCGCACGATGGCGCGGCCGATGGCTACGCGCTGGCGCTGGCCGCCGGAAAGCTGCGAAGGCCGACGATCAAGCAGATGCTCCATCTGTAGCACACGCGCGGCCTCGGCCACTTTCTCTTCTTTCTCTTTCTTCGACGCGCCCGCGATGGTCAGGCCAAAGGCCACGTTCTCGCGCACAGTCATGTGCGGGAAGATCGCGTAGGATTGGAACACCATGGCGATGCCGCGCTCCTTGGGCGGCAGATCGTTGACCACCTGACCGTCGATCTCGAGCGTGCCAGAGCTAATGTCCTCCAGCCCCGAGATCATTCGCAGAAGCGTGGACTTGCCGCAGCCGGACGGGCCGACAAAAACCACGAACTCGCCATCTTCGATGTCGAGATCGACACCCTTGATCACATCGACGGAGCCATAGGACTTCCGAACATCTCTAAGTTTCAGTGTCGCCATTGCGCCTACTCCGCTGCCAGTGAGGGGCGCTCGACCTTGAGCAGCCCGTTGTCCTGTTGCACCACCGGGTCGGGGTCCATGACGAACCCGCCGAACGCCCCGTCAGATGCCGTGTGGTTGAATCCAAGGATCATCAGACCGTCGTCAGTCGGAACGATCCGTGCCGCGTAGCGCAGGCAAGGCTGCGCGCCGTCGAGAAAGGCGCCAGGGGCGATCTTCCACGGCCCGCGCGGGCTGTCACCGATCAGGTAGTGGTTGCCGGTGACCGGACCGCCGGGCGTGGCCGCAGCTTGTGCCTTGCTGAAATGCTCGTCGGCGGTGCAGAACAGGCAGTACCACTGGCCCGCGTGCTTGAAGACCTGCGGCACTTCGAGCTGTCCGTAGCCGCCGGAGAACACCGGCGGTTGCAGCGTCCAGGTGGCAAGGTCCGGCGATGTGGCAAAACCCACCGCGCCGCCGTTGTTGGCCTCGGCCTCATCCGGCACGCGGGCGGTGAAGAACATCAACCAGCCATTGCCATCTGGATCGCGCATCACCCAGGGATCGCGCATCGCCCGGTCGTGCCAAAAGCCCTTGACGTAGTCCTTCTCGTAGAGGTCCGCATTGGGGCCGATAAGGTCGAGGCAGAGCCCGTCGCCGACACGCTCCCAACTGTGCATGTCGGAGGAGGTGGCGTGCCCGATGCGCTGGTACATGCCCTTCTCAGCATGCGAGGTGCCGGTGTAAAACAGGTGCCAGAGGCCATCGTCGTCCTGCACAACCGAGCCGGTCCATGTGGTGTAGTCGTCGAAGGCGGGGCCTTCGGAGGGCTTGAGGCAGGTGCCCAGATGCTCCCAGTTCACCAGGTCGTCGCTGACCGCGTGGCCTTGCTCCACGTTGAAGTGGCGCAGGTCGGGATCACCGAGGCTCTTGGGGGCTTTCAGGAAATAGCCGTGCCAGCGATCCCCGTCATGGGCGTACCAGCTGTCCCAGATCCAGTCGTTTTCGAGTTTCAGTGTCATGATGATTCCTCAGCCCTTCACGCCGGTCGAGGCAATCGACGAGATGAAGGCGCGTTGCAGAACAAGATAGAAAGCGATGACCGGGACCGAGATCAGGGTCAGGTAAGCCATGACCTCGCCCCAGGCGATTTGAAGTTGGAAGAAGTACCCGAGGCCGACCATGACCGGTCTGTGCGCCTCGTCCTGAACCACGATCAGCGGCCAAAGATACTGGTTGTTGTACATGGTCAGCGATTTGAGGATCGCGGCCGTGGCGATCACCGGGCCCGACAGCGGCATGACGATCTTGCGATAGATCAGCATCCAGCTGGCGCCTTCGACGCGGGCGGCCTCGATCAGTTCACGTGGCAGGTCCTTGAAGAACTGCACGAAGAGGAAGATCGTCAGCGCATCCACCATCCACGGGATGATCTGCACCCGATAGGTGTTGAGCCAGCCGATCTCCAGCCCCTCCAGCCCGATCCAAGGCAGCTTCGAGACGAAGAGCAGGAGCGGTACCGCGATGGTCTCGAACGGGATGATCAGCGTCGCCACGATCACCGAGAGCAGCACATTGCGGCCTTTCCATTCGAGGAACACAAAGCTGAACGCGGCGAGCGAGCAGAGCAGGATTGATGCCGTCACGGTGACCGCGGTGACGAAAACCGAGTTCAGCATGAACCGTCCGATCGGCGCCCGCTCAAAGGCCTTGACGTAGTTGTCGAGGCTGATGTCGCCCACGGGAAGGAAGGCGCGGATGCTTGAGGTGTCTGCAAGCAATTGCTGGTCGGGCTTGAGGCTGGACACCACCATGAAGACCAGCGGGAACAGGAAGATGAAGCCCACGAGGATCAGCGTTAGGTAGCGCACGGCAAGCCGCAGGCCCCGGTTGTCGGATGTAACAGCAGCCATTACTTGCGCTCCCGTGTGAGATAGCCCTGGATGGCCGAGATGGTCAGGACCATGAGGAAGAGGATGACCGAGATGGTCGCACCGCCCGAGATGTCCTGCTTGCCGTAACCACGTTCGACGGTCTGGAAGACCAGCGTTTGCGTCGAGTCGAGCGGGCCGCCGTTGGTCATCACGTCGACCTGGGCAAAGACCGCAAAGCTCTGCATGGTGATCACTATCAGCACCAGCACGGCGGTGTTGCGCAGCCCCGGCCATGTCACGTAGCGAAAGGTCTGCCATTTGCTGGCGCCTTCGATGGCGGCAGCCTCGTAAAGCGTGGGCGAGATCGCCTGCAGCCCGGCCAGCCAGATGACCATGTGAAAGCCCATGCCCTGCCAGGCCGACATGGCGATGATCGAGCCAAGCGCGGTATCGGTGCGCCCAAGCCAGTCTATCGGGATGAAGGCACCGAAGGTCAGAACTTCGAGAATGTTGTTCAAGAGCCCGTCGTTGCCGGAATAGATGAACCGCCACAGCAAAGAGATCACCACGATCGAGATCACCACCGGCATAAAGTAGACCGTCCGGAAGACGTTGATCCCGCGCAGTTTCTGGTTGATAAGCAAAGCCAGCAACAGCGCCCCGCCCCCCTGCACCGGCACGATGAACAGCGCGAACATCAACGTGTTGACCAGCGCCTTCATGAACAGCACATCCGAGGCGATCACCACCTTGGCCTTGTCACCCCAGTGCCAGCGAAACCACTCGCCCATGCCCTTGTACTGCGGGAATTCTTTGCTGCGGGTGATGGTGCGGACGCGGGGATATTCGATCTCCCCATTCTCGTCGCGCACCACCTGGCCGGCGTCGTCGCGCTCCGGCTCGAGCGTCACGACCGCGAGGCCGAGCAATTCGCTGTAATTCTTCAGCCCGACAAATTCCGCCTCGTTGGGCGAGACCAGCCGCTGATTGGTCAGCGACAGCCAGAAGGCAAAGAAGAACGGCACGATGATGAAGAGAAACAGGAGGGAGAACCCCGGCAGGGCAAAGAGCCACCCTGCCCGGTTCGATCGGGTCAATTTGCTGGACATGTGATTTCCTCGGCAAATCTGGGGCCGCCCCGAAAGGCGGCCCGCCATTTGCGCTTAGTGGCCGTAGCCCTGGTTGCTCTCGATATCCTTGTCGATTTCGTCGACCGCGGCATCAAGGGTGTCGGCGACATCAGCGCCATTGGCGATATCGGCCAATGCCTTTTCGAACACCTTGGCGGCGACCACGTAACCCGGCGTCACCGGACGCACCATCGCCTGTTCAGCCGACAGATCGAAGAACACCGCCAGCGGGCCACCGTCGGCGTATTTCTCGGTCATCTGCGCCGCTTCCTTGGTGGCAGGGATGAGGCCGATACCATCGGAGAAGGCCGCCATGTATTTGTCTTGCAGCGCATGCTCGACAAAGGCCGCAGCGCCCTCGGGGTGCTCGCAGGCGCTCGACACGCCGAACTGCCACGACGCGGCACCGATCTTGGGGCCATTGCCGAAGTCAGGCGCGGGCAGAAAGCGAACATCGTCGACGCCACCGTCCAGCGTTGCTGCCGCCGCCCAGTTGCCGTTCCACGAAAACGCGTATTTGCCTTCGATGAAGCCAGAGTCGCGATCTGCGGGGTCCTGGCTGGTGCCGGGGGCATAGCCGTCCGCGAAAAGCGATTGCCACCATTCGCCGAATGCGATCGCCGCGTCGCTGTTCAGCACACCTTCGGCGCTGGCATAGTTCGAGCGGTCGACAATGTCGCCGCCAAAGCTCTGCAGGAAGGGCGAGAAGGCATAAGGGTACCATTCCCCGGTCCATGCGGTGCCAAGATCGAGCGCATAGTCGTAGTTGCCCGAGGCCTTGGCCGCATCAAGCGCCGCCATGAATTCGTCCTGGCTCCAAGGCTGCTCAAGTGTTGGCGTGCGCAGGCCAAGCTCGTCCAGCGTCGACTGCCGGGTGTAGAGCGCGACAGCGGCGTCCCAGAGACCAACAGAGTAAACCTCACCGTTCCAGCGACCAATTGTGGCGTCCAGATGACCCTCAATCGCCTCTTCGCTGATCGGCAGCGGCTGAAGGTACCCGGCCCAGGCCCAATTCGGCATGACGGGGCCGTCAACGTCGAGGATGCAGGGCAGGTTTCCGGCCAGCGCCGAGGCCACAACCGAGTCGTTGTAGCTTTGCTGCGGGAAGCTTTCGACGGTAACGGTCCAGTCGGACTGCCCGGAATTGAAGTCCGCGATAACGGTATTCAGCAGTCCGCTTTCGACATCGTTGCCAGCGCCGTGATACCACAGCGTCAGTTCGGTCTGTGCCGTGGCCGCGCCGGCCAATGCAGTGGACGCAGCCAGTGCGCCGAGGATAGTTCTTGTCAGAGTCACGATGGTTTCCTCCCATGAGATGTGTGATTGACAGTGTTGAGGTCGGTCACAGAGGTCCGCCAAACGACAGGCCCACGCACAAGCGTCGGGTCCTGCGATGCCGGGGCAGACCCTGCGATCATTTTGAGCATGTGTTGTGCCGCTTGCCGCCCCATCTCGCTGTAGGGCAGCTCTACGGTGGTCAGTTGCGGATAGAGCATTTCCGAGATCGAGCGGTGATCGTCGTAACCAGCGACCGAGATGTCCTCTGGCACCCGAAGACCCCGGCTGCGCAGCAGGCCATAAACCCGCATAGCCATTTCATCGTTGCCGCAACAGATCACCGTCGGCGGCACGTCCAGCGACAGCAAGTGCTCAAGCGACTGCGCCAGAATAACCCCGGTCTTGTCTGATCCGCCCTGATAGCCCTGCGCCACAAGCTTTGGATCAGGCGTGATCCCCGCCGCCGCATGCGCGGCCATGTAACCATCCAGACGCAGCCGCGCCGCAGGCATTTCGGGGTCGAGGGTCAAAAAGCCGATGCGTCTGTGGCCGCTTTGTATTAGCCGGGCGACAAGTTCGGTTTCCCCGGTTGCATCGTCAGGAAGCACGCAAGGGGTGGCAGCCTTGTCATAGCAATTCACCAGAATGACCGGGCAATCCGCGTTGCCAAGATCAATGTCCACCTCGCTATGGTGGTCCGCCACATAGATCAGCCCTTCGACTCGGTGCTGCGCAAAGGTGCGCGCCAACAGTGGCACTGCCTCAGAACTGCCGCCAGTGTCGGCAATCATCAAGATCATGTTGTTTGCTGCCATCTCTCGCTGGACGCCCTGGACGATGTAAAGGTCCGGCAAGCCCGCCAGCGCCGCAGGCTCTGGCGCCTGCGAAATCGCACCGGTGATCAGGCCGATCAGCCCGGACCGGTTAGACCGCATCATCCGCGCCGCCTGCGATGGCACATAGCCCAGAGTGTTGATGGCCTTGGTGACCGCTTCCTTGGTCTTGGCGTTGACCGGAGCGTCCCCATTCAGAACGCGCGATACGGTCTTGGGGGACACTCCCGCCAGTTTTGCAACGTCGTAAATGGTTGCCATGTTGTCCCCCCCCCCTTCTCGCGTCATACCGCCGTGACATCGGTGTCATGACATCGGTGTCATAAGTGATTCCACTGCCACCTGTCAACTTGTTCCGGCTGCATCTGCGGGTCTGCGCTACACCCCTCGTTGTGATAAGAGAGGATCATTCAACAAATTTTGAGGGTATGCCGCGCTTAGAAAAGGCCGCGTTCGTGGCCCAAGCTCAATTGGGCCCACTGCCGACCTCGGATGCGACGCAGCTTCAGTCGATATGATGGTTTTTTCGAAGTCAGGCTGTCGATGTGCGAGGGCGTGGCGGATCAGAGGAACTGTCATGAAAACAACAAACTAACCGGCCATTCGCACTTTTCACCCTGCCTGAAACAAGGCCGCGTTGTCGGCCCAAACGCCCCCTCAAGCCCTAACAGGTCTGGGCGATCAGGGTTCGGCTTGACTGATCGAGAACCATCGAGATCTGGCGCTTTCTGACATGGCTTTCGACAGCAAGCTGCGCGGCAGCGATCTGGTCAAAATGAAAGTCGCCGATGTTATGGCATCCGCCCAGATCAAGGAACGCGCGCGGTTCTTGCAAAGCAAGACGCAGTGTCAATCGGCAGGCAATCTTGACCCCCTATCGGCATCCAAAAATGACCCTCTCGGAGCGCACGGGTAGCTGGCCCGATGGATGCAGGACCCGCTGACCTAAAGGAAAACGGGCAACTTGCGTGCCGCCCAACTGCTGTCGGGACATACCAAGATGGACAGTACTGTCAGATACCTTGGCGTTGAGCATGAAGACGCGTTGGCTCTCGCCGATGCTGGCGGAAACTGAATGACCGGGCCGCCTTCATGGGCGGCCCGAATCTGCCGTTCGAGATCCTTGCAGCAAACCGCGGCCCTGAGCCCCTCAGAGGCATTGAATGCCGCGGCGTGCGTGAGCCTCCCCCAATGAAGTGGGCCGCCCCTATGATTAGGAAAGAGGAGGATCAGAGAGAGTGAGCGGTTTACAAAGAGTTCATTGCTATGCTGGGGATATATTGACGACGAAGGGACTCAGATTGCCTTGGGTCTGGGCAGTGAGATTTGCAGTTATTCGACGTTGCCCAACTGTTAGAACCGCCAGACCATTCTGGATTGTGGCGTTATGGACAGGTTCTCCGGCCAAGCTCGCCAGCAATGCAAGGACCTCATCAAGTGGTTCATGGAGACCTCTTGGGCCATAGACCTCGGATGGCGTCCACACATCGACCCCACTTGGCGCAAGGGCGCAGGCCAACCCAACGGCGAAGGCCGCTCCGAATTGTGCGCGATGACGGGGATCGTCGTGGGTCATGCAGACCCGACCAAGATCCGGATTCGGCATCGTCTTTTGACCATACGGATTGTGGCGCAACGCAATGGTTGACGGACCAATACGGTAGCCGATGTCGCCGGTAATGGATCGGGCCGTGCGCGTTATATGCGGGATCGCTTCGAGCGTTTCCATGACCGACAGATCGTCTGCGGCATGAATTATGGGGCACAGGCCGTGAGTCACAAAATCCAGCATGCCGACTGGCGGTCGTTTCCGGTTCAACTCTGGAAAAAAACTTGCCATACCACCGCCACAAGCCAGATCGCCAAAAGCCGTTCTGCTGGCTTGATGGATTTCATTCAGCGGCGGGCAAGACGGCCATTCCGATCCCGGTGGCGTCGATTGACGGTCGACTGCCGGACACACCATGACGCTTTGGGGCTTGAACCCCGCCGCATCCATGGCAGAGCGCACGTCGCACAGTTCGGCAGCCGGCGGTTGGTCAAACCCGCAGACCAGTTCCAGATCATAAACCAGTTCCGGCATGGCTGATTGAAGTTTCGCAAACGCACCAAGCTGCGCGGCATGCGAGCCAATCGAGGTGTCGACATGGCAGAGCAGACGTTGAGGAGAAACCCGGGCGATATCTTCGGTTCGACCTGCAAGACGTTCCGCATCGCAAGCGGAAACGAGGAGCGCAGTTTCGGGGAATTTGACCGTACCGGGCGTAAAGTTCTGCTCGCGTTTCGTGGCGGGCGCGCTTGTCATGCGCCAGCTGACCATCACGGATTGGGAAAACCGCTCACCATCCTTCAACGTATAGGGCCAGGGAAGCGCCAATGGTCGGACATATGTTTTGTATGAGGCGTCCCCCCATTGTCGCTGGTCCTCCATTTCGAAAATGTCGCCCTCAAACGCACAGCGGACGGCCAGTCCGTCGGCGCGGTGCGTTATCGACACGATGTCCATGAAGGGCTGCCAGGGATCGATCAGCGTGGGAAAGACAGATTCTTCGACCGAACCATCGGAATGGACAACTGAAACCGGACAGCCTGCCAGATCCGCGGGATGCAGGACCGTAAATCCCGATCTGTTGGTTTCAAAATCGCCCGTTGCGACACCTTCCGCCTGCAAGGTCAGTGCGTCGGGCCCAGCGTTGAGGACGAGTGTGACATCAAGCCTTGCGTCGTGGGTCTCGAAGACCGCCTTGAGGTTTAACGACAAGGCATCTGCACCGCCCTCACGCGACACGACTGAAAGGGCCGGTGTCAACGTGCCCCAATCGCGATCCCGGACCAGAAACGCAATGCCCCGGATGACTTCTACCCCATCCACGCAGACATGACGCAGCGCGCCCTCTTCGAGAGTGAAGGATAGCGCGCCAACCGTCAGGACCTCTGACGCGACGGGCGGCACCTCCGTCCCGTACAGGCGGATCGCCTCGTTCATAGCGTAGCCATGTCAACTGTGCGCTTTTCAGCAGCAGAGAGGTAGGCCGCCTCGACGAGGCTCAGGGTCCGAAGATTGTCGCGCCCACTCGTTTCCGGCTCCACCTGTTTGCGCAGGCAGTCGACGAAGTGTTGCTGGATGATCTGAACACTTTCCTGAATGTTGTGCCAGGGTCGAGACGCCCAAGGCAGCAAGGGCGGCGACACATCCCGGGTTTCGGACCCTGCATCGGTTTGGACCGTCAACCGATAGCCTGCGTCCAGACGGATGGTCCCCTTGTTCCCATCCACTTCGATCAAGCTTTCAGGAAAGGTTTCCGGCTGGCGCCGCGTCGCATAGGAGCAGTCGACGACGCTCGACACGCCACTGCTGTGCTCCAGAAGCATTATGGCGACATCCTCGCCCTTGATCGCAGGATTGATACGCCGCGTTGTTGCAGACATCCGCGCCACATCGCCAAAGAGCGCGCGCGCGATGTCGAGGATATGAATGCCCAAGTCTTCGATGATAAAGCGTTCGCCTTCGGCCAGATAGGGTTGGCCGGAAAGGACATCATATCCGGAACGAAAGCTGATGCGGCCAAAGAAGGGGTCACCGATTGTGCCGCTTCGGACTGCATCGATCACCATCCGGACCGCAGACTGCCAGCGAAAGTTCTCATGCACCATGAGTGTTTTGCCGGTTGCCTCGACCGCTCGAACCATGGCGCGGGCGTCGTCCATGTCGGAGGCAAAAGGCTTTTGGCAGATAACATGCACCTTGTGGCGTGCCGCCAGTTCTACCAAAGGCCTGTGTGACGGAACCGTCGTCGCGATATCGACGACGTCAACGCCCCCTTCGGCGAACAGCTGCTCTGCGTCTGTAAACTGGCGTGAGATACCGAAATCTCTGCCTGTCGCACTCAGCTTCGCAGCATCCGAGTCGCATAGTGCGACAACGTCCACTCCGTCGATGTCCTTCCATGCGTGCAGCTGGTTTTGTGCGAAGAACCCACAGCCGATCAGGGCAACTTTCATTGCTGCGCTCCATTACTCAATCTCTTCTTGTTATCTTGTCATACCAGTTTAAGATCGACATGGAAACCGCAAGTAAGAGAGGTCGGCATGGCAACCGAAAAAGATCAGGATCGCGCCATCCCGGCGGAGCCGATCACCCGGCGGAAACTCTCTGATCAGGTCTTTGAGCGGCTTTGGTCCATGATTGTTTCGGGCGAACTGGCCCCGGGAGATACCTTCCCGTCCGAGCGGGTTCTGATGGACAGATTCCGTGTGGGGCGACCGGCAGTGCGCGAGGCGATGCAGGCGCTGTCCAACAAAGGCGTCATCACGATCTCGCAAGGCGAACGCAGCAGGGTGAACGAACTGAGCGCAGGCATCGCTGTCGATCAGGTGGATGAAATTGCCAAGCTCTTGTTGTCGACCGAGCCCGCCAATCTGGCGCATCTCAAGCAGGTCAGGAAGATCATCGAGGCGGGCTCAGTCGACCTCGCGGCGCAAAACTGCACCCCCGACGATGCCATGCGGTTGAGAGCCCTCATAGACGCCCAGCGGAAGGAACTGCAAAATCCCAAAGGTTTCATCGAGGCCGACATCGCGTTTCACGTCGCGATTGCCGAATTGTCCGGAAATCCGCTGTTGCAGGTTGTCACCCGCGCAATGCTGACGTGGTTGCTCGAATATTACACGCCATTGCTGCACTGGTCGGGCCGCGAAAACACCACGCTTTCGGAGCATGCCAAGCTTGTCGATTATCTTGCCACTCAGGATTCCGCGGCGGCGGTCCAACTGATCACTGAACATCTCGATCGATCCGACCCGCTTTATGCGGCCAAAGCATCGTGAGGGCGCGAGGCGATAATGATGGAACGTAAGGGCGACGAAACCCGCATCGAAGCCGACTATTTGATCGAGACGGCGATCGATCCGATGCAGGCCGCCGAAATCATGGCGGGGGAACAATCATCCGGAACCTTCCGACCCGTGCCGGGAGAGACCCCCGAATTGAAGGCGCGCGCGGCGGCCCGGGTCGAGCGCCTTGATATTTTGGAGAGTGTTCCAAGCCCTTCACTGCCGGGGGCAAGTCCGGTGACAGATAGCGGGCAGTCATGGCAACGTGCGCATGTAACCCTGTCTTGGCCGCTGAATAACCTCGGCCCGTCGTTGCCAAATCTGATCGCGACAATTGCCGGCAATCTTTTTGAACTGCAGCCCTTTTCCGGCGTGCGCCTTCTGGACGTCCGACTGCCCGCTGCTTTTGCCACGCGATACGGCGGGCCGAAATTCGGGATCGACGGCACGCGCAGGCTTGCTGGCGTTCAGGGACGCCCGCTCATTGGCACGATCATCAAGCCCAGCGTCGGCTTGTCTGCCGAGGACACCGGCGCGCTTGTCGCGCACCTCTGCGCGGGCGGGATCGACTTCATCAAGGACGATGAGTTGCAGGCGGATGGTCCGGCCTGCCCGTTCGAAGATCGCGTGAAGGCGGTAATGAATTCCGTCAACGCCGCCGCAGACAAGAGCGGTCGCAAGGTCATGGTGGCCTTCAACCTCACTGGCGAAATCGATGAGATGCGCAGGCGACATGATTTCGTCCGCGATCACGGAGGGACCTGCGTCATGGCGTGTCTGACCGCTGTTGGCATGTCAGGGATGATCGCCCTTGGCCGCCACTCAGAATTGCCGATCCATGCCCACCGGGCCGGATGGGGCGCGCTGACCCGTGACCCCCTGCTGGGCTGGTCCTATCCGGCGTGGTCCAAATTGTGGCGCCTTGCAGGGGCAGACCACATGCATGTCAACGGGGTGGACAACAAGTTCACCGAAACCAATGACAGCGTCGTCGCATCCGCCCGGTCCTTGGCAGACCCTCTGTTCAAGCGCACCGCGATGCGGGCATTGCCGGTTTTTTCTTCCGGCCAGACCATCCGACAGGCCGCCGCCACGCTGGATGCGACAGGCTCACCCGATTTGCTGGTCACCGCTGGTGGCGGAATTATTGCCCATCCCGGCGGCGTTGCCGCTGGCGTGATGGCGATGCGGCAGGCCTATGACGCGGCCATGCAGAAAATTGACCTTGAGGTCTACGCCAAGGATCACCCGGAACTGAAGGCCGCTCTCAATGCGTATTGAGGTGTACCGATGACGCCCCTTCTGACCTTTTACGGAGATGACTTCACCGGCTCGACAGCCGTGATGGAGGTGCTGAGTTTCGCGGGCGTTCCGACCATGTTGTTCATGGAGCCACCTCAGCCAGAAATCCTGTCCGAATACCCGGATTTGCAGGCGATCGGCGTCGCAGGCATCGCACGGTCCAAAGACCCGGCGTGGATGAAGGCCAATCTCCCCTCGGTTTTCG
Organism: Antarctobacter jejuensis; assembly: GCF_052266595.1. Lineage (NCBI taxonomy): Bacteria > Pseudomonadati > Pseudomonadota > Alphaproteobacteria > Rhodobacterales > Roseobacteraceae > Antarctobacter > Antarctobacter jejuensis. Next base: position 6,268 of record NZ_JBQQXJ010000033.1, on the reverse strand, counting down.
AGGCTCTCAAGCGATTTGGCGCGCCGGTCTCACACTACAAGGTCTGCTCAACCTTCGATTCTTCGCCGGATGTCGGTTCGATTGGCATGGCAACTGAACTCGGGTCGGCTGTGTTTGACGGAGGCTGGATTCCTCTGATTGTCGGCGCGCCGGCCATTGGCAGGTATCAGAGTTTCGGGACGCTGTTTGCCGCTGCAGGGTCCGATATTCACCGTCTGGACAGGCATCCGGTCATGTCGCGTCACCCGGTGACACCGATGGGCGAGGCCGATCTGGGGCGGCATCTGTCCGCGCAGACCGACTTGGAGGTGGGCGTCGTCGATCTGGCTGCCATGAAGGCCGGAGCCGCCGAGGCACAAATCCATCGTTGCCTGGCGCGGGGCGCAAGGATCCTTGCGCTGGACGTTGTCGATGACGAGACGCTCATCGAGGCAGGCCGGCTTGTATGGCAGAGCGGGAATGGGCCGGTCTTCGCTGTTGGGTCACAAGGCGTGGAATATGCGCTTGTGGCGCATTGGCGCAAAGAAGGCGTCCTTGCGGCACACCATGCTCCGCCCGTCCTCAAGGCGGTTTCACAGATCTTCGCCGTGTCCGGATCATGCGCGCAGACCACCGCGGATCAGATTGCCCGCGCACAGGCCAACGGGTTCCGAATACTCGACTTTGATGCTGCGGCGACCGTCGCGCCGCAGAGCTTGGCCGCGGAGGTGACTCGCGTTCGGGACCAAAGTCTGTCGCTGCTCTCCGAGGGCCACGACGTGCTGGTGACAACGGCGCGCGGTCCTGATGACCCTTCGTTGGCCCGGATGACCGAGGCCATCAACCAAAGCGGCGCAACATCGCGTGACGTGAACCAACGTCTGGGCGGCGCCCTGGGGACTCTTGTGTCAGACATCCGGCGACAGACCGGGATGCCCCGCATTGCCATTTGTGGCGGGGACACGTCCGGCCACGCACTCACGGCGCTTGGCGCCGAGGCACTTTCGGCCGTGGCCCCGCTTGCGCCGGGCGCACCGGTCTGCCGTCTGCACACGCGCGCCGACGCCGCGATCGACGGTCTCGAAGTGACCTTGAAGGGCGGGCAAATGGGGGAGCCAGACTTCTTCCTCCAAGCCAAATGCGGCTTGAAACAATAACGAAAACAACGGGTCCGCAAATCCGGCACCCCCTGAAACGAATGGAGATGGATCATGAAAAAAATCGCACTGATGGGCGCTGGCGGAAAAATGGGAGTCCGTCTGGCGACGAACCTCAAGAAGACGGACTATGACGTCTTGCACGTCGAAATCAGCCCGGAAGGCCAGCAGCGCCTCAAGGAAGAGACCGGATTGGACTGCGTTGGGCAGGGCCAGGCCCTCAGCCACGCCGATGCGGTCATTCTCGCGGTGCCGGATCGGTTGATCGGCAAGGTTCTGTCGGGCTTCGTTGATGATCTGAAACCGGGCACTGCAGTCATCATGCTGGATGCAGCGGCACCCCACGCGGGCACTCTGCCCGAACGCGACGACATCACCTATTTCGTGGCCCACCCTTGCCATCCGCCGCTGTTCAGCGACGAGACCGACCCTGACGCCCAGAGGGATTATTTCGGCGGCATCGCGGCCAAACAACACATCATTTGCGCGTTGGCCCAGGGGCCGGAAGAGCACTACGCAAAGTGCGAAGAGATCGCCCGCAGTTTCTATGCGCCCGTAATGCGGTCGCATCGCTGTACGGTCGAACAAATGGCCATTCTGGAACCGGCATTGTCGGAATCCGTCGGCGCGACCTTCGCAAAAGTTCTCAAGGACGCCACCGACGAGGCCGCGCGCAGAGGTGTGCCGTACCAGGCGGCAGAGGACTTCCTGCTGGGCCATCTGACTATCCTGCTCGCCGTGGCATTTGGTATTCAGCCCGGCGGCAAACTCTCAGATGGATGTCTGCTTGCAATCTCCGAAGCCGAGCCCGTCATCTTCAAGGAAGGATGGGTGGACAAGGTTTTTTCCCCGGAGGCCGTGAAGGCGTCGGTGTTATCGATCTGCAAGTAATACCTCGGAAGGAGGGGTTAAGCTTTCATTGTTTCAGTGTCTTGCCAGGTATCACGGCCATCACACTTGGCACGGAATGTCTGACGGCAGCGCCAAGGGAACCGTTAGAGATGAATTGATTAAAGAGAGTTTCCGGCACATCGCACCCACCAAGGCGTGAAGATGAGCCGGAAACCTCCGTTACAAAATCAACTCATATGTCCAGAGGGCGCGTGCGAGAAAAGCCGCAATTCCCGCGTTTCTCTGGGACGCAACATCAATCGGTGCGGACCAAGAGGGATCTTGTGACGATATCGGTTGGTCGTGGTGTGGACGATACAGAGACAGGCCGGAATGGAAGTCCATATGATATGAGAAAGGCGGAACGCGCGCCGATGCGACTCAGCGGCGCCGCGTTGCGCCGGGGCCGTCGGACACGGCGTTTCGCCAGGCACTCAAGCCCTTGCAGCGTCGACAAATCCGCTCTCCGAAGCCTTCGCTCCAGAACAAGGTTTCGCACCGTAGGCATGAGCGTTCTTGAGGAACGTCACCCAAGGCCTTTGCGGTCTCAGTGTCTGGAGTTGCACGTTCGGCGGAGGAATTGTTCCCCATCAAATTTGTCCCGCCACGTGGCGGCTGCACGATGGCGGCGCTGATTCCGGCCTTGAAGGCATTCCTTCATTTTCGGCGGCCCGGATTGACGCATCGTCCCGCGCCCTTTGGGTGGTCGTCATCGGTGCGGGCGCATTCGAATTGAAATCAGGTGTCCCACTCCCCGAATAGAGATGTCGCAGATGCGCCGCGGAGACGCCATCGGCCTCCATCACGAGACGCACCATCGGATCGGCCAGCATTTCGTCCAGGAAAACATCGGACGCCGCCCTGCCCGTCAGCTTGTCCTTGGCGCGTGCTTCGTCAAGGTCGGCAAGCGAAACGGTGAGCGTCCTCACAAGTCCAGGATGCGATGCCCTGGGATGAAGCTTTACGAGCACCGAGGCTTTCCAGGCTGCGGGATCCTGTTGATCCGGGGGAGAAGCCAACTCCGTTTCGATCTCGTACTCTCCCGCCGGAAGCGTCTCGTCAAAGCCTTGGACCGTGAACGGCCGGGAAAAGACTGCAACGGTCTTGCTCGTCAGATCTTCCATTGGCTTGACCCTCTCCGGCGATGCCGCTGTTCGTGTGTGCGCCCTTCGAAAGGTGAACGCGAAACCTGTTCAAAGCTCAAGATGTCTTGGATCCCGCTGACGCTTCCTTGTCAGCGGCCTTGAGCTCGTTCTCCTTGACAAGGGTCTTCGCAGGCTTTGGCTGCATTGCGGCCGTTGCCCGGGCAGTCAGGTCCGTGAAGGACATGTCTATCAATCCTTTGATTGCCCGGTGCCAACTCCTCGTCCATGTCGGACCGGGATGTCTGGCATCGGTATTTCATACATGGGGACTGGTGCCCCAGTTTACGATGGGGCATCGAAAAGGATGCCAAGGTCAGTCAGGTTATTTCATCCGTCCAGACCTTGAATCCCGTCAAAGTGTTCTGACCGAATGTCTGGGTCAAAGGGACATCAGCAGCATCACGGCCACGCGCGATCAGAATTCTCGCAAACCGCGGCTTGTTGTTCCGGGGGTCGAACATGTGCCATTCGCCAGCAAGGAAAACCTCCATCCACGCCGCAAAATCCCCGGGCGGATGAGGAAGAGGTTCACCGATGTCGCTCAGATATCCGGTGCAGTAGCGAGCCGGAATGTTCATGCAGCGACACAAGGCGATGGCGAGATGGGCAAAGTCGCGGCAGACACCCTGCCGCTCGGCATGGGTCTGTGACGCGGTGCGCGTCGCTTTCGCCTGCATGTAGTCGAAGCGGACATGGCCGTGCACGAAATCGCAGATTGCCTGAACGCGTGACCATCCCGGGTCAATGGACTCGAAGAGACGCCACGCCTCCTCGGACAGAATGTCGGTATCGCAATATCGGCTGCCCTGCAGAAACACGAGCGTCTCAAACGGCAATTCCTGAACGGGGTGCTGCTGCGCGTCGGGGAAAGACCGATCAGGCTGGCCCGTGTCGCGGAAGATGCCATCCGTCGACAGGCAGAAGTCGCCCGCCGGAGCCAGAAGGCGTGAACACCAGTTGCCAAAGCCATCCCGGTAGCTTTCGAGCGGCACGCTCGGTGACGTCACGAGATAGTCGGCCTGCTCCAGATCACCAAAACGCGAGTAGTGGACGTTCAGCAGCGCGATTATCGGCGTCGGCTTGGGGAAGCTGTATTGCAGACGACACCCTATGTTGACGCGCATGCCGGACACACGCCCGCGCATCGTCTTGTCACTATCATCTCCCAAGGATGCACGCTCCGTCAGAGAGCTGGAAGCCTCGATTACAGTTCCACCGGTTGCCGGATCGGTCGAGATAGGCGTTCTCCGGCAAATCGATGGCGATGCAGGCACCGCTCAGCGGCTCGTACCCGCGCTCACAACTCCACCCCGGTCCGTAGGATGCCTGGTCAAGATAGGCGTTTGCAGGCACGATAACGGCGTCGCATCGGTCGTTGATTTGCAGAAAACCTCTCTCACACGCCCAAGCAGCTCCGTAGCTTGCGTTTGTCAGGTAGCCGTTCTCCGGCACAAAGATCGGCAGACAGGCCCCGCCTTCCGCTGTGTAGCCGCGTCCACATTCCCAACCCACCCCCGAGGGGGGCTCTGACAGATAAGCATGCTCGGGAAGAACGATGGGGACGCATGCCTCGTGCTCCTTCCGGAACCCGCGTTCGCATTGCCAATCGTACCCTGAAGATTGGAGGAAGGCGTTGGCGGGCATCGGGATGGGATCGCAAGATGTCCCGTTCACCTCCTCATACCCGCGATCGCACTCCCAGCCTGTCCCATAGGAACGTCCGGTTGGATAGGCATGCTCGGGAATATCGAGGGCCAGACATTCGGCTCCCTTCATTCGGAAACCAAAATTGCAAATCCATCCGTCACCATAGCTACGCGGCTGAGCATTCTGAGGCACCGGGCCGGTGCCATCCTGCGCAAAGACGGGGAAAGTTACGGTCGCGACCACACCAGTGACAAGCGCCAGCTTCGAGATCAGTCGGGTCAGCAGGTGTTTCGCCGGTTGATCTCTGCATACACGACTTTCAGGATCGGTTGTCCCCGACATCGGCTCCAGCGGGGATCCCGCCTGTAGATGGGCCCGTTCCGCTCCGATTGACCGTGCGTGAGCCATGTCTTTGCCGCTCAAAGTTCGAGCGCCACGAGACAGGCTTGCGCGATTTCACGGTCCGGGGCATCGGTTCCCGGAACTGTCGCCCAGCCGGTCGCCATGACGGCATCGCGTCTCTTATATGACGAGGCGGCCCGGATCGTTTCCAGCTTATCTTCCCGTGCCGGGTCAGACCGGGCCATATCGAGGCAGACAGGCACCATGGACGCGACGACGTCGACACGGGACATCGCCATCGCCCTGTCATTGGCGGTCCCACCGGTTACCCAGCCGCCCCACGTAAATCCGACGATACCGACGAAGGCCGCGCCGATCAGCGCACCATAGATACCGGGTTTGAGCCATTCGGGAGTGTTCATGTTCTATTCTCCTGCGGAGAAAGCGCCGCCTCGCTGTGATTGTTCGTTTCGTTTGTGGCCGCATCCCGGGTCAGCGCCTCTTTCAGGTCGCTCTCGGTTGTCGCCCGGAGTTCACTTCGACCAGCGAAAGCGCCCTTGCCGCGCACCGTCAGGAAAGTCGCGGTGCGTCTGTAGGCCTCGAAGCTCAACCCCTGGAGTAGTTCCTCTTCCACCAGGACCTCGTAGTCGCCCGCGGGCAAATCTCCCGGGTATCCCGGCAAGGTGAACGGGTTCGAAAATGTTACCGTCGATCTGGTCGACCGCATGTTCATCCAAGGTCTCCGTGATGAAGGCAGATCCGTCGCTCATCCCTGTCAAAGGCCACTGGGATCACAGGCCTGAACAGTCGAACGACTTCCCCTCTTGTACGTCGGGATCGTTCGACTGTTGCTGACGCATGTTAGTCCCGGGCACAGAAACGGTTGCGACCTGCGTGGAGACAGTTGCCAGCACTGACCTGTGCAAGCGCGCAGGGACTGACCTTCGTATAGACTTGGGGAAACAGGGGTGTTGATTTCCGCTGAGAAGTGACCCGGTTTTTTCACCGAGATTTGACCCACCCTTGTTTATTCCTCGGCGGTCATGTTGTGGTCAATGCCGGCGTCTCCTTTCTTGTTTTCTTGGCGGCTTCGGAACTGGCTTTGAA
>NZ_JBQQXJ010000032.1:0-21288 GCF_052266595.1 Antarctobacter jejuensis | reverse complement strand
GGGAAAGAAAGGGGCCAGGCGTGCCATCTGCGCGTCGGTCAGCCAGAAGAGATCGCTCATGTCACCGCTCCGTTTTCGAAGCCGTGAATCATGCTGTTCACGCGAAATCAATGCATCCTGACCCTAAATAAACAGAAGAATTCGTGGCAAGCAGAGGTCCTGAGCGGTCGAATGATTTGTTACTTCGTAACAAATCCGATCCGCAGCAGCGATCGACCCTGCTTCCGCACACGCTCAGGCTGTCCGGGTATGTGCCCTTGCCGCTGTCAGACCTTTCAGCGTGATATCCTCTGCCGACACGATCCGGGCCGCGGCCCCCTGCGATTCCAGCGCGGTTTGATAGGCACGGGCCAGCGCGTCCTCGCCAAGGATCACCACCTGCTGGCCCAGCCAATAGGGCCGCGCCGCCGACAGCTCTGCCCCGATCAACAAACCCGACAGCCGCGCCCGCGCACGCGCGGGAGGCGTGCCGTTGAGCAAACCGTCAGCGCGCAGCCCGAACAGGGCCGAGGTCAGGATCGCGGGCTTGGACAGGGTATCGCTGACCGCCTCGGCAAAGGCCTCCTGATCCCAGCCATCTCCGGTCACGGAATGCCGCAGGACGGATTGGCTGCCCAGCAGGGCAAAGAGTTCGCCGGTCATGAAGGTGCGGAAAGAGACAACCTCTTTCGCGCTGATATGGGCCCATTTGTTATGCGTGCCCGGCAGGCAGAGGATGCCGTCGAAATCGGGATCCGTGGCCAGATAGCCGCCGATCTGCGTTTCCTCGCCGCGCATGACATCCGGTGGGGTCATTTGTTTGAGGCCGGGCAGGATACGCACCTGCAGGCGCGGGTCCTGCGTCGGGACCGCGATCCCCTCGACCGGCGGCTCACAGGGCACTGCGGCGTAGGGGGCCTCGACCCAGCCCTGTTTCGCCCCCGCCATCCCGCAGATCACCACCGGCATCGGCGCATCGGTCAACAGTCCGTCCAGCAGGGACAGCAACAGCGGTTCGTACTCCCCGGGAGACAGTTTGCCCATGCCCTGATCGGAATCGATGCGGCGCAGGGGCCTGTCGTCTGCCCCCATCAGCCACAGTCGCAGGTGCGACGTTCCCCAGTCGGCGGCGATCCAGGTTGGCTGTGTGGTCATGTTCCGGCGCTCCCTCAGGTGTTCGGTGTTGTTGTAGCCCCTCCGGGAGCCAGCCAAAAGGCTGCATCCTTCGGGTTGACATCCCGTGTCCCAGACCCCGCTATCGGTCAGATGAACAGACCGTGGAGGGCCTCATGTCTCAACTCTTTTCGCTTGCGGGGCGCCGTGCGCTCATCACCGGTTCCTCGCAGGGGATCGGCCTTGCGCTGGCCCGCGGTCTGGCCGAGGCCGGCGCAGAGATCATCCTGAACGGGCGTGACCCCAAAAAACTGGCCAGCGCCGCAGAGGCCCTGCGCGGCGAAGGCCACAGGGTGCACGAAGTGCCCTTTGACGCGACAGACCATGAGGCCGTCCGTGCCGCCGTAGGCAAGTTCGAAGAGGAAGTGGGCGCCATCGACATCCTCGTGAACAATGCCGGGATGCAATATCGCACCCCGTTGGAGGATTACCCGGCGGAGATGTTCGAGAAGCTGCTGCAAACCAACGTTGCCAGCGTTTTTCATGTCGGGCAGGCCTGCGCGCGTTTCATGATCGGTCGCGGGCGCGGCAAGATCATCAACATCGCCTCTGTACAGACCGCATTGGCACGCCCCGGCATCGCCCCCTACACCACGACCAAGGGCGCGGTGGGCAACCTGACAAAGGGCATGGCGACCGACTGGGCCCGGTACGGGCTGCAATGCAACGCCATCGCCCCGGGCTATTTCGACACGCCCCTGAACAAGGCGCTGGTCGAGGACCCCGAATTTTCCGCATGGCTGGAAAAACGCACGCCCGCCGGGCGCTGGGGCAAGGTCGATGAACTGGTGGGGGCCTGTGTCTTTCTGTCCTCCGACGCGTCGAGCTTTGTCAACGGACATACCCTGTACGTGGACGGTGGGATCACGGCCTCGCTGTGATCCCCTGCCCGATCAGCCGACCGCCTTGGCCTGATTGACGCGCTTCGACAGGGCCGCGCGGCTTTCGACCCGCTCCGAATAGCGGTCGATCAGATGATCGCGAATGTCCCGCGTCAACAGGGTGAACTTCACGAGTTCCTCCATCACGTCGACGATCCGGTCATAGAAGGGCGATGGCTTCATCCGCCCGTCGCCGTCGAACTCATCCCATGCCCGCGCGACGGAGGACTGGTTGGGGATCGTCAACAAGCGCATCCAGCGCCCAAGGATGCGAAGCTGATTGACGGTGTTGAAGCTCTGGCTGCCGCCACAGACCTGCATTACCGCCAGCGTCTTGCCCTGCGTTGGGCGCACCCCGCCCAGGGACAGCGGAATCCAGTCGATCTGCGATTTCATCAAGCCGGTCATGGCCCCATGCCGTTCGGGCGAGGACCAGACCATGCCTTCGCTCCATGTCACGAGGTCACGCAGTTCCGCCACCTTCGGATGCTCCGGCTCTGCCGTGTCTACCTGAGGCAGGCCACGCGGATCGAACTGGCGCACCTCTGCCCCCAGACGGGTCAGGATGCGCGCGGCCTCTTCGGCGCAGAAACGGGAATAGCTGCGGTCGCGCAGGGACCCGTAGAGGATCAGGATGCGCGGGGCATGGGTGCTATGGCTTTTTGGGGTCAGGGACTCTGCGGTGATCGGATGCAAGCTGTTGTCCGCGATGTTGGGCGTTTCGGTCATGGGCCTTTCCCTCAGGTGAACCGCGCACGCGTCCGGTTGGCAAAGGCGACAAGCGACAGCATCACCGGCACCTCGACCAGCACACCGACCACCGTCGCCAAAGCCGCGCCGGAGTTGAGGCCAAAGAGGCTGATCGCCACGGCCACCGCCAGTTCGAAGAAATTTGAAGTCCCGATCATGGCGCAAGGCGCGGCGATCCGGTGTGGCACCTTCAGCGCGTAGGCCGCGCCATAAGCCACGGCAAAGATGCCATAGCTCTGGATCAGGATCGGCACGGCAATCAGCACGATGATCAGCGGGCGCGACAGGATCACCTCTCCCTGCAGGCCGAACAGGATCACGACAGTGGCGATCAGCCCGATGATGGACCACGGTTTGACCCGCGCGGTAAAGGCGTCGATTGCCTGCAGGCTGCCCAGCGCCCGGCGGGTCAGCAGGCCCGCGATCAGCGGCAGGACAACGTAGAGAACCGTGGCAAGAACCAGCGTTTCCCAAGGGACCGAAATCTCTGTCACGCCCAGCAGAAAGGCGACGATGGGCGCAAAGGCAAAGACCATGATGATGTCATTCACCGAGACCTGAACCAGCGTGTAGGTCGCATCTCCGCGCGTCAGCTGCGACCAGACAAAGACCATCGCTGTGCAGGGCGCCGCCCCCAGCAGGATCAGGCCCGCTGTGTATTGCGCCGCATCCTCGGGCGCGATCCACGGGGCAAAAACGTAGTCGAAGAACAGCACCGCCAGCAGCGCCATTGTGAAGGGTTTGATCAGCCAGTTGACGACCAATGTGACGATCAGCCCCTTGGGCTGACGTGCAACACCGGAGACGGCAGCGAAATCCACGCCCACCATCATCGGATAGACCATCGCCCAGATCAGCACGGCCACGACAAGATTGATGTTGGCAACCTCGGCGGCGGCAACCGCCCCGACCAATCCGGGGGCAAGCGTGCCGATGGCCAGCCCGGCGATCATAGCAAGGGCAACCCAGACGGTCAGGTAGCGTTCGAAGGGGCCCATGGCCGTTTCGGCAGAGGCGGCGTTTTCGGTCATTGATCTGGTTCCGTGGCTGAGGCGGTTGGTGGTGTGCAGACGATCTGTTCGAGGATCGGGCGGCACAGGTCGGCCCGCCCTCCGCAGCAATCTTCCATCAGGAAGGCAAGCAGATCGCCCATCTGATCCATGTTGGCAAAGTACCGGACGGAGCGGCCTTCGCGTTGCGACCGGATCAATCCGGCCGCCGTCAGGATGTTCAGGTTGTTTGACAGGGTATTCGGGCGGATCTGCAAGGTTTCCGCGATCTGCCCGGCGGCAACGCCCTCAACTCCGGCGCGGATCAGCACCCGGAACACATCGATCCGTGTGTCATGCGCAAGGGCGGAAAGGGCGTCGATCGCGGCTATCTTTTCCATACTTCATGTATATTGGAAATGAAGTGAGTCGCAAGGGACCACGGAAAAGATGGCGTTCTCACGTCCTCGCCGCTGTCAGGTCTTCACGCCCGGATCACCGCGACCGCTGACGAATCCGGCCGATGTTGTCCTTCCACGCCTGTTTCAGACGGCGCGGCGACAACAGCAGGGAGACGTAATGTCGGCGGGACTCCCTGTTGAAAATGGCCCGCGAGATCAATGCAATGACGAACCTGCGCTGGTTCAGCGACTTGCGCCGCTTCGGCTGACCGTAGAGGGCAAGTGCGTGTTCCGCCCATGCGGCCTGATCCGCCCTGGGCGCGGTTTTATCAAAGACCAACCCGGTCACGGCATCGAGGGCGTCATACTCTTTGCCAAATCCGTGACGGACAAAGGCCGTCCTGATCTCATCCCTTTCCTGATCACTCAACTGCCGCTGGAACATCGCATGATCGACGATCGACCGCGGCTTGACCTCGAAAAGCTCATGGCTGTGGTTGTCGACCTGCGTGTGCAGCACATGATGGATCATCCGCGTCCGCAAGTCTGGGACACGGATCCCGGGTAGGGCGCTTGCGGTTGCGCCGCCCAAGGCCTCCGAGGCGGGCAAGAGCCGCTCAGCCGACCCGCGCACCAGCCGCGTGTGCAACTCTATCCCGATGTGTCCGTTCGGAAACTGGAACGCCGGAAAATGCTTTTCATCCGGCGTCAGGTCCCGGTTCTCCGGCTCCTTGAGCAGCCCTGTGACACCGGCGTCCAGCAGCCGTTCAAGGTGCTGTCTGCCCGGCACTTCGACAAGGATATCCAGATCGCTGATGAACCGACCGGCCGGGTCGCTCCAACTGGGGGCCAGCAGTTCCGCCCCGCCTTTCACGACGCAGCCATGCAATCCCCCCGCGTTCAGGATCGCGCCAACCCGCGCCAGATCGCCGCGCGCAAGGCCGTTGTACTCCACATTTCCCCGGCGGATTTCCTGAAAAAACAGCAGCAGGTCTTCGGGGATACAGCTCCGCAGGTTGGGGGCAACGTCGAATGCCGCCGCCATGACCGTTTGAACAAATTCCGCCTGTGTCGCATCGGCCAGCTCAACGGGATCGCTGTCCCGCAGGTCCTGTTCCAACCCCGGCGCGGGGTCGTGCCCAAAGGCCACGGGCAAAAGGCCCAGCACGGCCCGATGAACGGGAGAGGGACAGGCGCTCAGGTGGGATTGCACTGTGGTGTCTCCGGGTCTCTTTCAATCCGCCAATACTTGCGGTCTATTGCGCAGCCTGTGCCGCAAGACAGGTGCCTCGCCGTGATGGGACCGTACAACCTATCGACGCATCAACCGGCACGCTGACTATCGGCATAAGGGATGTGCGGAGGCAAGGCCACCGGATTGGGCTGAATTGGCGCGCCCTGTCCCGTCGCGCGCAACCGGGCCGCCACAGGGCACCACATACCCCGGATCGCATCCAGCAGCCGGACAGGATCAGGCCGCAACCGTTTTCAGTTGTAATGGATGAGAGGGAAGGCCGGGCATCAGACAACAGGCCCGCGAAAGGCGCTGTGTATTGGTCGGAGTGAGAGGATTCGAACCTCCGGCCCCTGCCTCCCGAAGACAGCGGGACAATGCCGACGCCATAAAAATATGACAACTTGCGGAAAACCCGCGCGATCTAAAACCCGGTTTTATTGAAATAACTGGGACCGGCCCCAGAAACGATCTGGCTCGCCTCGCCTTGCTTCGGAAAGCCTTGTCAGAGAGAACACTCGACCAATTGAAACTGGAGCCCGCTGGACGTAGTGAATTACCCAGGAGTTACCTTAGGTGTTTGATCCCACGGTTTGATGGTGCGATCCATTCGTTGGAATGGAAGGAAGCACTATGGGACAAGTTCGTCACGGGAGCGCCACGACCACGCACGCCGTCCGAGCAGCAATACAGCGATCGCAAGCTTCGACCGCGGAGTTGAGCAGAGAGCTCGGCATTAATCCGACGACGGTCGCGAAGTGGCGGAAACGGCGCACAGTCGAGGACAAGAAGACCGCGCCGACGGAGCCGCGCTCAACCGTCCTCAGTGAGGAGGAGGAAGCCATGGTCGTCGCCTTCCGTCGGCACACGTTGCTTCCGCTGGACGACTGTCTCTATGCCTTGCAGCCGACGATCCCACTTCTCACGCGCTCGTCTCTGCATCGATGCCTTCAGCGACATGGCATCTCTCGCTTGCCGGAAATGGACGGCGACAAGCCCAAGAAGCAGCGCTGCAAACGCTACCCGATCGGCTTCTTTCATATCGACATCGCCGAGCTTCGGACGGCAGAGGGCACTTGAAGACATCGTGCCAGCGGCCACCGATGCAGATTGCCAATTCCCTCGCAGAGAAGCCCAAGCTGTTGCGGTCGACCATTTTCCTTCATCGTCCCGATTGTATGTTCAGCCGACAATCGAAACGGTCGTTGCTGAACAATCCGGATTCCGCTTCCCTGAGCGTCCGTCCACTCCCGCCGAAACAGCGGCAACACCATGTTGTTCCTCGCCCCTGCAGTACTCGAAATTTTTGCCCACGATACGCCACACCAAACCAGTTTCTCCCTTGGGAAAAGGAGCCCACCTTTTCGGAGAGGAGGCAAAGAGCCTCTTTTAATCACAAGGAGTCAACGCGAATGGAAATCAAATACCCACACATCAAGGTGCAACTCACAGGCGAGGACGGAAGCGCCTCCGCGGTTCTTGCGAGTTGCACAAGGGCCGGGAGTAACGCGGGCCTTGACCGGGATTAGCTAACCAGATTCAGGAAAGAAGCGACATCTGGTGACTACGACCATCTTCTCCAAACTGCTCTTCGGTGGTTCGACTGCTTCTAACCCTTGCGCACTGCCCACTGAATGGAGTGGTGCAGGCACCGGAGATTAAGCTGAGCGCTTCAGACATCCAAGCGCTCAGCGCTGTCCGCGTGGGGAAGAATTAGAACGTCAGGCATCGCGATACTCGACGATCCGAGACTACGGATGAATGCTTGAGTACACACTGCGAAGCCACTCTCGGTTTTTACTTAAGGGCCAGATGATGCATTGGGTGGTGATTACCTGTGGCTATGAGGCCCAAGAAACCGAGGCCACGCACCTGATCTTCGGCATTGCCTGGCGTTACAGCCCAGACGATCCGATTTTCCGTGAGGCCGATCCGGCTTTTCCAGCTTGTTTCGGGCTGGAGGATCTGTGAATCAAATTGATTCGAACCTCTTATGCGGTTGTCACTTTGGGGTGCAGAGTAACGCGGGTGCCGATAGGGACACGTTCGTACAGGTCTTTGACGTGGTCGTTCGTGAGTCGGGCACAGCCGTTCGACACGGCGCTGCCGATGGTCGTGGGCGAATTCGTCCCGTGAATGCGCAGGTATGTGTCTCGCTCTTGGTCGTCGTATAGATATAGCGCCCGTGCCCCCAATGGATTGTTCGGGCCGCCTTTCATGCCGTTCTTGTATCTGGCGTATTTTCCAGGTTCGCGCCGGATCATGGCGGGCGTCGGTCGCCACCACGGCCATTTGGCCTTGCGCGCGACGGTAAAGACGCCGGGCTCGTACAAACCCCTGCGCCCGACACCCACTCCGTAGCGCATCGCCGAACCCATCTCGTACATCAGGTAGAGATAGAACTCGTCCGGCACCACGTGGATCTCTCCGGGCAGCCAGTCGCTGCGTCCGGTGCTCACCAAGGTCGGATTGAATCTGTCGGGCAACTGGACCTGGTGTGAGAGCGCCGGTGTGGCCAGCGTCGCGGCAAGACCAGCAAGCATCTGACGGCGGGTGGAATCAGTCATGGCAGTCCTTTCTTGATCCCCTTCATGACACGCGGACCGATGCCGGGAACCCTACTCAAATTCACGTGAAATACCCCTGAGACAGAAAAATGTTCCCCGGAAACAACGGATTTCGGAGGAATTCACGCACCGGCAGGAACCCTCCGCCGCTGGAGGGTTGTTAATCACGAAACCGACCTGCCACGGAAACGCCCGATGAAGTACAGCAAGTTCTTTGCCATGATCGCGACATCCACCGTCGTGATGTTCATACTGATGTATCTGAACACCTACCTCCTGGGGCACGTATTCTTCTCTGAGACGCGAACCTACATGGCGATCCTAATGGGGGCGGTGATGGCCTTCATCATGCTGGCCTTCATGCTGGGGATGTATACGAACAAGGCGTTGAATACCGCGATCTTCGTCGGGTCGGTTGTGGCGTTTGCCCTCAGCCTGTGGCTGGTACGCAGCCAAGTTACTGTGCAGGATCGATCCTTTATGCGGGCGATGATCCCACACCATTCCATCGCCATCATGACGTCCTCGCGCGCCAAGATTACCGACCCGCGCGTGCGTTCCATGGCCGAAGACATCATCTACGCACAGGAAAAGGAAATCGCGGAGATGCGCTTTCTGATCGCCGACATTTCTGCGAATGGCGAGGCCGCGCCTGCGCCTACTACACCGGCGTCGCGGGTCGTTAGCGCCGAAGAAGCCCTCGCTACCGAGGTGGTCGCCAAGGTCGACCCGGAGTTCCTGGCTGAGGGTGACATCGTGCACGGCCTGCCCAATGGTGCAACCTGCCGCTTCACCTACACAGAAACCAGCCCGGCCGTGTTGGCCGTGGGCGCAGATGCGGCCCTGATGAAAATCAGTGGCGATCTCGTAAGGCTCGAGCTGCAATCCGACGACGCACAGACGACGGTTTTTGCGGCCAACCCTCTGACCGCCGAGATCCGCAAGGGCGACGACTTACAGGACATGATCGTCGCCGCCGGACCGGTGTATAGCGCCGGGTTCCGCGGGCAGTACAGCTGTGAAGGGGACCGGTGATGCCCAAGGACACGAAAACCGCCACGCTCTACCGCATGGTTATGCCGGACCACATCTGTCCCTTTGGGCTGAAGGCCAAGGACTTGTTGGAACGGCGGGGCTATGCGGTAGATGACCGTCATCTTGAGACGCACAAGGAGACCCAGGCCTTCAAGGAAAAACACGGCGTCAGCACAACGCCGCAGACCTTCATCAATGGCGAACGTATCGGTGGCTATGACGATCTGCGTGTGCATTTCGATATCGATCCGCCAAAGGACGAACAGAGCGATCTCAGCTACCAGCCCGTAGTAGCGATCTTCTCAGTTGCGGCGCTGCTGGCACTCGGGCTCTCCTGGCACCAGTACGGGACGATTTTCACCATCCGTGCCGCTGAGTGGTTCATCTCTCTGTCCATGGCGATCCTCGCGATCCAGAAACTGCAGGATATCGAGAGCTTCTCGACCATGTTTCTGAACTACGACTTGCTGGCACAGCGCTGGGTGCCCTACGGGAAGATTTACCCAATTAGTGAGGCTTTGGCGGGCATCCTGATGACGGCCGGGGCGTTGACCTGGTTGTCGGTGCCGGTGGCGTTGGTGATCGGCGGGATCGGTGCGATTAGCGTCTTCAAGGCAGTCTATATCGACAAGCGCGCGCTGAAATGTGCCTGTGTCGGCGGATCGTCCAATGTGCCTTTGGGCTTCGTTTCGCTGACCGAAAACGTCATGATGGTCGCCATCGGCCTCTGGATGGGGTCGCGGGCGCTGGCGGGCTGACCTTTCAAAGGCGTGAAGCGGGCCGGCTTGACCCCACACCGCTGAATGCGGCACAGTCCGGGCTACAGAAGACCGGAGACCCTGTGCGCCTTTTCATCGTCCTGCTCCTGACCGGCTTTTTCGCCTTACTGTCCCTGCCCGGGTCAGCGATGGCGCATGGCTCGATGGATGGGTCGGCGGTGTCCACTCACATGGCCGATTGCCCGGAATGCTCTGACACGGCCGCTGTCGCACAGGAAAGCTGGGCAAATGGCCACATCTGTCCGCATCTCACGGGATGTGCCGCGATGGTCCTGCCGGCCTCGATCTTGCCGCAGCTTGCTGCAGGCACGCTCTCCATGCGGCACGGATTGCCTATCCCCGATGTCCTGTCTGGCACCGATAGTCCGATAGACCTGCCGCCGCCACGACTGCGCCCCTGACCCTGTGAATTTGCCCGGCATTGCCCGCCGGGTCGATCGGATCAGCGCATCTGCGCGACGATAGGAATATCCAATGAAGAAGATGATCCTTGCCGGGGGCGCAGCCCTCGCACTCGCTGTTGGCATCTACGTGACGCAAGGCAGCAGCACCTCTCAAAAAGCCGCGGCCCCACCTCCAGCCGCAGGAGCCCCAATCCTCACGGTTTCTCTTCCCGACAGCCTTTCGGCTGAGGCGCAGTTGGGCAAACGGGCGTTCGACGCAGTTTGCGCTGCCTGCCACGGCACGGATGCTACAGGCAAGACCGGCTTTGGTCCGCCCCTCGTTCACAAGATTTATGAGCCAAGCCATCATGGCGACATGGCCTTTTTCCTGGCCGTGCAAAACGGCGTCCGGGCGCATCACTGGAAGTTTGGCGACATGCCTGCACAAGACGGACTGACAAAGGCAGACGTGGCAGGGATCATCACATATGTCCGCGAGCTTCAGCGGGCCAATGGCATCAACTGAGGACATGACGATGAATGTTTCCCGCAGGGCATTCTGCGCGGGCCTTGGCGCGGCGACCTTGACCAGCGCCCGCCCCGCATGGGCCGCGCCTGAAAAGCTGACCGCCCGCAAGACCACCGTTCAAATCGCCCCCGAGGGCTTCCCCGCGACCGAAGTCTGGTCGTACGACGGCACCATCCCCGGCCCTCTAATCCGGGTGCCGCAGGGTGGGCGCGTGACCCGGCAATTGGTCAATGCAATGGAAGTGCCAACCTCGATCCACTGGCACGGCATTCGTATCGACAATGCCATGGACGGCGTGTCCGGCCTGACGCAGGCGCCTGTCGCCCCCGGGGACACGTTCGACTACGACTTTGCGGCACCAGATGCAGGCACCTACTGGTATCACGCGCACACGAATTCGATGGAACAGGTCGGGCGGGGACTGTCCGGCGTGCTGATCATCGACGAAACCTCGCCGCCGGACGTTGACCGCGATGAAGTCCTGATGCTGGACGACTGGCTTCTGGACCCGGAGAGCGGTGGCTTCTTCGAACCTTTCAATCAGCCGATGATGATGAGTCATGGTGGCCGGACAGGGAACCTTGTGGGTGTCAATGGCCGCTATGATTTCGGCATGGCGGCGAAACGCGGCGAACGTCTCCGCCTGCGATTGATCAATGCCGCCAATGCCCGGATTTTTGCATTGCGCCTTCAGGGCATGATCGGCTGGATCGTGGCGCTGGACGGCATGCCGCTGGAGACACCGCAAGAGATCACCCAAGAGATCCTTCTTGCGCCTGCGCAGCGCGCTGACCTGGTCGTGGACGTGACCGCCACCCAAGGCATGGCTGCCGGGGTATTGATGGCAATGGACGATGAAAGTTGGCAGGCTCTGGTCGAGTTGACAGTTTCCGAAGGTACCGAACCGCGCACCGAACCACCCGTACCGTTACCCGCCAATCCGAACACCACGCTGCCGGACCTGACCGGAGCTCGCCACTTCGACATGGTGATGGAGGGCGGGGCCATGGCCGGAATGGAGAAGGCCAATTTCGAAGGCGAGACCCTTGATTTCCGCGCCCTGATCGAACGCGGCCAGTTCTGGGCACTTTCAGGCCAGGCCGGGATGTCGGACACGCCCTTTGCGCGGCTGCAACGAGGCAAGGTGGCGCGGGTGACCCTGACAAATCGCACGGTCTTTCCTCACGCAATGCATCTGCACGGCATGCACTTCAGAGAAGTGTATGCGGATGGTTCGATGGGTCCGCTACGCGATACCATCCTGTCGATCCCGAACGAACCGCTGGAGATCGCCTTTGCCGCGGACAACCCCGGTAAGTGGCTTTTCCATTGCCACATGCTCGCGCATGCGGCGTCCGGCATGAACACCTGGATCGAGGTGGCCTGAAGGCTTCCACACTTTCTCACCCAACCCGAAGAGGAAAAGGGACCTATGAAAAAAACTGTAATTGCGCTGGCACTTGTCGCGCTCGGTACCGCTGCGCTGGCGCATGGTGGCGTCAAGAACAAGGATGTCATGGCACGAATGATGGTGATGACGACCATCGGTGATCAGATGAAAATTCTCGGGGCCATGGCCAAGGGGAAAGCAGCCTTCGATGCCACTGTCGCCAATGCCGCCCTGACCGAAGTCGCGGCGCAGTCCGCCCAGGTTACCCCGATGTTCGAGGCGCGCGCCGACGACCCCAAGTCCGAGGCCCTGCCGATCATCTGGGAGCGGTGGGAGCACTTCGCCGCGCTGGCCTCGGACGCGGAAACCACTGCTGAATCCCTTGCCGGAACGGTGACCTCGAAGGCGGAACTCGGCCTGGCCCTCCGCCAGTTGGGGGGAACCTGCAAGGCTTGCCACTCCACGTATCGCAAATGAAAAATGCGCCCCGTCGTGGTGACGGGGCGCTTCTCTTTCCGGGCCATGGCCGCGCTGTTCAGTCAGCCAGCAGCTTTTTGCGGGCGGCGTAGTCTTCGGCGTCGATGTCACCTCGGGCCAGGCGCATATCAAGTTCGGCCATGGCGCCCCCAGACACCCTTTCGGAAGCCGAATTGATGGGTTGCCGGATAAACCAGATGACACCGGCCACCACCAGCCCCAGAACAATGAGCCAAAGCACCGGCCCGAACATCATTCCGATGCCGTGGCCGTACCCGTCCATCATGTAGCCAAAAGCCTCTCCGCGATCGGCCAAGGCCGGTTGGGCGAAGAGCATCATCGGAACCAAGAAATAGCGCATGACATCCTCCTTCAGTCAGTTTCGTTTGCACAAAGCATGCGCCGGATCCGGGCCATCGACCTTGATCCGGCGCAAGTCTTCGTCGCTCCGGTGCTCAGTCACTCGGTTGTGATTTCCGTCACCGTCAGCTTTCCATTCACGCGGTCGGCGACGAACGCCACCTTGGCTCCCTCGGCGAGGCCGTCCATCATGCCATCGGAATAGCCAAAAACCATCTTCATCGCGGGCATACCAAGGTTCTCCAACGGGCCATGGTCGATTGTGACCTTGTTCCACTTGGTGTCGATCTTGGTGATGGTGCCTGCGCTCATGGGCATTGCGTCCTGGGCCATCAAGGCACTGGCGGCAAGCAAGCCGAAGGTCAGAGCGAAAAGGGTTTTCATGTTTTAGTACCTTTGCATTTGCCCTTGGTTTGGGCGTGGGGTCAGTAATCGTGGGTGAGGTGCGATTTTGGGGTGAACTGCGTGGCAGGGTTGTCGGCTCGGGACACCTCGGGAAGCGTTCCGGTCCATTCCCAGGCCTGAGTTCCGGGCGGGTTCACGTACCATCCGGGGTCAGCATAGTTGTCGCGGGCGATGCCCTCGCGCACTTTCACCACCGAGAACATGCCGCCCATCTCCAATGGCCCATAGGGTCCCCAGCCAGTCATCATCGGCACCGTATTGTCCGGCAACTCCATGGACATCTCGCCCATGTCGGCCATACCTGCGCTGCCCATGGGCATGTAGCCTGGCGTCTGGCGACGGATCATCTGAGTCAGCTTGCGCTTGTCCGTGCCGATGAAGGTCGGCAGATCGTGCCCCATCGCATTCATCGTGTGGTGCGACTTGTGGCAGTGGATCGCCCAATCGCCCTCGTGTACCGCATCGAACTCGTAGGCGCGCATGGCGCCCACGGGAATGTCGATCGAGACCTCCGGCCAGCGGGCGGATTTCGGCACCCAACCGCCGTCCGTGCAGGTCACTTCGAAATCATAGCCATGCATATGGATCGGGTGGTTGGTCATGGTCAGGTTGCCGCAGCGCACCCGCACCCTGTCGCCTTTGTTCACAACGAGCGGATCGATATCCGGGAAGATCCGGCTGTTCCAGGTCCACATGTTGAAGTTTGTCATCTCGGCCACGCGGGGGATGTAGGTGCCCGGGTCGATGTCATAGGCCGCCAGCAAGAAGGCAAAGTCGCGATCTACAGGCATGAAGGCCGGGTCGCGCGGATGCACGATAAACAGCCCCATCATACCCATGGCCATCTGCACCATCTCGTCCGCATGCGGGTGGTACATGAAGGTGCCGGACTTGGTCAGGTCGAATTCGTAGACGTAAGTTTTACCGGGAGGGATCGCCGGGTGGCTGAGGCCGCCCACGCCATCCATCCCGGAGGGCAGGATCAGCCCGTGCCAGTGCACAGAAGTATGTTCCGGCAGGCGGTTGGTGACGTAGATGCGGACGCGCTCGCCTTCGACCGCCTCGATGGTCGGGCCTGTGGACTGACCGTTGTACCCCCAGAGCCGCGCCATCATGCCATCGGCCATGATCCGTTCGACCGGTTCCGCCACAAGGTGGAACTCCTTTACGTTGCCGTTCATCCGCCACGGCAGCGACCAGCCGTTGAGAGTCACGACCGGATTGTATTCGTGACCTGATGTCGGGCGGTCTGGCACCTGCGTATAGGGCGAGTCTGTAAATGCCGCCTCGGGCAGGTCACGGAAGCGGGTTTCGGCTGCGGCGGCAGAGGCCAGTACGGCCCCGGCGCCACCAGCCAACAATTGACGGCGGTTCATTCATCACCTCCAGTGAGCGGTCCCCAGATTACTGTTTTCAGGTCGGATTCGGCGCGCCAGTATTCGGCCTTGGCCTCCGCCGCGGACAGCTGTGCCTCAAGCCCTTCCCGGGCATCGATGATCAGATCGAAGGTCGAGGAGAGCATGCCGTTGTAGGATTTCAGCGCCTCGCGATCGATTTCCCGACGCAGCGGCAGAACCTCGTCCCGCCAATGCCTTGCTATGCTATAGCTACCTGTAACGGCGGCATGGGCCGATCGCGCCTCGGACCGGGCGTTGATCGCATTTTGCGCCAGCACGTGTGCCGCGCGGCTGTATTCCAGCGCCCCCCGGCGCGAGGTAAGCGGCCCCGGATCATACAATGGGATCTCCAAACTCGCTTGCAGAATGCCCGCGACATCGGTCTCGCCCTTGTCGGAGCGTTCTATTTCTGCCCCTGCCGTGATCTCGGCACCGGCAATGCGGCGCGTTTGCATGGTCAGCCGGTATTGCTGTGCGATGGCCAGCAACTCCAACCGACCAATGGCAAGGTCAGTCCGGTGCTCCAGCGCCAGCCGCTCCGCATCGCTGCGCCCGGGAAGCCGACCCGGCAACGACGGCAAACGATTGGGGACGTAAAATTCGATCCCCGAACCATACAGCCCCATGAGCCGAGTCAGTTTTTCCTTGGCAAGCCGGGCTTCCAGCCGTGCCTCGGTGCGCTCGGCGGCCAACTCGGCGGTCAAGACGTATTCCCGTGCTTGATCGGCCCGGTTCATGGCTCCTGTTCTGCCGAGTTCGGCTGCCAGTTCCGAAGCCGCCTCAGCTGTCCCCTGCGCGAGGCCAATCAGGGCAGAGCGTTCAAAGGCCGATACCGTGTCAATCCAGGCGCGCCGAGTCTCCGCAGCCAAGGCTACGGTTTCGGCCAGCGCCCGCATCTGAGCCTGGCGGAAGTGCGTCTCGGCCAGTCGCGTGCGGGGTTTGCGCGTCGCGATCTCGAGGATCGCCCCAGTCACAGTCGCTTCCAGCGACCGGACAAGACCGGCCTCGCCGATGCCACTGATGCCGACCTCCAGCGATGGGCGTGGACCAAGCGCCACCTCCCAAAGATCCGCCGCCGACAGGCCCAGATCGGCATAGGCCGCCTGAAGGGCGCGGTTGTTCATCAGCGCCACTTGCACGGCAGTTTCGGCCCCGATGGTCTTACCAGCGATTAGGGATTTTGCACGGGCCTCATTTGCCGCGACCTCGGCGCTGGTCTGCGCCCATACGGCCTTCGCACCAGTGGACCGCTCGACACCGCCCGCAACAAAGGAAAAGCCCGCCTGCGGGTCCGAAGCACTTTGTACCAAAGCTTGATCTGTGCAGGCGGCAAGTAAGGCCAGCGCACCAAGACAGGCCAAAGCCCTCATGTGCCACCTCCCGGCGCCTGCGCGTCGTTCAGTTGCCGCCAATCCCGAGGGTCGGCAATGGGATGCGGCGTGTAGGCCACGGATGGTCCTGGGACTTCAGCAGAAACAAAAGTAGGGTCGGCGGCGCGACTCAACGCACCCTCGTCAGGCAGCGCAAGCGGCTTCGCACAGCCCGCAAGCACCAGCGGCACAACAGCCGCGAAACAGTATTTCATGGATAAGCTCCGAAAGGATCAACGGTTTGGGCGCGCTTTGCACCCGCGCTACGTCAATCAGGCTTTCGGAGGACGCCGGAGGCCAAGAGGCCCGGATTGATCAACCCGATCTGTCACGTCCCAGGCGTTTGGCATCCGCGTCTCGAAAAACACTGCGGGGCCGATGCCAAATGAGAACGTCAGATCGGACAGGCATCCGTATTCGTAACAGGTATCAGCAACGCCAAGCCCCGTCTGGTCAGGCGTCGACATGTCAATGTGATGCGCAAGTTCATCAGTGGCGGTAGCCCCGTGCTGCTGATCAACCACCAATTGGACGCATTCAAGCCCCCCCGAGGAGGCCTGCACCACGACCGGAGAGATCACGACCAGCACGCCCGCCAAGGCAACAAGAAGGAAAGCAAGCCAACGCCTTATCATGTCAAAATCGATGCCCCAGGCACGTTCTCTTGGCAACTCACGAAAGCGTCATATCACGAAATGCAAGAGTCGCTGTTGGCCGGCAATTGGCCACGCCGCCAAATAGGCGGTTGCCACTTGCCGATTTTGGTCTTTGTGACCTGCCACTGAACTTTCATCCAGCCGCGATTTGAGCCCCGTTGGTGTTTACGCCAATCGGCGCGGGTTGAGCAATCGCCCGGCGCGCGGAGCTTTCATCTCGCGCGGCGGGGCGGGCGATTGCGGTGTTCAGGGTTCGGGCATAGTCAGCCGGGGTCTGGTAATCCAAGGCCGAGTGCGGGCGCTCGTTGTTGTAGTCGGCGGCCCAGGCCGCGATCACAACACGAGCGTGAGCCAGATTGCGGAACATGGTCTCGTTGAGCAGCTCGTCGCGCATCGGGTCGGACTCTAATCGCAGGTGGAGGAAAAATCCCGTGGCAGGTCACTGGAAAACGATGCTGCCGTACGGATGCTCCACGGCCAAGGACGGTCCCCGACTTGCTCCGGAGTGACATGAACGGCCCTGAGCGGATGAGGTGGGTGGCTCCTGCTCCACCGGCATCGAATGTGCCAAAGTGCAGTTGTCAACGACTGCAAGGAAAGGAGCCACCCAATGACAGTAAAGACAGTCGGCCTCGATCTGGCCAAGGACGTTTTTCAGGTGCACGGCATTTCGGAGAACGGCCGCGTGATCTTCAATAAGGCCATCAAACGCGCGAAGATGCTCGCATTCTTTGAGACGCTGCCACCTTGCACGGTCGGAATGGAAGCCTGCGGATCGTCCCATCACTGGGGACGCCAGCTGCGCAAGCTTGGTCACGACGTAAAGCTCATGCCCGCCGGATACGTCAAACCCTATGTGAAGCGCGGCAAGAACGACGCCGTGGATGCGGAGGCGATCTGTGAAGCGGTCCGCCGCCCGACCATGCGCTTCGTCGAGATCAAAACGGAGGAACAGCAGGCTATCCTTTCACTCCATCGGACCCGCGACCTGGCCGTCCGGCAGCGCACCCAACTGGCCAATATGATACGCAGCCTCTTGCGCGAGTTTGGGCATATCCTGCCGATCGGGATCGAAGCGGTGACAGCTTTCGCGAAGCGTCACCTGGCTGGCGATCACCCGGACATGCCCGAGATCGCCAACGGCATGCTCGGTATCCAATGCTATCAGTTCATCGGCCTGAACGAACGCATCGAAGGCTATTCGAAGATGATCGAGCAACATGCCCTGCTGAGTGCAGACGCACGCCGATTGATGCGCATGCCTGGCATCGGGCCGATCACGGCGTCAGCGATTGTCGCAACGATTGGCGATGCAAAACAGTTCCGAACCGGACGTGACCTGGCGGCGTGGCTTGGGCTCACCCCGCTCAACAAATCCAGCGGCGGCAAGGAACGTCTTGGCAAGATCACCAAGCAGGGTGACCGCTACATTCGCAAGCTTCTGGTCGTCGGCATGACATCGCGCGCGGTGATGGCGAAACGTGCGCCGGAAAAGGTTGATCTGTGGACGGCGAAGATCATTGCAGACAAGCCATTCCGATTGGCAACGACCGCCATGGCGAACAAAGCGGCACGGGCCATCTGGGCAATGCTGACAAAGAAACAGGAATACCGGCAGCCCGCGTTCTGACCGCGCCAGCCGCCAATAGATGCAAGACGTTGAAGTGATGATGCGGAAGTAAGTCAACCAAGAGCAAGGACACTCCGGGAATGGCAGCGGCCCTTCGAGGCCGATGAGCCGATTGGAACCTCGCTCGCGGAATTCATCAAGGCCAGCGGAACACCACCGCATAAACAGGCCGAACAGACGACAGTACTGACAAAAACGACCGCAAAAACCACCAGAAAACTCTTGCAATGCAGGAGCCACCCAAAGACGCCATTCGCCCTTTGGTTAGGCGCCGCATAGCAGCTTCACCGGACCGGCCATTCGCAGCAGCAGCAAATTTGAGCAGCCTGTGAACAGGTAGTGTCCGAAACATTACTGACATTCCTGCACCGCGCGCCATCCTTCATCCCAATGGTAAATATTGGCTTCGAAGGGCATCTCACAAATCTGGTGCCTGACCTTGTCTGACTTAGCGATAACGAGCTTGAGCCTGCGAAAACGACAGCAGACGTTGAGTCCTTTCATCCCAGAGATGCAGCCGTGCGTTACCAAGGCTTTCCCTGATCGTCATCCGATTGCCTTCGGCAAGTTCCGCGTGATCGCGCAGCACCTCGGTCAGTCGATAGAACGGAATACGGCTATAAAGGTGATGGACATGGTGAATTCCGATATTGGCGCTCAGCCATTGCAGCAACGGCGGAAGCACGTAATGCGAACTGCCTCGAAGAGCGGCGTCATGCAGTTGCCAGTCTTCTTCGACGTCCCAATGCGTGTCCTCGAATTGATGCTGCACGTAAAACAGCCACATCCCAGCGGTTGCCGCCAGAAGTGTCGTGGGCAGGAAGATCAGCAGGATCGGCATCAAGCCGCCAAAATACATGATGATCAGCAACCCAACAAGGATAGCTGCATTGGTGGCCATGGCACTGACCCAATACCGGGCGCTGGCCATGAGGCCCAAAGGCAAGCGATTTTGAAACAGGAACAGGTATCCCGGGCCGAAACCAAATAACACTATGGGGTTTCGGTAAAGCCGGTACATCAAGCGGTTGAGCGGCGTCAGATCCTGGTACTCCGCGACCGTCAATGTGTGAATATCACCAATTCCGCGCCGCCCGAGGTTCCCGGAGGAGCTGTGGTGAATTGAATGCGTTCGCCGCCAGACATCATAGGGCGTCAGAGTCAGCACGCCCAGCACCCGCCCGAGCCAATCGCCGACAGTCCGATTCTTGAAAAACGCCCCGTGCCCGCAGTCGTGCTGGATGGCAAAAAGGCGTAGAAGAAAGGCTGCGTTGACCAGGGAAATTGCGAAGGTAAGCCAGTAGCTGACCGACAAAGACCACCACGCGATGCTCCACAAAAGAAGGAAAGGTCCGACGGTGACTGCAAGTTCGTACGCGCTGCGATAAGTGCTGGGTTCGCGGTAGTTTGAAAGTATCTTGACCCAGTCTTTCGACGCGCGCGTTTCTCGGGGTTGCTCAGAATTCTCAGAATTGTCGAACATAAACCTGCTTTTCTCAGTGCCGACTGGCCTCCTATACCATGAAGGTCCTGCAGGAAAGGGTTGTGCCTCGGGAGATGGTGTAGGAGGCCGCGTGCGAAGCCATTGGCGCCGCGCAGCGCGCGGCGTGGCTGGCGGCCACCGCGCTTCTTCGTAGTCTGAGGTTGTTCAAAGACCGATGACAATGAAGGAAAGCACGATGTCCGAGACCATGATCGACCTTCCAGGGGTGATCGCCAAGAGCAATGGAAAGACGTGACCATGGTGCCAGTGGCACCGCGCAACCACGTCGAACGATCGCCGAACCAACGTCGTCGGGATCTTTCCGAACCGGGAGGCCGTCGTTCGCCTTGTCGGCGCGCTCATGCTGGAGCAAATGATGAGTGGGCCGTCTCACGCCGCTAAATGCCGGTGGAAAAGCTGACTGCCATGTGCAACGATACCGACGTGGCGGCGATGATCGCCGCCCAGTGAACGAGCGACATCAGCTATGAAGAAGCAGGTGAACGCTAACTCCTAAACCACTCCCCGAGACGCTATTCACGCAACGTCATTTCGGGGCGCATTCGTTCGCGAAATCTAATCGATCGAATGCCTGGGTCCCGGCGCTGGATCGAGCCATCCTGATGTCGTGTTGAAGAATGCCTGAAGGCGCACTGCCGACTTCGAATGCATCTCAGGCTTGCGGCGTCGGGGGCGGACCTGGGCCGCCTTTCGCCGGGCCGCCCATCGCCGCAACGCAGCTTCCCCGAACCGGTCTTTCGCGGTGCCTGTGAGATCGAAGCCTTGCCCGAAGTCCGTGGTGCGCACGAAGTGGGTTTTCGCCACTGATTGGCTTTGATGCTGTAACCGCCCCCGATGAGCGAGATCAGTCCGGCGCTGAGGAACGAGATGGTAATGACCGAAACCAACGAACTGGACTGCAGGAGCGTAGTCGAGAGTATCCCGAACCAGACCGCGCGGACTGTCGAGCCTGTCGCGCGTTCGACAATCCGCACCAGCGCACCACCGCCGAACAGCTTGACCCCATCTTCGAGCATTAGCATGCCGAAGAGGAAGATCGCGACCCCAGCCGCGATCTCCTGCGCGTCGGGACTCCCCAGAAGGTTAGCAGAAGCGCTCCGAAGACGACGGGAAGGTAGTAGCGCGTCATGACGACCGGGGCGCCCGGAACTCCATGGGGCGGACAGGCATTGACATGTGTGGCACGCATTCCGGCGATGCGATCGGATCGGTCTTTCCTGTCGCCGCCAGCAGCTCCTTCGGAGTGTTGCAATTCCAAGACTGTTGATTTCCGCTGAGAAGTGACCCGGTTTTTTCACCGAGATTTGACCCACCCTTGTTTATTCCTCGGCGGTCATGTTGTGGTCAATGCCGGCGTCTCCTTTCTTGTTTTCTTGGCGGCTTCGGAACTGGCTTTGAA
>NZ_JBQQXJ010000031.1:0-29835 GCF_052266595.1 Antarctobacter jejuensis | reverse complement strand
GACCGAGTGACCGTGCCTCACGAAGGGTGCCGCGGCCTCGGTGCCGTCGAGATGCCACAGCCGTAGGGTTCCGTCGTCGCTGCCGGAGACGATGCGGTCGCCGGAGGGGCTGAAGGCGACGCTATTGACACCGGCCTCGTGCCCCACGAAGGGCGCCGCGGCCTGGGTGCCGTCGAGATGCCACAGCCGTATGGTTCCGTCGGCACCGCCGGAGACGATGCGGTCGCCAGAGGGGCGGAAGGCAACGCTCAGGACTGAGCTCTTGTGCCCCACGAAGGGTGCCGCGGCCTCGGTGCCGTCGAGATGCCACAGCCGTAGGGTTCCGTCGTCGCTGCCGGAGACGATGCGGTCGCCGGAGGGACTGAAGGCGACGCTATTGACCCATTCACCGTGCCCCTCGAAGGGTGCCGCAGCCTGGGTGCCGTCGAGATGCCACAGCCGCACGGTTCCGTCTTCGCTGCCGGAGACGATGCGGTCGCCGGAGGGGCTGAAGGCGACGCTATGGACCGAGTGACCGTGCCTCACGAAGGGTGCCGCGGCCTCGGTGCCGTCGAGATGCCACAGCCGTAGGGTTCCGTCGTCGCTGCCGGAGACGATGCGGTCGCCGGAGGGGCTGAAGGCGACGCTATTGACACCGGCCTCGTGCCCCACGAAGGGCGCCGCAGCCTCGGTGCCGTCGAGATGCCACAGCCGTAGGGTTCCGTCGGCACCGCCGGAGACGATGCGGTCGCCGGAGGGGCTGAAGGCGACGCTATTGACACCGGCCTCGTGCCCCACGAAGGGCGCCGCAGCCTCGGTGCCGTCGAGATGCCACAGCCGTAGGGTTCCGTCGGCACCGCCGGAGACGATGCGGTCGCCGGAGGGGCTGAAGGCGACGCTATTGACACCGGCCTCGTGCCCCACGAAGGGCGCCGCAGCCTCGGTGCCGTCGAGATGCCACAGCCGTAGGGTTCCGTCGGCACCGCCGGAGACGATGCGGTCGCCGGAGGGGTTGAAGTGTGCATCGAGTGCTCCGGCCTGAATTTCTGCCGTCTTGATCGGTCGATGAGGGTTGACGATGTCAAGGACATCGACACGCCCGCCATCATTAACAATGAGCAGGCGTGTGCCCCCATTGGGGTCGATGGCGACTTGTTTCGGAAAGACGCTCATGAGCCCGATCTGTGGCACGAGGCGCGGTGTTTCAGCTGTAACTGATGCGCCAATCAGCACGAACACTAACCCCACGAGGGCCAGAATGGCCCGCAAAGCCGATCTCCCTCGCGTCTCTATCCCTTGTGCGATCACGGCTGCTGCATCGTGATTGTTCCCGAAAGACACATTCCTGAAAAAAACTTACCCTTTCATCCTTCAGACTGCACAAAATTTTTTCCTGGACCGCACCCCCTTAAGATCCGGGGGATTACCGAATATCCATCAACTCTGGTTCGTGGCGGAGGATGCGGGAGAGGAACTTGCTGTCGCAGGTCATCAAGTTCATCGGCAGGCTCAGGATGTCACGACCATGGCGATTTCGCGCAACTTCTGGAGATCCTTGGGCTTGTCTGGCCGGACAATGTCTTCCTCGATCTCGTACACGATACCGCGGATCAGGTGACTTTTCTTGAGGCCTGACGCTTTCATCAACTCTTGGATCGAAGCATCCGTTCTCGGCGCAACCTTCACCGACAGACGGCGCTTCGGGATGGTCACCGATTGCGATATCGCCCGCCTGCGGACAGACGCTTTCGCCGCTTTCGCCTGAAGCCGTAAAATCGCCCCGGGATCGCTCGACAGGCGTTGGATGTAATAGGCGAGAAGCGGCTTTCTGAACCGGGAGCCCGACTCGGGATCGATCCGCCAAGTGGCGAGATCGAGGAGGTCCATGTCGGGAGCCGAGAGCATCACCTCAAGGGGCACGTCAGCTATCTCGCGAGCGCGGCGAACGGCCGGCGTAGATTGTGCCGGTAGTGCGACCACGCGATCACACTGGTCGCAAACGGCAGCGAGCACGTCCTTCACCTCCCCTTTGCCGTCATCGAATGGGACGTTTCGGTAAGCAAAGGTCGTGGAGACCAGCGCGCCGCAGTCCTCGCAGATCGCCTTCGACTTTTCGCCGACTTTGTAGAGTTTCATGGCTGCCTCACTGATGGACGCTGATGAAAACGGTGTCCGGATCGACGAAGTAGAACTTCACATACCAGCCGTCTCGCCGAAGGATGTGGACATCGACGCCGGCGACGGTGTGATGTGGTGAGCGCTCGTGGTGCTGGCCGCTGCACCGCTTGACAATGTCAGCGAGATCACCTGGCGTTATCTGCCCGATCTGGAGCAGGTTTTTGGTATCAATCTCGCGGCGCGCTTCATGCTGGAACGTGCCTTGCCTGAGCGCCTGGATCACACGTCTCTTCGCCTCCTTGAACCCAACTGCTGACATAATATACGAACTTCCTCGTAAAAATCAAGTTTCCGGTAGGGACTAACGGCTTGGGTAGGTACTTCATTCCTAACCGGGTAAATTGCAGAAGCACATCGTGAGCTTTTTCCAAAGTTTACGCCAAGAGACGTTCCCGCAGGGTGTTTCTCTCTATCAATCTGGAGAACTTCTTGTAGTTTTCATGCTCTTTTTGCCAACGGCCAGCTGCAATGGAAACATGCACTCCAGCACAGTTCGCGACTGCTTGGATGTCTTGGGTGCTTGCATATGGGTTATGAATGCTTGAGGCACAGCTGCTCGGGATAAGGCTTTTTAGCGCCATGTCATCAGCCTCCCGCTCCTGATGATCCTCGGATCTTAGATCGACCTCGTCAAAGAAGGCATGACCCGGAGTTTCCAGTGCCTCATGGTGAAGAAGCAAATGGGACATCTCATGGAGCAGTGTGAACCAGAAGTTATCCACTCGGTCGTGTCGTAGCGTAAGGCCTACGACGGGTGTGGTGCCATCAAGTAACATTGCCGCACCATCCAGAAACGTCCCTGGGAGCACTGGAAACACGACAACGATGACACCAACGGATCGCAACGCGGCGATCGCATCAGCCGGACCGTCAGGATTGCTACTGCACCGGGCCAAAGAACGCAGAAAATCCGCGGTGATGTTTTCGCGACTAAAAGGCGCAAAAGATTCTCTACGAGCCCTCGAAAGCACCGCAGCCTGCCACATGAGAAGCGCAGATAGATCTGTCTTGCCACTTGCTCTTTGAGTGCGGGTTTTCCTGTTCAGGGCCGGGGTTATGCACCCACCAAATGCAGCACTCAAGAAATCCTTGACCTGCGTCTGCTTCAGATTGAGCCCATTTTCTCTCAACCTTTTGAGAACAGGCGCTTTGACTTCAATCTGCTCGCTGTTCACAGGCACACTTTTTTTCATCAAGGCCTCGTAAGGAATTCCAAGGCCTTCATGTAGAGCGCGCATCATGTCGGTAGACAGATTGCGAGCACCGTTCATCACGTCGGAGACACGAGACTTGGAGCCGATGTAGGGCTCGAGATCCCTTTGCGTCATGCCGAGTTGCTCTATTCTGAAGCGGATCGCATCGATAGCCGACGGAATATGGTTCGGGAAGTTGTTCCGCTCATAGGCCTCTATCAGCGCAACCAGAACCTCAAGATCATCCACTGCCTCTGCATTCCCGTCAGATACTTGAAGCATGAGTTCTTCGACCCTGCTCTTCGCTTCCAGATGATCTTTGGGTTTACGAATTGGCTTCATGGCGTTCCTCCCCGCAGCCATCATGCTGCGTCCCCTGTGTGCCGACATGCTTTTGACGCTTGCTGTGCGGTCTTCAAGACCAGCTTCTTCAGAAGGACTATGCCTTTCTGAAATAGGACCAGGCACTCCACCAACACCCTGCCGCCAGCGATCTTGAAGATGACGTTCGGGGGATGAGTATCCGCCAAAGGATAGTCTCTGCGCAGTTCTTCTTCATTTGACCATGCCCGATTCGTGATCTCGACAATCAAGGCATCGACCTCCCAGGCCCATGTCTCACGGCCGTGCTGAGAGCGGAAATCGTCAACAATATCCAATCCTATCAATCTCATAGCTCGCCCTCAATAATTGAGTACCCCATTTTGGGGTATTGTTTATTGACAGACGGAAATCTTCCGCCATGATTGAAGATACTCCACATCGGGGAACCATTAAAGGCGCCTTCTGCAGGTGTCGAGCAGACAAGAAAAGGATTTGCTGCCATGACTACCGAACCGATCGAAATCGAGGATCTCCTGGCTGCCCTGAAGGCCGGCCGTAAGCCCCGCGACCATGGCCCCTACAAGGTCAAGGTCGGCGACCATGACCTGAAGTTCGTCGACGCCGTCATCGACGATCCGACGCCCACCGGCCGCCAGATCATCGAGGGTGCCGGCTTCCGCAAGGCCGAGGAACACCTTGTTTTCCAGGTGCTGCGCAACGGCGAACTCGAGGAGCTGCGCCTCGAGGAAACCACGGATCTGCGCCCCGGCCAGGTCGAGCGCTTCCTGGTCTTCCCGAGCGCGGAATCCTTCCGCTTCGACATCGATGGCAAACGCCTCGAGTGGGGCCACAAGGTCATCAGCGGACGCGTGCTCAAGAAGCTGGCCGGAGTCGATCCCGCCAAGTTCGCCGTCTGGCAGGTGATCCCCGGCAAGGATGACATCCTGGTCAAGGACAGCGATCTTATCTGCCTCGCGGATGCAGGCCTGGAGCACTTCTTCACCGGCGTGCCCCAGACCACGGAAGGGGGTGCGGGATGAGCCTCCTCCCCCGTCAGGATCGCCGCTACCTCGACGGGCGCGGCATCACCGTTCGCGAGGTCATCGAAGGCGTGAAGAAGGGCGTGATCCTCACCGGGATCACGCTGCCGGAAGGCAAGTATCAGGTCGCCCAGGCGGATATCCTTATCCTGCTGCCACCCTCGTATCCCGAGGTCGCCCCCGACATGTTCTACGCCGTGCCGCACCTGAAGCTCGTTGCCGGTCAGCGTGAGCCCCGCTGCACGCAGGTTCGTGAGGCCTTCGATGGCCAGTCCTGGCAGCGCTGGTCTCGCCACAACAACCAGTGGCGCCCCGGCACCGACGGCATCTGGACCATGTTGAAGCGGGTCGAAGAGGCCCTGGGGGTGGCGGCATGAAGCGCAGCGACATCACCCTCCACGCCCGTCACCGCGACAAGCTGCAGGCGCTACTCGCGCACCCCCGTGGGCACGAAGGCGCCGCCTACATGCTGCTCGGCAAAAGCGAGATCGCGCAGGACCCCTGGGACTTCGAGCCGCGAACCCGTTACACCTCTTACGAGGTCATCGCGATCCCGCAGGAGGACCGCGTCGATGCCAGCGACAAGCATGTCACCTGGAACACCAACTCCTTCGCCCAGCTCTGCCGCCGGGCCAAGGAGGAAGGCTTGGTGCCGGTGATCGTTCATAGTCACCCGGGAGGCTTCGATGGTTTCTCCGACCAGGACGATCGCAACGAGCGCGACCTCTTCACCATGGCCCGGAACCGGAACGGCGAAGAGACACGCCTGGTGAGCGTCGTGCAGGTCGGTGACAGCCTCTACCGGGCGCGGGTCTGGGAAGATGACATGGCCCCCCTGCCCTGTCATCGCGTGACTGTCATCGGCACCCGGATCGAGATCCAGTCGACCGACGTGCCGCCCCCATCGGCAATCCTGGCACGGCAGGCATTGGCCTTCGGGCCGGAGGTCAACGGTCTCCTCAAACAGCTCTCCGTCGCCGTGGTTGGCTGCGGCGGCACCGGAAGCCCGGTGGTTCAGCTCCTCGCCCGCCTCGGCGTGGGGCGCATCGTGGTCATCGACGATGACGTGGTCGAGCACTCCAACCTGAACCGCCTGCACGGCGCCACCCGGAAGGATGCTGACAACGCGGTGCCCAAGGTCGACGTCATGGCTCGCGAGGTGGCAAGGATGGGTCTCGACGTCGAGATCCGGTCGATGAACGGTTGGGTGGATGCACCCCATATCCGTGACGCGCTGAAATCCTGCGACGTCATCTTCGGATGCACGGACGATCACGCCGGCCGCCTCTACCTGAACCGCGTGGCGCATTTCTACCTGATCCCGGTCATCGATGTCGGGCTGGTCCTGATGCCCCGTGCCGATGGTGAGCCTGGCCTTCTCGAGATGGCCGCGAGGGTCAGCGTGCTGTTTCCCACATCGGCGTGCCACGGCTGCCGCGGCACGGTCGATCGCGTCAAGGCCCGCGAGGAGGATCTCCAGCGTTCGGACCCCGCCGAATATGAACGGCAGAAGGCCGAGGCCTACGTCCGCGGCGGAGGCAATCCGGCGCCGGCCGTGGTGACCTTCACCTCCGAGGCGGCCACCATGGCGGTGAACGAACTCCTTGCAGGCCTCGTCGACTTTCGTGGCGGGGGTGGATGGGTATGGCAACGCTATCGCAAGCTCGACAAGGGCTTCGAGCGTTCGCAGGCGGCGCAGCCCCGGCCGGACTGCCCGGTCTGTGGCAGGGAGGAATCCTGGGGCCTCGGCGACGTCGACCCCTTCCTGGATCGTATCGGGTGAGTGGCATGATGATCGACATTCTGCGGAAGAGCATCGAGCTCTTCCGTCTCATCCCGCGAAGTGACCTGGTCGCCAGGGTAACACCCGCACACCCGACGCCGGATCAGATCGTGCCTGGGGAGATGACTATCGTGCGCGATGGCGTCGACAAATGGGCCTGCTTCCACTGCCCCGGCGGGTGCGGCGAGACCATCAAGCTGTCTCTCAGCAAGAATCGGAGACCCAGGTGGACGGCCATGTCAGACTGGCTGAAGCGCCCGACGATCTCACCTTCGGTCCGTCAGACGAACGAGTGCCGATGTCACTTCTGGGTCCGACAGGGACGGATCGACTGGTGCAAGGACAGTGGCCGCAGGTCCGGATGACCGTCGGGTGTTCGGGCACGTTTGAGGACGACCAAAATCTTGTGCTTGATGGTATTCTTTTCTTCTTTGGGAACGGTCGTCTCCCATTCGTGCTGTGTGTTATATATGTGTTAGAATCTGTGTTACGCATTCTCTGATCGTTAAATATACCATATTTAACAGTTTCTTATTGAAAGACGATGCAGCTAATATCCCGATAGAGTGCAGCTGTTATCCGGAAAAGTGCAGTTGTTATCCCGATAAGACTTGCTGTGCAGCTGTTATCCCGATATTAACCTGGGTGCAGTTCATGTCCCGATAGGCTCCTTATGGAAGAAGACCATCGCCCCCTCCTCCCGGATCGGCATCCCCAAGCAAATCTGTTCATCTGCGATGTGGCCGATGCTGTCATCAAGAGCGACATGGCGTCCATGGAGCATCCGATCTTCACGTTGTCGAAGAAGCCCATCCGCGAGGTTAAACGATACGAGCATGGGGATGTCGTCCTGGAGGTTACGCCTGGCCCCAAGGGCATCGCCAACATCTATGACAAGGACATACTGATTTTTGCGATCAGCCAAATCATGGCGGCTCGGAACGAGGGTCGCCCGTATTCTCGTGAAATCCAGTTCCAGGCACAGGACTTCCTGGAGTTCAGCAACCGCCACACCGGCGGCCACGACTATGATTTGCTGCGTGACTCCCTTGATCGTCTGGATAGCACCCGTCTCAGAACGACTATCCGGACAGGCGGCGAAGAAACATGGGAGGCTTTCGGCCTTATTGACGGGGCAAAGATTAAGCGAAAACGTCATGACGGCCGCGTAACCGAGTGGGGCCTCAAGCTGTCGGAATGGCTGTTTAAGGCCATCGAGGCCAACGAAGTCCTGACCCTTCACCCAGACTACTTCCGTCTTCGCAAGCCAATCGAGCGCCGAATCTACGAGATTGCCCGAAAGCATTGTGGATCAAAGGATATGTGGCAGATCGGTCTCAAAAAGCTGCAAAAGAAGTGTGGTTCGCATGATGCCATACGCAATTTTCGGCTCGCCGTCCGTGCGCTGTGCGACTTTGACCACTTACCTGACTATTCAGTGAGCATGGAAGACGACATGGTGTCGTTTCGCAGCCGGGTGTCACATTCGCTCATCGTCGGCTCGGGATTTACGGCCAAGCTCCAGCCCGAAACCTTCGAGGCTGCGCGCCGAGCAGCTCCGGGATGGGATGTCTATGTGATTGAACAGGAATGGCGAGTGTGGGTCATGGGCTTGCTTGACCAGAGTATGGAGCCTCCGCGCAACCCTGACAGTGCATTCATCGGATTTTGCCGCAAGTGGGCCGCTCGCCAGAAGTGAGGCATATTATATGCCGTGATATTTAATGCAGCATATAATATGCCTCATATAAAAAATGACGTGACATATTTTGTAGCACGTCATAAAAAGTGGAAAACGATGGGCAGATCATGATTGTAAGCGTCCTTTCACCCAAAGGTGGCAGCGGAAAGTCCACAACGACACTGACCTTAGCCTCGGTCTTCGCAAAGAACGAAGACCTCTCGGTTGCGATCGTTGACGCAGATCCCCGGCAGAGCATCGCCCGCGTCTGGCTGGGAAAACGCAACCAAGAGAACCTCGGGGATGCGCCTTTCAAGGTGATCTCTGACCCTTCCGACAGCACCATTCTTGATACGTTGGAGGAGGCGGACGAAGCCCATGATCTGGTGTTCGTCGATCTCGAAGGCGTCGCGGGTTTAATGGCGTCCTATGCCGCCTCGGCGTCCGACCTCTGTATTGTCCCAATGCGTCCGAGTGCATTGGACGGTGATGCGGCAGGAGCCGCCTTGAAAATGATACGGGATGCCGGACGCGCCGCCAGAAGAACGATCCCGGCGCGCATTCTGATCACCCAGACAGACGCAGCTATCGTCACGACATCGTACAAGGAGTTGTTGGCTGAACTGGACGGGGCAGGGGTGGCGCGTCTTCAAACTGAGCTCATGCGAAGAGCCCCCTTTGAAAGAGTCATGGCCGAAGGCAGGACACTTTTCGAGCTGAAGGACAGTCAATCCGTGAAGAGCGCGATCAGCAATACGGCCAGGCTTGGCAAAGAGATGGCAGAGATACTGGAGGCACAATGATGGCGGGGACATTCCTGAACCTCGGTGACGATGATCAAGAGGACGGCCCGGAGCCAAAGATCGGGGCCGGGCTGAAACGCAAGAAGAAAGACCCACGTCCCAGAGCCGATGCTGAGGCCGTTGCAGCCGCAGGAAGGGCAAATGGCTTCAATCGCACAACGGGCACCGTTCAACCAACATCCGCACCGCGGCGTGGCCGCCCGCCACTAAATGAAAATATGACCTACTGGCGCATCTATGTGTCCGCAGATCTTAGAAATCAGCTGAACGATCTGCGAGACAAAGAGGGTCGGCGGCTCAATGACCTTTTGGCGGACATGCTGGAAGCCTACCGAGGCAAGGGGCGCTGACATGCGTGAGCATAGAAATCGATGAAGGCCTGACGCGTTTTTCCTGATCTGGTCAAGCATGATCAACAGGCAAGCTTAGCAGCGCCGCAAATCTGTCCGGGAAATGGGGACCACTTCACTCAGGAGTTGGAGCCTCCGGCAAACCCGGCGCGGTTCAGTTCACGCCGATAGCTAATAGGATCGCCGCGAGCGGAGCGAAAGGCCTGTTGGTCCTGGTTGGGCTGGATTGGCAGGTGCCAACGTCCCACCTCGCAAGAACGCCAAGCCATGGAAGCCCCCAGCTGACCTAATGACGTGATTGGAGAGTACGATGCCTGAACAACGAGTTAAGCGATCTGTGTCAATCTTTGCTGAAGCAAAAACCCGGCATCTGGAGCAGCTCGCCAAAAAGAAAGACCAGGAATCCGTTCCCTCCAGACATAGCTACTTCAAATTCGGAGGCTCTGGTTACTGGTCCAGTCTGGCTGCCTACATGTGCGCTGAATCCAGGGGTTTAAGCCGGGATGAATGGTACACAAACCTCCGCCAGCTCGAACAAGATGTCCATCGAGCAATTACAGAAGCCAACGCATGTGCAGCCGACGGCTCATCAAGTGCGGCTGAAATAGAAGCTGCAGATAAGCGGGCTAAGCAAGCGATCGAGGCTGCAGTCAGCTACCGGAAGCCGCCGAAGTGATTGACTTGACCGGCCAGAGGAAGGGGAACCCTCCCTGATCTCGGCGGATTATCCAAAGAGCCGCGAACGCTCTCAGTGAGAGGAAGGTTTCCGGCGTCTTTGATCTTCCAGCCGGCTGATCGGCTGCCCGGGAAGTCGGCGAGCAAGCTCATTATCTTCACGCATACCGTCAAAGATTCTCAGCGCCTGAGCAAATTTTGCCCGATCTCGACTTGGCATCCCTTCTGCTTTTTTCCGCGCCCAGCAAAGGTCCAGTTGGTCCGGGGTCCGGGCATCGGAGATCGCCCGGGTCTCAACCCGCCCGAGGCCTATTGTCCGAACTCCCCGCGCCTTGGCTTCCTTGCGCAGGGAAACCCAGGCCGCATTGGCGGGATCCGGGCGGGCAGCTTCCCGGCAAAGGGCAATTGTTCTTTCCAAGTCGGGGATCATGCGGATGATCGCTGTGTACTCCTCGTCGGAGAGCGCCCGGTCCTTGACCCAGGCAGGTTTGATATCGACCGGGCGCAACATGGCGCGGGTGGCCGGTTTCCGGATCGGTGCAAGCACGACCTTGATCTCGCGCGGCAGGTCCGCCCAAGCCTGGGACACGAGTTGGGCAGGATCAGGCGTTTCGGATGCTTCGCGCAGCAGGATACGGCGAGACGTGTTGCGAAACGTCTTCTCCGAATTCTCGGACAGGTCCGGACGCGTCGGTGTCCAGATCGCCCGCCAGGTCTGCAGAGCCAGGATCTCGGCTGGCGCCATGGTGTCGGCTTGGTCGATTCCGGAAAATCGCATCTGGTCCCAGAGCGCCTTGATTGCAGAGGCCTCGTCCGGGGTCTCGACCTGCAGAGCCGCGAGGGAGGCCGGGAGGCGGTCCGTGTCTTGCCGCGTACTGTAGGGGCGCAGGGTCGCCACAAACCGCTGCCGATACTGCATCCATGTACCGTCGCTGTGCCCGACGTCTTGCGCGGCAATCGCCGCAATCTGCGGCTCAAGCGCGAGCAGGTCGTCGGCGTCAGGATCTTCGAGGGATGTCAGTTCCCGGTCACGGATCACGCACCAGACACGCCGGACGGCAGATCTGTTTTGTTCTGGCGCCAGTTCCGACATGCGCGCCAGCGCCGAAGGCAGCGGTGTCTCGATGTTCCCGCGGATGTCGTAGACCGGAGCTGGGCCGATCCGGCAGGGAGGCAGCAGCCCGCTGGCCACGATCTCCTCGATGTCGAAAAGCGCATTGAACATCACAACGGCCCGGCGCAACCGCTGGCGCTTGAAACCTCCTGCAGCCTCGGCCTCCAGGTTCCAGACCCAGCCTGTCGTCACCTCGCGCGGCGCAAGACCTGCCTGCAGCGCCGGTGTCTTCAGGCCGCCCCAGCAGTGCTCGATATCCTGCCTGCGCCCGGCTTGACGGATGAGCACCCGCAGGTGTTCCCAGGGATCTTTCACATGACCGGCCGCGGCGAGGATCCGGATCACCGCTTTCCGGGCGATCTGATATGCCCGCGCGCTTGGGATATGCCTCTGGTCCAGCGCATCGACGCATTCGAAATCGTCGGGGAACCGAGACTCGAACTCCGAGGCGGACACCTGGTCGAGGCCACCGGCCGCGCGGCCGAACAGGTGCAAGGCAGCGATCT
The DNA here is from genome assembly GCF_052266595.1 of Antarctobacter jejuensis. Lineage (NCBI taxonomy): Bacteria > Pseudomonadati > Pseudomonadota > Alphaproteobacteria > Rhodobacterales > Roseobacteraceae > Antarctobacter > Antarctobacter jejuensis. The sequence goes on along the minus strand of NZ_JBQQXJ010000031.1, from coordinate 18,209 downwards.
GCTGAGGTGTGAGCTTGGGTATCTGGGCGATATCGGCGAGGGTAAGCATGGCGAATTCCTCAGTCTGTGTCGGACACCCTGGGTGTCCGGTCAGGTCGGTCAAAAATGTCCAGGTTGCGGGCAGGGCTGTCGGGGGCGCGGATTTTTGCGGCGAACGTCACAGCAGGTCGGAGATGTCGCCGTCGCAGGCGGCGCGGATGGCCGCGGTCTTCTGGGCACGCGCGATGTTCTTCTGCTTCGCCTTTGAGGAGCGGTATTTGGCAATGACGGATGGAGACACCTGGTCGTTGGTGGCAGCGCCGTAGAGCAGGCCGAACTCCCCGTCGAACTCGTTGTAGATGATCGTGCGCGCAATATGGCCACCGGTGCCGACCACCGCCTCCCAGGCGCGCCCATACCAGCCGTAGGCGCATGGGCTGCCGTCGTAATTCACGTAGAGCGGGCGATGGGTCTCCACGGCGCGGTCGCGTATGGCGCCGAGATATCGTGGGTCCTGGTCCTGCAGGATCACGGCGTCGATGAAAGGGTTCATCTCGCGGGTGAGCGGGATGTCGAGTGGGTCCCGGTGGCGGCCGCGCAGCTTGGATGGCGTGTAGGCAAACCGGTAGGCGTCGCGCTCCCGATCGTAGTAGACGCCTTTCCCGAACACGTGGTTCCTGACCACGTCTTCCGGCCTGGCGGTGACCAATGATCCGATCCCGATCGCCGCGGCCCGGTTGCGGGCTTCGTGACGCTTGTCCGGCCGTTGCAGCTGTCTGGCGTCCTCAAGCAGGGTCATGGCTTGCGCGAGCGTGTCCGAACTCGACCCGATCCCGGCGATTTTTGCGAATTTCAGCGCGCTCTGGCCGTTTTCCAGCCCGGTCAGCACGTCGTAGGTCACACTCAGCGCGTCATAGACACTTTGCGGAAGGCCGTGGGCCCGGGCGAACCGCCGCATCTCTTCCCAGGCCGTGCGCAGGTAGGACCAGCGGGGCGATCCGTCATTTTTGGCGGCTGAGCGGGCCCGCATGTCCTGGTAGAGCGCCTTTTGCGCCTCTGATGACGCCAGATCGATCGGGACGGCTGCCTGCTGTGCCGACCAGGCGAACATGCCGAGACGCTGCGTCATGCGATCGAGGATACACGCGGCGAAAATGCCCTCGTCGCGCAGCCGGTGCAGTGTGGTCTGCCAATCTGCAGGCAGGTCCTCGAACGGCACGGAGACCGAGCGCGTATAGTCCCGGTTGCGCCCTTTTGTGACACCGGCGAATCCAGCGCGATGCGCGAGATGCTCGGCCTCTTCGGTGCAGAGCCGCAAGAGATCCGGGCCAGCTCCGAAGCGTAAAAAGGCCCGCTGGAGGGTCCGCAGATCTGCGGCGGCGGCCTCAGTCAGGCCCGCATAGGCGCAAATATCCGCCCGAACAGGCGTCTCAATGCCATGCTCGACCCGGAACGCCATGAAGGCTGCGAGCGCCCGGAGTTCCGGATCCGGCATGGCCTCCAGGGCAGGATGATCGAGAAGGTGCACCATGTGTGGCTGGCGCAAGAGGATCGCGCGCGGCATCATCGCTTGGCTCTCGCACGAGCAACGGCGCGTTTCTGCCCTTCCTCGAAGATCTTGCGCTTGTTCAGCCAGGCATAGTTGCGCTGACAGACCGCTGGCGTGTTGCCGAGCATGTCCGCCGCGAGCTGCAGATTGCTCCAGTCCTGATCGAGCAGCAGCGTCGCGTAGCCATGGCGCCAGTTGTGAAACGTCATCGGGAGTTTGGTCTCACTGGCGGCGCGCTGAAACCATCGGTCAAACGTGCCGCGATCGAGATGGGTTCCCGCTGTCTGGATTCCAGGGAACAGGTGGATGTTCAGGGCCTCCGCCTTTTCGTCGGCGAAGAAGAGCGGCCTGATGACTTTCAGATACCAGGCGATCACCTGCGGCCCGTAGAGAGCCTTGTTCAGGGTGGTGGGTTCGGCTTCCTCGCCGTTCTTCATCTCCTCGGCTGGCATCCAGAACGAATAGCCGGGGTGGTTTTTGGAAGGCGTCGCGAAATTCTTGCGCGACCCCCGCAGGCGTTGACTGAGAACGTTTGCCATCCGGATCGGACGCCCGGCGACCTCTATGGCCACCGCGGCCGCACAGGTGCCGAGCTGCCGGACGCGGATGCGCTCCGTGCCGGTGAGGTCCCGCCCCTCGGCCCTGGCGGCATCGAGAATGTCCTGGGCCTTGGTCTGGAAGATGCGGTGCATGTTCCAGAAGGTGCGTTCCTTGGCGAGGTCGGCGAGAAGCGACTTGCACCAGGCTTTGTTGGCCTGGGTCATGCCTGTGCTGAGTTCCTTGCCATCCTTCAGGAACTTGCTGTTTTTCAGCTTCTGTGCCGTGTCCCGAGGCAGCAGCTCGTTGCGGCCGAGCACGACCATGATCTCGGCGTAATAGTCATAGGCACTGGCCTGGCTGAGCGTGCCGGGCAAGTGCTCCAAGGCATCGGTACGCCGGAGCGTGGCCGCCAGATGCTCATAGTCGAACAGGCCTGCGAGGTCGTTGACCTGGGTGAGGTCGGTGATCGGAAGATAGTCCCGGGTGGGGTCGGCCGGGCAGTGGGGCAGGGCGCGCAGGTGATGGCGCAATGCCGAGAGGTAATGCTGTCGGGTCCGCTCGGTGACGATTTGTGAATCCTCACCTGCCACGTCGTCTCGTTCCAAGCTGGCTCGGTCGACCAGCTGGGCGAGAAAGGCCTCCACATGATCCGGCAGTGCCTGGAGGTCGCGGCGCGTCGGGAGGACCGGAACCAGGCTCTTGGGCAGCAGGGCAGCGAGCTCCGGGATGAACCTGTAGTCGTTCAGGAAGCGCTGGCCCCGGCGTATGGTGTCGCGGTCCTGCGGCACGTTGAGGGCGTTCTCCAACCGGTCGATCGCATCCTCGTTGGCGAGCTCCCAGGGGTCGATCTCCGCACTGCGGGCCAGGTCTGCGAGTTTCAAGAGCGCGGAGAGGGCGGCGGCATGCACGAGTCCGCCCTCCACGGTGTGTGTCTTGGCCGCCGCGAGCAGTTCCGCCCAGCCATCGACCTGGTCGCGCAGGGCGGCCTTCCGGGCCCTCAGGCCGGTTGCGATCTCAACCGAACGGCGCAGATCCGCGCGCCATTTCTTGTAGGGTTCGAGCTTCTGCCCGAGATCCGGACGCGGGTGCCTGCCGTTCTTGACCCTGGGGAAGTGCTCCTCGATCCAGGCGAGGTCCGCCGGCAAGGCACAAAGCGGGGTGCCGTGCATGTGGCGGACGAGGGTGGTCAGCGCCTGTCGCAGGTAGGCAGGCCCGTTGGTGTCGATGTGGTCGAGCACGTCCTCCATCGTCTGGGCGTGAGAGGAGACAATCGGGGTCGGACCGGTGGAGGGGAAGAGGTCTGTCATGGTCATGATTTCCATATTGGCGACTTCCTGTCGAACAGAAGCCGGATCCGCGTTTTCGGGTTATTTCCGCGTTTTCGGGGTAAAAAGCGGATCTGGCGTATGTTTCCCCGAGCCGGAAACGCAGGACAGTTCCGCTTTTTTCCACTCACTCGGATTTTGTCCGGGGCTGGGGGAAGAGAGGCTGAAAAAGCGCTTTTTCCCCGGCTGTGGCTGGGCCGGGCTGCGCCTTTGACGCCCGGGAGGCCGGCGCGGGAGACGGAGCCTCCGCGTAGCGCGGCAGATCGAGCAGAAGGCCCTCCTGGCCCCACAGGCGGACATCGAGCGGGCGGTAGAGCCGCATCTGGCCGAAGCTGATTACGGGAAAGGGCAGGGTGGCGCGCCCCTGCCGCAGGGCCTTCGACAGGGTGTCGGGCGTCTGGCCCAGGGCGCGGGCCATCGCGGGGAATTTCCAAAGCGGCTCTTTCAGGGCCTCTTCGAGATTGTTGATCTCGTTCAGGATCGGCGAGGCCGGGTGCCGCGCCTGGAGTTCGAGGAGGTGGTGCGGCAGCTGGGCGCTGTCGATCCCGTGTATCCTGCGCCAGACCTGGCGCCAGGAATAGCGCCCGGCCATGGGCGTCAGGCCCGCGGCCAGCGCTTTCCGTGCTGTGACCTCGGCCCCGGCAAGATGCGCGCTGAGGTCTTTCAGGTTCGGCGCCTTGGGCTGTGGCTGCGATGGGTGAAACATGCGTGGTCTCCTGTTTCGCAGGAGATGGTCCCTCTGACGTTTGCGCAAAAAAGGGGTTGGATTCGAGCTTTGCGCAAAGTCAGAGCGGCCAAGACGTTCCGCTCTGGGGGGCGATTTAGCTGAAATCCATGGTCTCACACCAGCGCGGCTGGAAGTAAATCAATACAAAACAGCATCTTGAATGAAAACTCATCTCGCTAACTCACCATCATCACTTTTCACTTGATTGAAAATTAGTGATGAGGGTATGATATCAATATCACCTGGAGATCAATCATGCAGCTCACTCGCCACGCCTCTCGCCGCATTCAGCAGCGCGGTATCCCGGTCGACATCTTGAAAATCCTGCACGCCTACGGCGCGGCAAGACACGCTGGCAACGCAGTGAGCCTGATGCTCGATGCCCAGACAATAATGCTGGCGAGTGAGGATGACCGGCACCTCCGTGCCAGACTGGAGAAATACGCCGGATGCTACGCCATCATTGCCGATGGCGAACAGGCCGTGACCGTTGCAAGGCGCCGTCGACGCTTCCGGGGAGATGTCTCGGGCAGGGCCTCCCGCAGGCCCACCCGTCGCTGAAGAAACTGACAAGCCAATCAGGAGTGTTCCGACCTTGAAACAAGACCTTTCCATCGCACGTTCCATGCTCCCCAGAATAACGGCGCAAGCTCTTCGTGATCCGCTTTCCAACCCCAACCTGGTACTGGAAAAAGAAGGGCCAATCACGGTTCTCTACGCACCGTTTGACCATATCGAGATGACAGCACGACTGGTTGTCCTCGGGATCACGCCGGGGATGACGCAAGCCGTAAACGCGCTGAAAGCGGCATCGTTCTGTTTGGCCCAAGGCCAAAACATCGAGCAAAGCCTCAAGGCGGCCAAGCTGACCGCGGCGTTCTCAGGCGGTGCGATCCGCAACAATCTGGTTGCCATGCTCGATGCCATCGGTGTCGCACGTCACTTCGATGCCGTCAGTACGGCCGAGATGTTCCGTCCGGGAGCCACCGATGTGCATTTCACATCCGCCCTGCGTTACCCGGTCTTCGTGAACGGCAAGAACTACAACGGCACCCCGGACATGCTGCAAACCCGGGTTCTGCGCCGCCAAATCGACACGCACTTGATGGAAGAGGCGCGGGCGCTGCCCCGGGCCATCTGGCTGCCGCTGGGCCCCAAAGCCGAAAGCGCCGTGTCTCACCTGGTGCGCAACGGCCTCCTCGAAGGGAACCGGGTTCTCTCCGGCTTGCCGCATCCAAGCGGAGCCAATGCCGAACGCGTGGCGGTCTTCCTCGGCAAGAAACGCCCGGAAAACGCGTCGAACCGGACCAATCCTGCGCCTCTGCTTGCAGCCCGCGAACGCCTGACCTCACAGATCACCCACTTGGACAAAGGAAAAGCAGCGTGAGCAAGACCGGAGAAATTCCTTACACCTGGGCAGAGATCGAGGCCCAGGTCAGGGAGGCCATTCGCTGCCAGGCCAGCATCCTGGAGGTGTACGGACCTTCCCTCAAGGACGGCAACATCGTGATGGATTTTCTGGGACTGCCTCGCGAACTCTATGATGACTGCGAGTTTTCCCTCGAAAGCCCTCCCGAATTCGAGCTGCAATGGCACGCGCTCTATAATCTGGCAAAACATGCCTACCGCTATGCATATCAGCTCGATGGCTGGTGGGATTGCACCGTGGAGGTTTGGCACGAGGTCGATGGATTGTTGCAGGGCTACCCCGAAGCCGATGCGAATTGTGAACCATCGCCCTTCTCCAACCTGCACGATTTCCCGCTGAGACGAATGTTCGAAACCTTCTTTGCCCGATACAGCCTCTTCGGTGGAGAAGTGCTTGTATCCATGGATCTCAGCATCCGGGAACTTTCTCTCCTCGCGAACATGACCGTGCCGGCGGTTCGAACGTCGCTCAGCAAGGAGGGCTTCAAACTTGAACGTGTTCACGAAAAGATCGCTGGCCGACCTGATGACAAGGCGTTCCGGCTGAAGGCCGGAGATGCGCTGCTCTGGCTGTCAAGAAGGCGCGGTTTCATCCCACAGAGAACCCTCCCTGAGGGGATAGCGGTGCAGGAGAAAATTCTTCAACTCCTGTCCAACGAAACCATGCCTTTCCACATGCGTTTGGGACAAGCTGTCAATCTTGTGGACCAGGATGCCGCAGCGTTTGCTGCAGCATCAGGCATCGACGCCAACTGGTTATCTGCCTTGCTTGCCGGGAAGGCCGTATCTCCGGAGATCGAATTCCTGCGCGCTCTGGCTGATGCCCTTGATGTGCCAGCACCCGCATTTGTCGGAGCTGGAGTGCGCCACCTCTTGTCAATAGAAGCGGCGGTCGCTTCGGAGAAGCCGTGAATGACCTACCCTCCGGACAATCCCTCACCATGAAGAAAGCATGCTCAACCCTTGGGTGGGTGTCGCCATAAAGGCGGCTCAGAGATTTTGTGAACTGGCTTCCCCTGCAGAATCCCCATTACAGTCCCCAATATGTGAGATTAACTTCCCCAAAAAATCCCCCAATTTGCGGGTGCTTTCTGTCAAAAGGTTGAGCATCTTGAGTGCAGACAACCAAGGAAGACATCATGCTTACCCACTGCACTCAACACGCCGAGCAACGCGTTGCGCAGCGCAACGTTTCTCTCGAAGCTCTTGAAATTCTGATTTCTTTTGGCACGGATCTCCCGGCGGGGCAGGGTCGTGTTTGCCGCGAGCTCCATGCGATACAAGCTGCCGAGCTGCGGGCGGAGGGCTATTGTGCTGCCCTCGTTGATAAGGCGCTACGCATTGAGGCAATCCTGTCCGCCGACGGCGTGTTGATTACCTGCTACCAGCGCACGCCGCGCGCCCGCATTGGGCGCGCGCCGCGCCGACGGTCCGCGCGCAAGGCGCATTGGCCCCGTCGTGGAGGGCGCGCGTGATGGATCGTGTCATTGATGCGCGCGGGCGCTTTCCGACGTCTCCTCGGAAGACCGGGAAGGAAGTCAATCCCGAAGAGCTCCGCGCCCGGCGGGCGCGGCGCCGACGCAGTGAAGCAGAAAGCCTGCGGGCGCATCTGACCGCATCCAGCCGTCTCTCCGTGGAGGATCGTCGGGTTCTCGCACGTAACCTCGGTCGCGCGATCGAACGCAAAGCGCCGGAAGCCACGACGCAGGTCGCCGGCCGTCTATTCCGCCTTGTTTACGGCGAAGAGGGCGGCCCATCGCGCGACAAGAAGCGCAAACGTTATATCCGCTTTGACAGTGACCTCATGGGAAGCCACGAGCAAGGCAACGAGTATGCCGCCAATGGGCGCGACTTCCTGAAGTTGGCTGAAGGGCTGGCAATACTGTTTGAGGGTGACCAGGTGCCTGTGGCGTCCTGTGATCAGATGCTCCTTATTGTGTGTGAAGGTGCGTCGTTCGCACCGTCCCGCCCCAGTGTTCCGGATGACATCGGTGCCCTTGATAGCCTGCGCCAGGTCATGGACGCCCTGACAGACCGGATCACGCGCGAGACGGACTTGCTTGCTTATTTCGAAGAGATGCCCGGGTATGCGGTCCGCGTACATCCGCAGGAGGATGCGGGTTTCTCGCTCCGATCAGTGCCTGACCTGCACCTGAAATTTCCAAGCGTCGAGTGGTATGAGCACGCCCCCAAAGAGTTGGACGCTCCGTTGAGCGGGAAATTCAGGCGCCTTGGACTGGATGGCTTCGATACAATGGGCGCGCTCGTGCCGCATCTGCGGCTGGCGCGCATCTACGTTCCGCGCAACATGCTTTGCCTTCCTGCGATGGTCGAAACGCAGGCACTGGAGGATCTCCGTACACGAACGCTGTCCCAGATCGAACTGGCAGCCGCAGAGGAGTTTCGTACGGAGACTATCGCCCATCTCTACGGTCCGGAGCGCGCCATGGAGGCCGCCATCCAGGCATGGCGCGACCACCAGGAGTACGTCCTGTGGCGAGGCGCTCTGGAGGAGGCCGGGTTTGATCCGGATCGGATTGACTGGTTGTCGTTTGAAGATCCTGGGGACCGGTCTGCCCTGCATGGAGCGGAGTGGCGCACGTTCTGGCAAACCATGACGGTTGACCTGATCCTGGTCGCCGATGGGCGGCCGGATGCCCTGCACTGGGGATTGTCTGTCAGCGATCCTCTCCTGTCTGAACCGTGGGACGCACAGCGGGATCTGCTTGTTCCCAAGGATGACGACCACCCCGATCGTCACATCGACAACTGCATTGCTCTGGACGAAGACGCGGGCTGGGGGCCATGGTTTCCCGCTGGCCAGTATAGTCACGTGTGCCGCGGCTTCAGCCATAGCTATGCGACGGACACTGTTGTGAACATGCAGATGGAAGAGTGGCAAAGCGATGGCTGGTACCAGTTCGCAGATGATATTCCGGATGCGCTGACGGGCTTTGACGAACACGCCATCCTTCCCCTCCAGTCCGAGAAAGCCTGGTCGCTCCTGACGCTTCCGATGCAGGACTGGAAGGTGCCACACCCGTCCGTCATCGGCGGACGCATGCCGCCGTCCGAGCAACTCCCATGTCTACGCCCCTTGTTTGACGCGCCACGGGAATGGACGCCGGCGCCGGACGGCACGTTGGCTTCGGCTATCCTGGCAGGCCTGGCTTACGGCGAAGGTCCTGACCGCCTCGACGAGAAGATACTGGCCGAGGTGAACAACCGTGTCCGCTGCTTTCGCGATATGAAGCAGGATCTTGCCTCCAGCTTTGATGCAGCACTTGCTGCGCGGGGGTACAAGCCGGAGGCATAGTTCCGATATATTGCCCTTTAGCCCGTGGAGCTCTCGCGGATTGATGCCGCTCCTTGGACAGCATTTTCGGCACCAACGATGATGAGCTAATGAACTGAAATAGAACGATGAATTTCGAAACCTGACCTGCTTGTCTCTCTTCCAGATGTCAGAAATCGTCATCAACAGGCAACGCCGCAATTTCCTCAGGCGTCATTCTCCGAGGCGGCGGATCGGTGATCTCGGGCGGCCCGAAACTTTTTCCAGAGAGCGCCAATTCGATGCGAGAAACCATCCGGTTTTTCTGTTGCACCGTCAGTCCGTGTCGACGTGCTGCACTCACAGAATAGACGTCGCCGCCGGTCGGCTCCACGCGATAGCCCAAAGCCTCCAGCGCGCGCGTCGCTTGTAGACGAAGTGTTCGACGGACTTCCGGAACATCATTGTAGACAACTACATGAGATATGAGGCGCTCGTCGGGAACGTAGTTCCGGTCAACCTCCAACGGCCCGACCATCCCCTGCGACTCGAGCCACACGGCAGCATCCCTAAGGTCGAGAGGAAGCTCCTTTGAACTCGGCATGTGGGTTCACTTGCCTTTTCCGGAGTCTTCCTCCTCAAGAGGCTTACGCCAGTTTCCTGGCACTGGATAACCTTGTATTATCAGCGTCTTCGTCTCCATGTTTTCAGACATATCATCAATCTCCTCGAAAGACTACGTCGGAGGATCGGCAGTGTTCATTTGAACCGGATCATCTCGTCCCGCTGAACTGCAACTGGAACAGACCCAAGGCATTCACCACCTCGTGCTTTGTCGCCTCGGTGCGTTCTCGCGCCCGTTCGGTGCCGTTTTTGATCACATCAAGAATGTATCCACGGTCCTCGGAAAGTTGCGCCCTGCGCGCGCGAATTGGGGCGATGAGGTCTTGAAGGATGCCTTCCAGACGCGCCTTGATCTTGCCATCGCCAAGCCCGCCGCGCTGATACTGCGCCTTGAGGTCGGCAAGCTCGGTCGGGTCCGGGTGGAAGGCGTCAAGATAGGCAAAGACAACGTTGCCCTCGACACAGCCCGGGTCCTCGACGCGCAGGTGGTTCGGATCGGTGAACATCGCCCGGACGGCATTTCGGATCTCATTGGGCGACGCGGAGAGGGCAATGGCGTTGCCACCGGATTTCGACATCTTGGCCTTGCCGTCAATGCCAGGCAGACGACCGGCCTTCGGGATGATCGCCTGCGCTTCGGGCAACACGGGGCTGCCTGCAGTTGCATTGATGCGCCGCACGATCTCGTTCGTTTGCTCGATCAGAGGGGCCTGATCCTCGCCGACCGGCACAACCGTCGCCTTGAAACCGGTAATGTCCGCCGCCTGCGCCGCCGGATAACACAGAAATCCGGCGGGAATGTCGCGCCCGAACCCGCGCGCGCGGATTTCGTCCTTGATCGTCGGGTTCCGTTCGAGCCGTGCGACCGTGACGAAGTTCAGGTAGAGCATCGACAGCTCCGCCAGCGCCGGAAGATGCGATTGCAGACAGATCGTCGTCCGATTGGGATCGATGCCTACAGCCAGATAATCGAGGGCGACCTCGATCACACTGCGCCGCACCTTCTCCCGATCATGGGCGTTGTCGGTTAGAGCCTGGGTATCCGCCAGCAACAGAAATTGTTCATGGCTGTCCTGATAGCGCAGCCGGTTGGCAAGCGAGCCCGCAAAGTGCCCGATGTGCAGCGGCCCGGTGGTGCGGTCACCTGTCAGAATGGTTGGTTTGTTCATTTTGCGTGTTCTCTTGAAACGAGAGGCCGCGCATCGGGAAGCTTGGAAAACAAAAGGCCGCCCATGCGGCGGCCTCGGAATACGTTTTTGGTCATCCGGCCACCCTGTCAGGAGGCCAGCCACCAAGTCGGAGCGTTGTGCATCGCGTTTTCCATGTGAAGCTGCCTATCGACGGCGAGGTAACTCGTCAATCAAATGGTAGAAAAAGGCCAATGTTCATGTTCGAGATGCCTTGTCACTCAGATGACCGGTGCAAACCAAGAAACAATGGGTAAAGGGCTTCAGATGTCGCGCGATAGCAGATTCCTGTCTCTCATTTTGAGGCACAAGCCTGAGCAAATCGGGTTGACGCTCGATCGTGCGGGCTGGGTGGACATCGACAAACTACTACGTGCGCTCAAGCGGTCAGGTCGACGCTTGTCGCGAGAGGATCTGGAAATGGTCGTAGCCGAAAACGACAAGAGGCGGTTTACGATCTCCGAGGACGGTTGCCGCATTCGAGCCGCCCAGGGTCATTCGGTCGAAGTAGATCTGGGGATTCCGGCTTCGCCACCACCAGACATCCTGTATCACGGGACTGCACGGAACAATCTCGACGAGATCTACCGTACAGGCATCCTTCCTCGCCGCCGGAGGCAGGTTCATCTCAGCCCCGATGTCGAGACTGCGCTCGCGGTCGGACAGCGTCATGGCAAGCCGGTCGTCTTGCAAGTTGCCGCAGCCTTGATGGCTTCGGAGGGGCACAACTTCTATCTTGCGGACAACGGGGTGTGGCTCACAGATAGGGTTCCGCCGAAATTCCTTGGATTCGCAGCCAACCCAGTTGCGAGCTGACCACTGCGCTGCTCGACCGCCTGACCCATCGCGCCTGCGGCTTGCTGCCGTCGGTCGAATTCCGGAGGCCCGGCTCGATTTCAAGTCAGACGCAACATTCAATTGGAGGGCGGCAACAAGTTTCTTTGCAAGATCCGGATGCAGCCAAGGTCATTGAATCTTTCCATTTCCTTGTCCGACAGATAATTTTGGCACCTTACCGCCAAAGGCGAAGTCTCTGCGAAGCGGAGATCCTGGAAAGATAGATCCTTCATCGGGTATCCAAGATCAGGATGGGCTATGACAACCCGCCACGCGATCAGATCAGATGGATCTGAAAAGAGAACATTCAAATGAGCTTCCATGACATCAAGCTGGGCGCGCGCCTTTTCTGCCTTTTGTTGCGCAACAATGGTCATCGTTTTCTGACGGCTCAGCTGATCTTCGAGGTCTTTGATATCGTCCTTGGACAAATTTATCTTGGCCTCGCTCTCCGCCATGTAGACGCGCACCTGACTTTCGAAATCTGACCGCTGATCCCGCAACGCTTCTTCCGCGTCTTTCACCTTTTTCTCGAGGGCCGAAATTACGTTCAAGCTCTCTTGCGCGGCAACAGGCAGGAAATATGACAAGGCGAGCGTCATGATCTCGGTTCTGTCTTCGCAGGGACCGACAAGCAAACCGTCGCTGGACAGGAGCTCCAAGCTCAGCACCCCGCCTTTTTCTCGCAGGAAGCCCAACATCGTCGTGCCAGGGAGCGACAGAGAAAGGGCGTTGTTTTCCGTTTCGCGGGCCTGGAACGGAAGACGGGAGAAGACCTCCATTTCGCCTTCGGCACCTCGAAACAGTAGTGTGATCGTATCGGCGACCTTGTTACTTCCGATTTCGGACAATTTGCATTCTATGCCAAAGGTATCGCCGAGGAGTGCGCTCATTCTCTCGTCATCCAGACGCTTGAGAGGCTCAGTGGCCTTGGGTGCAACCGCTTGTTCGGAAGATACAGTGCTCGCGATCGACACAAGCAGAATTGCCGCGGAAAGGAATACAGGAAACAATCGCATGAAGACCTCGCTTTCCGGCCAAGGTTAGGGTGATGAAATTGCGAGGACAAGGTGAAGCCCTGCAGACAAGCCGAGTCAGCCTCAAGGCTTCGGGTGGAGGACCGAATGGAATGGTAATCCCCGTTTTTTTTGCAGGGGGTCGGTCGTAAAATATTCGCAGCCGGCTTTGGTTTTCAGGACCGAGAAGAAAGCGATCCGCTCCTTGGGCCCGAGGCCTGGTAATCCCCCCATTTTTGCGGGGGCTTGGTCGTAGAATTTACGCGGCCATCTTCAGTTTCTGTGCAGGTGTCATCCCGCCGTTGCCCATATTTGGACGCTCATGGTTGTAGGACCAGAGCCACTCGGTGGCAATCTGCTGGACCTCCTCGATGCTTTCGAAAATGTACAGGTCCAGCCATTCGTGCCGGACCGTCCGGTTGTAGCGCTCGACATAGGCGTTCTGCTGGGGCTTGCCGGGTTGGATGTAGGTCAGGGCGATGCCCCTGTTCTCAGCCCATTCCATGAGGGTGCCGCTGATGTATTCCGGGCCGTTGTCGACACGAATTGTCCCAGGGGCACCACGCCATTCGATGATCTGGTTCAGGGCTCGAACGACCCGCTCCGCAGGCAGTGAGAAGTCGATCTCGATGCCCAGTCCTTCGCGGTTGAAGTCATCCAGAACGTTCAGGAGGCGGAATTGCCGTCCATCCCCGAGCCTGTCGGCCATGAAATCCATCGACCAGACCTCGTTCGGGGCCTCCGGCACCGCCAGTTCGTCCGGTTTTTCCCGCTTCAGCCGTTTACGCGGTTTGATCCGCAGGTTCAGTTCCAGCTCGCGGTAGATCCGATACACCCGCTTGTGGTTCCAGCAATGCCCCTGGACGTTGCGCAGGTACAAAAAGCACAGGCCAAAGCCCCAGGTCTTCTTCGCCTTCGTCAGCCCCAGAAGCAGGTCAGCGATCTGCTCGTTCTCGTCGTCCAGCCTGGGACTGTACCTGTAGCAGGTCTCTCTGACGTCGAATGCCCGGCACGCCAGCGCGATGCTGACGCCCTTCATCGCCACCGCTTTCACGGCCAGCTCCCGGCGTTGAGCTGGCCGTCTCATTTTTTTCCGAGCGCCTCCTTGAGCAGGTCGTTCTGCATGCTGACGTCAGCATACATGCGCTTCAGTCGGCGGTTCTCTTCCGCCATCGCCTTCATCTCGCTGATGAGGCTGGCGTCCATGCCGCCGTACTTCGCCCGCCATTTGTACAGCGTGGCGCTGCTCATGCCATGTTCGCGGCACAGCTCGGCAGCAGGCACACCGCCCTCCATCTGGCGCAGCACAGCCATGATCTGCGCTTCGGTGAAACGTGTCTTCTTCATCGGAATCTCCTCGTTCATCCTGCCGAGAAAATTCTACTTCCGCATCCCCTTAAGATCGGGGGGGATTACCGCCTTTATTCGTAGCCCCGCTTCGCTTTTTCCATCTGTATGCTGAACCGCGCGTCCTTTGCTTGGGCCTCCTCGTCGAACCAGTCGATGCGGATTTGGCCCGGCTGGCCGACCCTGCCCCACTCCCGGACAAGGGACCAGTCGCCGAAGAGGCCGGGCATGAGCTCCATGCGGTAAAAATGCCGGGCGGCACTCTCTGGCTCCATTTTCGTGAGATCCATGGCTACCTCCACATCCTGACTGCGATGTCCTGTTCTTCTTTGCCGACTGCATCCGCATAGATCGCCGTCGTCGACAATTGCGCATGACCAAGCCAGCGTTGCAACAGGTGCAGAGGCACACCCTGGACCGTCGCATGCACGCCGAACCCATGGCGTAACCCCTTGGGCGAGCGATGCGGCGCATCCGGTATGCCTGCCTCGATCATGATCCGCTTGACGATTTGCCAGACGCGTACCCGGCTGATCCGCCAGATCGGGATCTGGGCCAGCTTGCGCGACTTCTGGGCCTCTCTGATGCCATGCGCGGTGTTTAGCGTGTCCAGGTAGTCCGGCGGCACCGGCACGGAGCGGAAGACGCTCTTCTGACGGCCCTGCGCATCCTTGCGCTTCTTCAAGCTGCGGATCGTGAGGGTGCCAGCGGATAGGTCAACGCGGGCGGGAGTGATCTCGATGAGTTCGGACGGTCGGCACCCAGTCCAGTGCAAAGTCTCGCACAGAGTCCGGTCCCGCGCCGGCTGACGCCGGGCCGCCGCAAGGAAGGCGGCCCGCTCTTCGGCGTTCAGATAGAGCCGGTTTCCCTGGGGGTTGTGGAGGCGCATTTGTGACATGGCAACAGATTGCCCGAATACTGTTAACCAGAGAAGCCCGATCGCCCTCGGGATCGTGCCTGGCCGCCCGGCTTGGCAGCCCGTGCGCTTAACAGAATTGATAATACTGTTAAGTAAAGCTCTGCGACGCTCGCGAACCGGCCTCGGCCGCAATTTCGTGATATGCTGCCGCTACAGCGTTTTCGGAAAAAAAAAGTAGGTGGTCTCGTAATGGCTCCAGTTCGGCTTTAGTCCACAGCCAACGCGCCGAGAGATACTCGGCAACCGGATCGTAGCCAAACTGCACTCGATCACCCGTTCTTGTCTCATTGACGAGCCCGGAGGAGACAAGTCGGTCGATGAGCGCCGGCGGTGGCACTTCTTGCGCGTTGGCTTCATCCATGAAAGGCATTCTGTCGGCCTCGCCTGAAAGCACTCCGCGGAGATGCAGTCGGTCGATCTCAAGAGGCCTTCCTTCTTCGCGGGTTGACTCGATGGCTGCAATCGAGGCGGCCCGCAACATATCGGATTTGCTGAGATCAACCCGGCCTTCGCGGAGCGCTTCAAGGTAGTGGAGAACAAGGTCGACCTTATCGGTCGAGGCCAAGTCATTCGCGACCGCTTGCTCGATGGCAAAGCGGAGAAAAAGAGGGCTCGGTAGTGGCTCGCGCGCAACGAGGGACGCAACCCGCGCCGCCACTTTGTCTTCGGCCCCCGACGCGTAGGTCGCGATGAAGTGCGGCACGTCCTCTTTGCGGATGGGCGAGGGTGTGATCCTTTGAAAGCGGCCCCACACAGCGCCTTTAGGCGGCTCCGCGCGCGAGGTGACAATGAGGTGGCGAAAGTGGCCAGCCTGAACGGCACGTGTTACATGCTCCACGGCATCCGGCATGCGGCGCTCGCTCAAGGAATCGATGATCGGGCAAACGAGTCCCATGGCACCCAAGGTGCGGGCCATTTCCTCTGTCGGTCCACGCAGGGCATCGGGTAATCGAAGCTGGCGACTGACTTCATCTGCCAGTGTGCCGTCCCAGTCAGCGTCCACGAGTATGGGTATTGGCCGCCGCCTCTTGCCCGCCAAGTGCGTCCGGGCAATTTGATAGGCCAGGGCGCTCTTGCCACTGCCGCCGACACCATCGATCCATACGACTGCTCGCCGCCGCAGATTATTTTCGAAATCATTCATCTGTTGGTCGTGGCCAAGTGGACTGTATGACGCGCGCTCGCAAACAGGTTTGCGAGTGAGAAAACATGTACGCTCAAGCTCCTGACGGTGCCGTCGCATCCACGCGCGAAGTGGACGGCGGGTCTGACCGAGCCACCCATAGAAGGTGAGAACGCCCAAAAACCACTTCCAGGGAGGAGGCTGAGGCGCTCCCACCAAGGGCATCGCACTTGCAGCAAGCCGTGCTGGCACAAGAAGCCAAAGGCCCGCCGCCGACAATACGATAAGCGCCCAGACCAACCCTGGCCAAAAGGGAGCCTTGAGCCAGCCAAGCTCTGCATAAAAGATCCGGACGCGCGTATAGCTGTCTATTCCAATCTGTCTTAGGCGTGACCAGGGTGTGTAAGCGTCGAATAGGACTTCCGCCAACCGTTCCGGCGTGATGGAGGGCACGGCGCCAATCCGCGTGAGCAACGTACCATCTTCTCCAAAGGCCCTGACAAGCCGGTGGAGGTCAGCTGTTGGAGCAAAGACGCCCTCATCGGTCAGCGCCACTAAACCATCCTGATGAAGGAAGATTGCCCCTTTTTCGCGAAATCCGCCATCCAGAATGGCGATCCGATCCGAGCATAGAATTGCCCAATGCATTGCGGTCACAAATCGTATGTCGTGAGCTTGGCAATGGTAAACTACATGTGAAGATCGCTCTTCACGCTCCCAGAGCCGCACGGTTCCGTCGGCGCTGCCGGAGACGATGCGGTCGCCGGAGGGGCTGAAGGCGACGCTATGGACAAGGCCCTTGTGCCCCACGAAGGGTGCCGCAGCCTGGGTGCCGTCGAGATGCCACAGCAGCACAGTTCCGTCGAAACCGCCGGAGACGATGCGGTCGCCGGAGGGGCTGATGGCGACGCTATGGACCCAGTGACCGTGCCCCACGAAGGGTGCCGCGGCCTGGGTGCCGTCGAGATGCCACAGCCGCACGGTTCCGTCGGTACCGCCGGAGACGATGCGGTCGCCGGAGGGGCTGAAGGCGACGCTATTGACAAAGTGACCGTGCCCCACGAAGGGTGCCGCGGCCTCGGTGCCGTCGAGATGCCACAGCCGTAGGGTTCCGTCGTCGCTGCCGGAGACGATGCGGTCGCCGGAGGGGTTGAAGGCGACGCTATTGACACCGGCCTCGTGCCCCACGAAGGGCGCCGCGGCCTCGGTGCCGTCGAGATGCCACAGCCGTAGGGTTCCGTCGGCACCGCCGGAGACGATGCGGTCGCCGGAGGGGCTGAAGGCGACGCTATTGACCCATTCACCGTGCCCCTCGAAGGGTGCCGCGGCCTCGGTGCCGTCGAGATGCCACAGCCGCACGGTTCCGTCGTCGCTGCCGGAGACGATGCGGTCGCCGGAGGGGCGGAAGGCAACGCTATGAACCGAGTGACCGTGCCCCTCTAAGGGTGCCGCGGCCTGGGTGCCGTAGAGATGCCACAGCCGTAGGGTTCCGTCGGTGCTGCCGGAGACGATGCGGTCGCCGGAGGGGCTGAAGGCGACGCTATTGACCGAGTGAACGTGCCCCACGAAGGGCGCCGCGGCCTGGGTGCCGTCGAGATGCCACAGCCGCACGGTTCCGTCGGTGCTGCCGGAGACGATGCGGTCGCCGGAGGGGCTGATGGCGACGCTATTGACACCGGCCTCGTGCCCCACGAAGGGCGCTGCGGCCTGGGTGCCGTCGAGATGCCACAGCCGTAGGGTTCCGTCGACACCGCCGGAGACGATGCGGTCACCGGAGGGGCTGAAGGCGACGCTATGGACCCATTCACCGTGCCCCTCGAAGGGTGCCGCGGCCTCGGTGCCGTCGAGATGCCACAGCCGCACGGTTCCGTCGTCGCTGCCGGAGACGATGCGGTCGCCGGAGGGGCTGAAGGCGACGCTATGGACACGGCCCTTGTGCCCCACGAAGGGTGCCGCAGCCTGGGTGCCGTCGAGATGCCACAGCCGTAGGGTTCCGTCGGCACCGCCGGAGACGATGCGGTCGCCGGAGGGGCTGAAGGCGACGCTATGGACAAGGCCCTTGTGCCCCACGAAGGGTGCCGCAGCCTGGGTGCCGTCGAGATGCCACAGCAGCACAGTTCCGCCAGCACCGCCGGAGACGATGCGGTCGCCGGAGGGGCTGAAGGCGACGCTATTGACCGAGTGACCGTGCCTCACGAAGGGTGCCGCGGCCTCGGTGCCGTCGAGATGCCACAGCCGTAGGGTTCCGTCGTCGCTGCCGGAGACGATGCGGTCGCCGGAGGGGCTGAAGGCGACGCTATTGACACCGGCCTCGTGCCCCACGAAGGGCGCCGC
>NZ_JBQQXJ010000030.1:0-30347 GCF_052266595.1 Antarctobacter jejuensis | reverse complement strand
CGTACGCCTTGAAGTCACCGAAGTACTTGGTGATCGCCGCCGTCAGCGTCGTCTTGCCGTGGTCAACGTGACCGATCGTGCCGATGTTGCAGTGCGGCTTGCCGCGTTCAAACTTTTCCTTACCCATAGGTAGGCTCCTTCTTCGTTTCGGATGGTGGGGCGCAGCCCCACCCTACGGTGGTGGGTAGGGCGGATTTACCCGGCGGGTTGCCCCGCCGATACCGCCACCCGGATTAGGCGTACTTGGACTGGATCTCGTCCGAGATGTTCTGCGGAACCGGATCGTAGTGGTCGAACTGCATCGTGAACTGCGCGCGGCCCGAGGACATGGAACGCAGGTTGTTGATGTAGCCGAACATGTTGGCCAGCGGCACGAAGGCGTTGATCGCAACGGCGTTGCCGCGCGGTTCCTGCCCCGACACCTGACCCCGACGCGACGTCAGGTCGCCGATGATCGAACCGGTGTATTCTTCCGGCGTGACGACCTCGACCTTCATCATCGGTTCCAGCAGCTTCGCGCCGGCCTTACGCAGACCTTCGCGCATGCACATCCGCGACGCGATTTCAAAGGCCAGAACCGAGGAGTCCACATCGTGGAACTTACCGTCGATCAGCATGACCTTGAAGTCGATCACCGGGAAGCCTGCCAGCGGACCGGAGTCCATGACCGACTTGATGCCCTTTTCGACACCCGGGATGTATTCCTTCGGAACCGACCCGCCGACGATCTTGGATTCGAACGAATACCCTTCGCCCGCTTCTGTCGGCGAAATGATCATCTTCACTTCGGCGAACTGACCCGAACCACCCGACTGTTTCTTGTGGGTGTAGGTGTGTTCGATCTCGTGACCGATGGTTTCGCGATAGGCCACCTGCGGCGCACCGATGTTCGCTTCGACCTTGAACTCACGCTTGAGACGATCGACCAGAATGTCGAGGTGAAGTTCGCCCATGCCCTTCATGATGGTCTGACCGGACTCGAGGTCGGTCTCGACGCGGAAGGACGGGTCTTCGGCGGCCAGACGGGCCAGACCCTGGGACATCTTCTCCTGGTCGTTCTTGGTCTTCGGCTCGACCGCGATCTCGATGACCGGATCGGGGAAAGTCATCGTTTCCAGCACAACCGGGGCGTTCTGCGCGCAGAGGGTGTCACCGGTGGTGGTCTCCTTGAGACCGGCCAGCGCGATGATGTCGCCTGCAAAGGCTTCTTCGATCTCTTCGCGGTTGTTCGAGTGCATCATCATCATACGACCGATGCGCTCTTTCTTGCCCTTGGTCGAGTTCAGGATCGAGTCACCCTTCTTCATCACGCCGGAATAGATCCGGGTGAAGGTCAGGGAGCCAACGAACGGGTCGTTCATGATCTTGAACGCCAGGCCCGAGAACGGCTCGGAATCGTCGGCGTGACGCTCGATGTTCCGGGTTTCCGTCTCATCGTCCGGCGAGAAGCCCATGTAGGCGGGAACGTCCAGCGGACCGGGCAGGAAGTCGACGACGGCGTTCAGCAGCGGCTGGACACCCTTGTTCTTGAAGGCCGAACCACCAAGAACCGGAACGAAGGACAGCGACAGCGTGCCCTTGCGGATCAGTTTCCGCAGGGTTTCGACGTCGGGCTCTTCGCCTTCCAGGTAGGCTTCCATCGCGTCGTCGTCTTGCTCGACGGCGTTCTCGATCAGGTGCGAACGCCACTCGTCGGCCACGTCCTTCAGATCGTCACGGATCGGACCGCGCACCCAGGAGGCGCCCAGGTCTTCGCCCTTCCAGACCCACTCTTCCATGGTGACCAGGTCGACGATGCCTTCCAGCTTGTCTTCCGCACCGATCGGGAAGTTGACCGGAACCGGGATCGCACCCGTGCGGTCCTTGATCATCTTCACGCAGTTGAAGAAGTCGGCACCGATCTTGTCCATCTTGTTGACGAACACGATGCGCGGAACCTTGTAGCGGTCAGCCTGACGCCACACGGTTTCGGTCTGCGGCTCGACACCGGCGTTACCGTCCAGCAGGCAGATCGCGCCGTCCAGAACGGCCAGCGAACGCTCGACTTCGATGGTGAAGTCGACGTGGCCGGGGGTGTCGATGATGTTGTAGCGGAACTTGGTGTCCGAGGTGCCTTCGGCGCTCGGATCTTCCTGCCACTGCCAGAACGTGGTGGTCGCAGCGGACGTGATCGTGATGCCGCGCTCCTGCTCCTGCTCCATCCAGTCCATGGTGGCGGCGCCATCGTGGACCTCACCGATCTTGTGCGACCGGCCGGTGTAGTAAAGGATCCGCTCCGTCGTCGTGGTCTTGCCGGCGTCGATGTGCGCCATGATCCCGAAGTTACGGTAGCGGGTAAGAGGGTATTCGCGGGCCATCTGTCAGGTCCTTGAGCTTTTGAAATTACCAGCGGTAATGGCTGAACGCTTTGTTTGCGTCGGCCATCTTGTGGGTGTCTTCGCGCTTCTTAACGGCGGAGCCACGCGACTGCACTGCGTCAATCAGTTCACCAGCAAGGCGCTCTTCCATGGTGTTCTCATTGCGGGCGCGGGCGGCGTTGATCAGCCAGCGGATCGCCAGGGCTTCGCGGCGCTCGGGGCGCACTTCGACGGGCACCTGGTAGGTGGCACCACCAACCCGGCGCGAGCGAACCTCGACGGAGGGTTTGATGTTGTCCAGCGCTTCGTGGAAGATTTCCACCGGCGCGCGCTTGACCTTGGCTTCGACGCGGTCAAGTGCGTTGTAGACGATGCTTTCGGCGGCGGACTTCTTGCCGTCGTACATCAGGTTGTTCATGAACTTGGTCAGGACGCGATCGCCATACTTGGCGTCGGGCAGGACTTCGCGTTTCTCAGCGGCGTGACGACGAGACATCTGTATATCCTCTTACTTGGGACGCTTCGCGCCGTACTTGGAGCGACGCTGCTTACGATCCTTGACGCCCTGGGTATCCAGAACACCGCGGAGGATGTGGTAACGAACACCGGGAAGGTCTTTTACACGACCGCCACGGATCAGGACCACCGAGTGCTCCTGAAGGTTGTGGCTTTCACCGGGGATGTAGCTGATCACCTCGTAGCCGTTGGTCAGACGCACCTTGGCCACTTTCCGCATGGCCGAATTCGGCTTCTTCGGAGTGGTGGTGTAGACGCGCGTGCAGACGCCGCGCTTCTGAGGGCATTGCTCGAGGTGCTGCGACTTCGAGCGCTTGACTTTGGGCTGCCGCGGCTTGCGGATCAGCTGTTGGATCGTGGGCATTCCGGTTATATCCCCGTGCTTCTCACAAATGTGCTGCACGGGCCTTCCCGTGCGGAGTTTCAGTTCGTGGCCTCACGCTGTGGTGCGGACCGGTTCATGGGCCATTCGCCAAATATTGATGGCAAACGACGAAAAAACCGCATCCGTTTCCGTACCGAGGACAACGACGCGGTGGTGTGGCTCAGAGGATCGGGGCGATAGTGGCCCAGATCATGACTACCTGGTTATGTAAGGGCGCGCGCTGCCATGGCAGGCGCGGATTAGCGGGGCGTATAGGGGGAGTCGGAAGCCTTGTCAACAGCGGGCGCCGGGGCATCGGCGGCGACCGGGCCAGCCCCTCTGGAAGTCGCCCGGGAAAACTTCTAACCCGGTCGAAACGGTCGGGTCCGCAGGCGGTAACCCGGATACTCGGGAAAGCGGTTCAGTGCTAGATATCCTTTCGATCACCGGCGTGATCTTTGTCCTGATCCTGACCGGTTACCTCACCGTCAGGCTCGGCGCTTTTGCGGCGTCGGACATGGTGGTGTTTGGCAAGTTCGTCGTCACCCTCGCCCTGCCCGCGCTGGTCCTGCGCGCCGTCACCTCGCGCCCACTGGCCGAGATCGCCAACCCAGGCTACTTGGGCGCCTTTCTGCTCGGGTCGCTGCTGGTCTTTGCGCTGGCCTACCTCTGGTCCCGCCAGCTGACCCATGCCGCGCCCGCCACCAGCACCTTCCGCGCCATGGGCATGTCCTGCGCCAACAGCGGTTTCGTGGGCTACCCGGTGATGCTCATGGCGCTGCCAGAGATCGCCGCCCCCGCGCTGGCCATGAACATGATCGTCGAGAACCTCGTCTTTATCCCCCTGACGCTCATCTGTGCCGAACATGCCCGCCGCGACGAAGGCTCCGCCGGACGCATCGCCCTGCGCATCGCCGGGCGCCTTGCCCGCACCCCGGTGATCATCGCGCTGTTCCTCGGGCTTGTGATCTCGGCCTCGGGCCTTGCCTTGCCCGGCATCCTTGCCCGCGCCATCGACATCACCGCCGCTTCCAGCGCCGCGCTCTCGCTGGTTGTGATCGGTGGCACGCTGGTCGGCCTGTCCGTGCACAGCGTGAACGCCCGCGTCCTCTTCGTCGCCATGGGCAAGCTGGTGCTGCATCCGCTGGCCGTGGCGCTCTCGCTGCTGATCATGGCGCTGCTGGGCTTCGCCGTCACCGATCCCGACCTTGCCGCAGCCGCCGTCATCATGGCCGCCATGCCGGTCATGGGCATCTACCCGATCCTTGCGCAGCGCTACGGCGAAGGGCAGGAGGCGGCGCTGACCATGTTCGTCATGACCATCCTCTCCTTTGTGACCATCACCGTGACCCTTGCCCTGACGCTGCCCTAGGGCCAAGCTGGCGGTCGGTTCCGCAAACGCCAAGGCCCGCCATGCAAGTCATCGGATTCTGCCGGTTTTCCTACCCCGCCCTTGGCGGCTTTCAGGTCGAACACGACAGCATCGCCGACCGTCTGGCCTATCTCTACGCGCCCGCCCGGATGGAGGAACGCTTCCGCCATTTCGAGGCCCTCTGCCTGCCCGGCCTCAAGGCCCAGACAGACCCCGATTTCATCCTCGCCATCCTCGTGGGAGAGGAAATGCCCGCCGAATATCTGGACCGCCTCGCCGCGCTGGTCGAGGATTTCCCGCAGGCGGCGATCATCGCACGTCCCCCCGGCCCGCACCGGCAGGTCTGTCAGGAGGTCATCAACAGCCTGCGGGACATGGCGCAGCCCTGCCTCGAATTCCGCCATGACGATGATGACGCCCTTTCGGTCCACTTCGTCGAACGGCTGCGGCAGGCGGCGGCGGACGTGGCCCCGCTGATCGCCCGGCACCGGCTGGTGGGGCTGGACTGGAACCGCGGCTATGTGGGCCGCCCCGATGCAAAAGGCATCTGCGCAGAGCTTCAGGTGACCCCCTACTGGGGTGTGGCGCAGGCCGTCGCAGTGCGCGCCGGAGCAAAACAGACCGTCATGAACTTTGCCCATAACAAGCTGAACCAGTTCATGCCCACCGTGACCTTCACCGATGAGGTCATGTACCTGCGCGGCCACAATGACCACAACGACTCGCGGCAGAAGAAGCACGTCAAACCGGTCTCCCTGCCCCGGCTGGACGCCGAGGCAGAGGCGGAATTGCGCAGGCTCTTCGCCATCGACGCGGACCATGTGCGCCGCCTTTTCAGCTGACCACGCCTGCCTCACGTCACAATCTCGCGCGTTGCGGTCCCGCGTGTTGGTCGGCCGCCGCAAACCTCTTATATTTCACAGCAGCCACAGCGCCGTTCCGCGCTGAGACCCGCTTTGCGACAAAGGATGACCCCGCATGACGCACCGTCCGTTCACCCGCCGCACCCTCCTCGCCACGGGCGGGGCCGTCCTTGCCACCGGCACCTCCGGCCTGCTGGTGCCCGCCCGCGCCAAGGGGGTCGAACCGACCCGCTCCATGCGGGGCGGGGCCAACAACTATCGTCCCGGCGCGCCCATCGTCGACCGGATCGGCGGCGGCGGCTTCTGGATGACGGGCACCGTGCGCCGCGCCGGGGATGGCGCGCCGCTGGCCGGTCAGCGCATTCAGATCTGGGCCCACACCACCGAAGGGCATGAACGCGACCCGCACAGCCACGGCGCCACGCTGACCGATGCGCAGGGGGTCTTTCGTCTGGAAATGCCGCAGATCGTTCCGGCCTTCGGGCAGCCGCACGGCCATCTGGCCTATGACAGCGCGGATTTCAAAACCGTCTTTCTGCGGCCCCTCATGTCCAGCGCCCGTGATACCAGCCTGGAGGCGCACTTTGTGCTGCAACCGGCCTGACCCAGCCGGACCCGGGCTGACATGCGCCGCCTCTCCGCGCCATTGATCTGGGCCGCGCTGGCCCTTGCGATTGCCGTCCCGGCAGGACTTGCCCTTGGCAGCCCACTGCTGGCCTGGCGCCAGCGCGTCTACATCATCGCCGGATTTGCCGGGGTGCTGGGGCTGTGCCTCATCCTTTTGCAACCGCTTCTGGCGGGGGGCAAACTGCCCGGCCTGCCGCTGCGGCGCGGGCGGCAGGTGCACCGCGTCACAGGGGCCCTTCTGGTGCTGGCCGTTGTGGTGCATGTGGCGGGCCTCTGGCTCACCAGCCCGCCGGACGTGGTGGACGCGCTCCTGTTCCGCTCGCCCACGCCCTTTTCCCCCTTCGGCGTGGTCGCCATGTGGGCGCTCTTTGGCGCGGCGCTGCTGGCCGCGCTCCGCCGTCGCCTGCGCCTGCCCTACCGCGCGTGGCGCAGCGCCCATACCACCTTGGCCGTCGTCATCGTGACCGGCACCGTTCTGCACGCCCTCCTGATCGAGGGCACGATGGAAACCCTGTCCAAGGCGGTGTTGTGCGGGCTGACAGCCTTGGCAACCGCTGGTGTCGTCGCGCAGGGTGTCCTGCGCAAGCCCCGATCTGGCGGGTGAAAGGCGCAGGCGCTGCCCCCGCCCGGTAATAAAGGACACGCGCGCGCCGTCCCGTGTTACGCTGCCGTACACCCCCCCCAGAAGCAGGACCCCGCCATGCGCATTTCGATCAATTCGGTCCCGCTGTTTTGCCTTCTGTTGACAGTCTTTCTTGCCGGCCCACTGCGCGCCGGAACAGACGAAAGGTTGAAAGCCGGCGCAGAACAGGCCTTGCCCGACGTTTTGCAGACGATCACCAGGCTGGTCGGCATCGACAGCGGCAGCGGCAATGCCAAGGGGTTGGCGGCGCTGGCCGACGTCCTTGACAAGGAACTGACATCGCGGGGGTTCGCAACCCAACGCTTTGCCTCGCCGGTGGATGTGATGGCCGATACGCTGGTCGGAACGCGCCGGGGTAGCGGCACGCAGAACGTGATGCTGATGATCCACATGGACACGGTCTATCTGCCCGGCATACTGGATACACAGCCGATCCGGCAGGACGGCAATCGCCTGTACGGGCCGGGAGCGGCGGATGCCAAAGGCGGGATCGCCCTGATCCTGCACAGCATCGACCTGCTGGATTCGGTTGGCTGGGAGGATTTCGATCGGCTGACCGTGCTATTCAATCCGGATGAAGAAACCGGCTCGGCGGGATCGGGGGCGCTGATTGCGCGGCTGGCCAGCGAACACGACACCGTGCTGATCTTTGAACCCGGCGGCCGCAAGGGGATCGGCGACTGGTTGCTGCTGGCCACAGCCGAATATGTCCAGGTCACGCTGGAGGTGACGGGCAGGGCATCCCATGCCGGGACGGCACCAGAGCGCGGCGCAAATGCCGCCATCGAACTGGCGCACCGCATCCTGCAGACCCGCGACATCGCAAAAGAGATCCCCGGCGCGCAACTCAACTGGACCAATCTCCTTGCCGACCAGGCCTATAACCAGATCCCCGCCCGGGCCGTCGCGCTTGCCGATGTGCGCATCACCCGGGACGGCGCGACCAAGGCGCTGGAGGCCGCGCTGCGCGCCGCTTTGGCACAGCCGCCGCTGGTGCCGGGTACACAGACCACGCTGACGTTGCAGTCGCTGCGTCCCGGCTATCGCGGCAGCGACCGGTCGCTTGAGATCGCGCAAATGGCACAGTCGATCCACCGCGAAATCGCCTTCAACCAGTTCCTGCTGCTGTCGAACATCAAGGGCGCGACGGACGCGGGATATGCCGGAATGTCCGGCAAGGCCGCGGTGCTCGAAGGTTTTGGCCCGTCGGGCGCGGGGTATCACGCCGCCGATGAATACATTGAGATCGATTCGATCCCCCGCAACCTCTATGTCGTGGCGCGCCTGCTGATCGAACTGGGCCTGCGCTGATCCGGGTGGCGCGCCCTTTCGGCGCCGGTCCTTGAGCCGCCTGTCTATGAACAAAGGGTAAAATCGCCCCTGTAACCCCTTGATCCTGCATTCCCCCTAAGCTGTCCACGCGTGGACACCCCTGATCCAGACACGAAAAAGCCCGCCTCCTTTCAGAGGGGGGCCTTCTCATTTTTCAGCGTGAGGCGCGATTATTCGCGGCTCTCCGGCGTGTCCACGATCAGGGTGTCGAACTCATCGCCGCCCACCACGTCGTTGCCGCCTTCCATCGCTTCCGGCGCGGCCAGCGCGGCGGCCGCTTCGGCCTCCTCGCGGCGAGCCTCGATCACCACATTGTCACGCTGCTGCGCGATGTGGCGGACCTGCTGGGTCGCGCCACCGGTGCCCGCCGGGATCAGGCGGCCCACGATGACGTTTTCCTTCAGGCCGACAAGCTTGTCTTTCTTGCCCTGAACAGAGGCTTCGGTCAGCACCCGTGTCGTCTCCTGGAAGGAGGCGGCAGAGATGAACGACCGCGTCTGCAGCGAGGCCTTGGTGATGCCTAGCAGGATCGGCTCGCCCTTGGCCGGACGCCCGCCCTTCGACTCGGCCTTTTCGTTGGCCTGATCGAACTCGACCTTGTCCACATGCTCGCCCTTGAGCAGCGTGGTATCGCCCGAGTCCTGGATCTCCCACTTCTGCAGCATCTGGCGCACGATGACCTCGACGTGCTTGTCGTTGATCTTCACGCCCTGCAGACGATAGACGTCCTGCACCTCGTCGATCATGTAGTTGGCCAGCGCCTCGATCCCCATGATCGCCAGAATGTCATGCGGCGCGGGGTTGCCGTCCATGATGTAGTCGCCCTTCTGGATGTAATCGCCCTCGGCAACCGGGATGTGCTTGCCTTTGGGGATCATGTATTCCTTGGGCTCAAGGCTTTCGTCCGTCGGTTCGATGCTGATCCGGCGCTTGTTCTTGTAGTCCTTGCCAAAGCGCACATAGCCGTCGATTTCCGCGATGATGGCGTGATCCTTGGGGCGACGTGCCTCAAAGAGTTCGGCCACACGCGGCAGACCACCGGTGATGTCCTTGGTCTTGGCGCCTTCACGCGGGATACGCGCCACAACGTCACCGGCCTTGACCTCCTGCCCGTCTTCACAGGACAGGATCGCGTCCACCGACATGGTGTACTTGATCGGGTTGCCCGCTTCGTTGCGCAGCGGCTCACCGTCGGCATCCATCAGGATGATCTCGGGCTTGAGCTCGTTGCCCTTTGGCGCGGCCCGCCAGTCGATCACGATCTTCTGGGTCATGCCGGTGGCATCGTCGGTTTCCTCACGCACGGCAACGCCGTTCACAAGGTCCACGTGCTTGGCGATACCGTCCTTCTCGGCGATGATCGGCAGGGTATAGGGGTCCCATTCGAACAGCTTGTCGCCGCGCTTGACCTCTTGGCCCTCGGTCACGAACAGCTTGGAGCCATACCCGACCTTGTGCGAGGAAATCTCTTCCCCCTGATCGCTCATGATCATGATCTGCATGTTGCGGTTCATGACGATCTGCTCACCGGCCGCGTTGTCGATGGTCGACGGGTTGGCGAAGGTGATCTTGCCGTTCTGGCTGGCTTCGAGGAAGGACCGCGACGAACCCTGCGCAACGCCGCCCATGTGGAAGGTCCGCATGGTCAGCTGTGTGCCCGGTTCACCGATGGACTGCGCCGCGATGATCCCGACGGCCTCGCCGGTGTTCACCTTGGTGCCGCGCGCAAGGTCACGCCCGTAGCAGGTGGCGCAGACGCCCTCTTCGGCCTCACAGGTCAGCGGCGAACGGATGCGCGCCGTCTGCAGGCCGGAGTCCTCGACGATGTCGGCCATGCGTTCGTCGATCAGCTCGCCTTCGCGGACCAGCATGTCGCCGCTCACCGGGTGCACCAGATCCTCTGCCGCAACACGGCCAAGGATCCGCTCGCCCAGCGTGGCCACAACCTCACCGTCGTTGATCGCC
The DNA here is from genome assembly GCF_052266595.1 of Antarctobacter jejuensis. Lineage (NCBI taxonomy): Bacteria > Pseudomonadati > Pseudomonadota > Alphaproteobacteria > Rhodobacterales > Roseobacteraceae > Antarctobacter > Antarctobacter jejuensis. The sequence continues at coordinate 20,308 of NZ_JBQQXJ010000030.1, read as the reverse complement.
GCCTCTGCGGTGATCGCGCGATCGGTGCCGCAGTCATCCATGCGGATGATGCAGTCCTGCGCCACGTCCACCAGACGGCGGGTCAGGTAACCCGAGTTCGCCGTCTTCAGAGCCGTGTCCGACAGACCCTTACGGGCACCGTGGGTGGAGTTGAAGTACTCCAGAACGGTCAGGCCTTCTTTGAAGTTCGAGATGATCGGCGTTTCGATGATGTCGCCGTTCGGCTTTGCCATCAGGCCGCGCATGGCGCCCAGCTGTTTCATCTGCGTGACAGAGCCACGGGCCTTGGAGTGGGCCATCATGTAGACCGAGTTCGGCTCCATTTCGGCACCGTTCTCGTCTTCGCGCCGGGCGGAGATGGTGTTCATCATCGCCTCGGTGACCTTGTCGTTACACTTCGACCAGGCGTCCACGACCTTGTTGTACTTTTCGCCCTGGGTGATCAGTCCGTCCATGTACTGCTGTTCAAAGTCCTTCACCTGATCGCGCGTCTCATCGACCAGTTCCCATTTGTTGTCGGGAATGACCATGTCGTCCTTGCCGAACGAGATGCCCGCCTTGAAGGCCTCGACAAAGCCCAGACGCATGATCTGGTCACAGAAGATGACCGACTCTTTCTGACCGCAGTAACGGTAGACGGTGTCGATGACGGTCTGCACGTCACCCTTGCGCAGCAGGCGGTTGACCAGCTCGAAGGGAGCCTTGGCGTTCAGCGGCAGCAGGCCGCCCAGACGCACGCGGCCCGGCGTGGTTTCGACACGCGACCAGACTTCGTTACCCTCTTCGTCGATCTGCGGCATGCGGCAGGTGACCTTGGCGTGCAGGTGCACCTCACCGGAATCCAGCGCGTGCTGAACTTCCTCGGGCGAGGAGAAGACCATGCCTTCGCCTTTCATGCCATCGCGGGCGATGGTCACGTAGTAGAGGCCAAGGATCATGTCCTGCGACGGAACGATGATCGGGGCGCCGTTGGCGGGCGACAGAACGTTGTTCGTCGACATCATCAGGACGCGCGCTTCCAGCTGGGCCTCAAGGCTCAGCGGAACGTGCACGGCCATCTGGTCACCGTCAAAGTCGGCGTTGAAGGCCGAACAGACCAGCGGGTGCAGCTGGATGGCCTTACCTTCGATCAGCGTGGGTTCGAACGCCTGAATGCCCAGACGGTGCAGCGTGGGCGCGCGGTTCAGCAGCACCGGGTGCTCACGGATGACCTCGTCGAGGATGTCCCAGACTTCCGGGCGCTCTTTCTCGACCAGTTTCTTCGCCTGTTTCACGGTGCTGGACAGGCCCTTGGCCTCCAGCCGCGAATAGATGAACGGCTTGAACAGTTCGAGCGCCATCTTCTTGGGCAGGCCGCACTGGTGCAGCTTCAGCTCGGGGCCGGTCACGATAACCGAACGACCGGAGAAGTCGACGCGCTTACCCAGAAGGTTCTGACGGAAACGGCCCTGCTTGCCTTTCAGCATGTCGCTGAGCGACTTCAGCGGGCGCTTGTTGGCGCCGGTGATGACGCGGCCACGGCGGCCGTTGTCGAACAGGGCGTCGACTGATTCCTGCAGCATCCGCTTTTCGTTGCGGACGATGATGTCAGGCGCGCGCAGTTCGATCAGACGCTTCAGACGGTTGTTCCGGTTGATCACGCGGCGGTACAGGTCGTTCAGGTCAGAGGTCGCAAAGCGGCCACCGTCCAGCGGTACCAGCGGGCGCAGTTCCGGCGGGATGACCGGCACGACGGTCAGGATCATCCACTCAGGCCGGTTGCCCGACTCGAGGAAGGATTCCACAACCTTCAGACGCTTGATGATCTTCTTGGGCTTCAGCTCGCCGGTGGCTTCCTTGAGATCAGCGCGCAGGTTCTCTGCCTCTGCCTCAAGGTCGATGGCGGCCAGCATTTCGCGGATCGCCTCGGCGCCGATATTGGCCGAGAACGCGTCCGCGCCGTACTGGTCCTGCGCGTCGTTGAACTCTTCCTCGGTCATCATCTGGCCGTAGGTCAGGTCCGTCAGGCCGGGTTCGATCACCACGTAGTTTTCGAAATACAGCACGCGTTCCAGATCGCGCAGCGTCATGTCCAGCATCAGGCCGATACGCGAAGGCAGCGACTTGAGGAACCAGATATGGGCGCAGGGCGCGGCCAGTTCGATGTGGCCCATCCGCTCGCGGCGGACCTTTTGCAGTGTAACTTCGACGCCGCACTTTTCACAGACGACGCCGCGATACTTCATGCGCTTGTACTTGCCGCAGAGGCATTCGTAATCCTTGATCGGGCCAAAGATACGCGCGCAGAACAGGCCGTCACGCTCGGGCTTGAACGTGCGGTAGTTGATGGTTTCCGGCTTCTTGATCTCACCGAAGGACCACGAGAGGATCCGTTCCGGCGACGCCAGCGACACCTTGATCTCATCAAAGACCTTGGGCGGGGTCAGCGGGTTGAACGGGTTGTTGGTCAGTTCCTGGTTCATGTGTTCCTCACAAATTCAGAGGGATGCGGGGGAGCAACGGGTGGCAAGACGCCACCCGAAGGAGTGAAGGGCGCGAAGCCCTTACTCATCCTCCTCCGCGTCCAGGAGTTCCATGTTGAGGCCGAGGCCGCGCACTTCCTTGACGAGAACGTTGAACGATTCCGGCACGCCGGCTTCGAAGTTGTCCTCACCTTTGACGATCGACTCGTAGACCTTGGTCCGGCCTGCCACGTCGTCCGATTTCACCGTCAGCATTTCCTGCAGGGTGTAGGCGGCGCCGTAAGCTTCCAGAGCCCAGACCTCCATTTCCCCGAAACGCTGACCGCCGAACTGCGCCTTACCACCCAGCGGCTGCTGTGTGACGAGGCTGTACGGGCCGGTCGAACGGGCGTGGATCTTGTCGTCCACAAGGTGGTGCAGTTTCAGCAGGTATTTAACACCCACCGTAACCTTGCGGCTGAACTGCTCACCCGTGCGACCGTCGAACAGATCAGACTGGCCGCTCGTGTCGAAACCGGCACGCTTCAGCGCGTCGTCCACATCCGCTTCTTTCGCGCCGTCAAAGACCGGAGTCGCGATCGGGACACCGCGGGTCACGTTGCCCGCCATCTCGATCAGCTCGTCCTCTTCCACGTCGGCAAAGCCTTCGTTGTAGACCTCGTCGCCGTAGACGATCTTCAGCGCGTCACGCACAGGGGTCAGGTCGCCGGACCGCTTGTACTCCCGCAGAGCCTCATCCACCTGGATACCGAGGGCACGCGCCGCCCAGCCCATGTGGGTTTCGAGGATCTGACCAACGTTCATCCGCGACGGAACACCCAGCGGGTTCAGACAGAAGTCCACCGGCGTACCATCTGCAAGGAACGGCATGTCCTCTTCGGGCACCACGCGCGACACGACACCTTTGTTGCCGTGACGGCCGGCCATCTTGTCGCCCGGCTGCAGCTTGCGCTTCACCGCGATGAAGACCTTGACCATCTTCATCACGCCCGGGGGCAGATCGTCGCCGCGACGGACCTTTTCGACCTTGTCCTCGAAACGGGCGTCCAGCGCACGCTTCTGGATCTCGTACTGCTCGTGCAGGGCCTCGACGTGCTTGGCGTCCTCTTCTTCACCCAGAGCAAGCTGCCACCACTGACCACGGGTCAGGCTGTCCAGCAGGTCTTCGTTGATTTCCGAGTTCGGCTTGATGCCACGGGGGCCTTTCACCGCGGTCTTGCCAAGGATCATGGACTTCAGACGCGCGTAGATGTTGCGGTCGAGGATCGCCAACTCGTCATCGCGGTCACGCGCGAGGCTTTCGATCTCTTCCCGCTCGATCTGCAGGGCACGTTCGTCCTTTTCGACACCGTGACGGTTGAAGACACGCACTTCGACGACGGTACCGTAATCGCCCGGCTTGACCCGCAGCGAGGTATCGCGCACGTCCGACGCCTTTTCACCGAAGATGGCGCGCAGAAGCTTTTCTTCCGGCGTCATCGGGCTTTCGCCCTTGGGTGTAATCTTGCCCACAAGGATATCGCCCGGCTCAACATCTGCACCGATGTAGACGATGCCCGCTTCGTCGAGGTTGCGCAGGGCTTCCTCGCCGACGTTCGGGATGTCGCGGGTGATTTCTTCCGGCCCAAGCTTGGTGTCGCGCGCGGCCACTTCGAATTCCTCGATGTGGACGGAGGTGAACACGTCATCCTTGGCGATCCGCTCGGAGATCAGGATCGAGTCCTCGTAGTTGTAACCGTTCCACGGCATGAACGCGACGATCACGTTCTTGCCCAGAGCCAGTTCACCCAGATCGGTCGACGGACCGTCTGCGATGACCTCGCCCTTGCGGACCGTGTCGCCCACCTTCACCAGAGGCTTCTGGTTGATACACGTGTTCTGGTTCGAACGCTGGAACTTGCGCATGCGGTAGATGTCGACGCCCGCGTCACCCAGTTCCAGATCTTCGGTTGCCCGGATCACGATCCGCTGCGCGTCGACCTGGTCGATGATGCCGGCACGCTTGGCCATGACGGCCGCGCCGGAGTCACGCGCAACGACCTCTTCGATGCCAGTGCCGATCAGCGGCGCCTCGGCCCGCAGAGTCGGAACCGCCTGACGCTGCATGTTCGAACCCATCAGGGCGCGGTTGGCGTCGTCGTTTTCAAGGAACGGAATCAGCGAGGCTGCAACCGACACCAGCTGTTTCGGCGACACGTCGATCAGGTCTACGTTTTCCGAAGGCGACAGGGTGTAGTCGCCGGATTTCCGGGTCGACACCAGATCGTTCTTGAACCGGCCATCGTCGTCCAGCTGAGCGTTGGCCTGCGCCACGGTGTGACGCATTTCCTCGGTCGCGGACATGTAGTGCACCTCGTCGGTGACCACGCGATCCTTGACCACCCGGTAAGGCGTCTCGATGAAGCCGTACTTGTTCACGCGGGCAAAGGTGGCCAGCGAGTTGATCAGACCGATGTTCGGGCCTTCGGGCGTTTCAATCGGGCACATCCGACCATAGTGGGTCGGGTGCACGTCGCGCACCTCAAAGCCTGCACGCTCACGCGTCAGACCGCCCGGTCCAAGCGCCGAAAGACGACGCTTGTGCGTCACTTCGGACAGCGGGTTGGTCTGGTCCATGAACTGCGACAGCTGCGACGAACCGAAGAATTCGCGTACGGCGGCAGCGGCCGGTTTCGCGTTGATCAGGTCCTGCGGCATGACGGTGTCGATTTCGACCGACGACATGCGTTCCTTGATCGCGCGCTCCATCCGCAGCAGGCCGACGCGGTACTGGTTTTCCATCAGCTCGCCGACGGACCGCACGCGGCGGTTGCCGAGGTGGTCGATGTCGTCGATGTCACCCTTGCCGTCGCGCAGATCGACCAGCGCCTTGATGCACTGAACGATATCTTCGCGATCCAGCGTGCGCTGGGTATCCGGCTTGTCCAGAGCGAGGCGCATGTTCATCTTCACACGGCCAACGGCGGACAGGTCATACCGTTCGCTGTCAAAGAACAGCGTGTCGAACAGCGCGCTTGCCGCTTCGACGGTGGGCGGCTCACCCGGACGCATGACGCGATAGATGTCCATCAGCGCCGTGTTGCGGTCGAGGTTCTTGTCAGCCGCCATGGTGTTGCGCATGTACGGACCGACGTTGATGTTGTCGATGTCCAGAACCGGGATCTCGGTGACGCCGGCGTCGATCAGCTCCTTGAGGGTGCCGCCGGTCACTTCGCCGTCCTTGTCGACGGTCCAGGTCAGCTCGTCCCCGGCCTCGACGTAGATCGCACCGGTTTCCTCATTGATGATGTCCTTGGACACGAACTTGCCGATGATGTGCTCAAAGGGCACCAGCAGGTTGCTCACCTTGCCTTCGTCGATCAGCTTCTTGACCGCGCGCGGTGTCACCTTCTTGGTGGCTTCGGCGATCACTTCGCCGCTGTCCGCGTCGACCAGATCAAAGGTCGGCCGGGTGCCGCGCACACGTTCGGGGAAGAACTTGGTCGACCAGCCTTCGCCACGGCGATATTCGAAATTCACCGTGTCGTAATAGGCATCCATGATGGATTCCTGATCAAGACCCAGCGCGTAAAGCAGCGTGGTCACCGGCAGCTTGCGGCGACGGTCGATGCGCGCAAACACGATGTCCTTGGCGTCGAACTCAAAGTCCAGCCACGAGCCGCGGTACGGAATGATCCGGCAGGCAAACAGCAGCTTGCCCGAGGAATGCGTCTTGCCCTTGTCGTGGTCAAAGAACACGCCCGGCGAACGGTGCATCTGGGAGACGATGACCCGCTCCGTACCGTTGACGATAAAGGTGCCGTTGGGCGTCATCAGGGGCATGTCGCCCATGAAAACGTCCTGTTCCTTGATGTCCTTGACCGACTTGGCGCCTGTGTCCTCATCGATATCGAACACGATCAGGCGCAGGGTGACCTTCAGCGGCGCGCTGTAGGTCATGTCGCGCTGCATGCACTCCTCGACGTCGTACTTCGGCTTTTCCAGCTCGTAGTCGACGAATTCGAGAACGGCGCTTTCGTTGAAATCCTTAATCGGGAAAACCGACTGGAAAACGCCCTTGATGCCCTCACCGTCCATCGGTTGCGACTGGTCGCCGCTGTCGAGGAACAGTTTGTAGCTGGATTTCTGAACCTCGATGAGGTTCGGCATTTCAAGAACTTCACGGATTTTGCCGTAATAGCGACGAAGGCGTTTCTGACCGAGGAAACTTTGCGCCATGAGTGGACACACCCTTTCGATTTCTCTGCCCGCGCGGGCGACCTGTCGGGGGCCACAGGAACCAGCGCGTCAGTGATGGCAGCTGATCGGATCCATTCTCGGCCCGCGTCCCACCGCGGGCCTCTCGATCCGGCTCTCCCTGCCTTGGGAAACCCCTTCGCAAAGGGGCTTGCCAACACTGGGACAACGATTTTCGTGCTGATTTCAGAACTGCCCTGCGGCGAACCTCTGACCTGACAGGGCCACACGCTCAAAGCGGCCGACGCAGATATGAAGTGTTTTCTGAATATTCAAGGAAAAGGGCCAACACCTCGCGCGCCGAAACAGAGAAACAGCGGCATCGAATCGCTCGAACCCGCTGGAGACTTCCGAATATTCGGTGAAGCACGCGAACGCAAGCCCCCCGAGACAAGGGATTTGCTTTCATTCACATCCGGAAAGAATGACAAAAAGGACCCGAAAGGTCAAGATGATATGGGCAGGACGGTAAAGGCCGCCAGCCCACGACATCGCCAGCGCAAATGCTCACAGCTGCGTGAGCAAAAGAAAAGGCGCCTCCGCGTGATGCGGAAGCGCCCCAAAGTGACAGGAGGCCAGGCCTCCGGAAATCACTTGACCTCGACTTCGGCGCCTGCCTCTTCGAGCTTCTTCTTGATTTCCTCGGCTTCGTCCTTGGAAACGCCTTCCTTGACAGCCTTGCCACCGGCTTCGACCAGTTCCTTGGCTTCTTTCAGGCCCAGGCCGGTGATGCCGCGGACTTCTTTGATGACGTTGATCTTCTTGTCGCCAGCGGCTTTCAGGATCACGTCGAACTCGGTCTTTTCTTCCTCAGCTGCGCCACCGGCGTCGCCGCCTGCGGGGCCGGCCATCATGACAGCGCCGCCAGCTGCGGGCTCGATGCCGTACTCGTCCTTGAGGATGGTTTTCAGTTCCTGGGCTTCCAGGAGGGTCAGGCCAACGATTTGTTCGGCCAGTGCTTTAAGATCAGCCATTTTGAGACTCTTTCCGTTTAGATGTGCATTCCAACGTCAGGGAGATTTCCCCACGAGGGTCGTTTCGGTTTGCCTTACGCCGCTTCCTGCTTTTCCTCGATGGTCGACAGGATGGAGGCGATGTTCGAAGCAGGTGCGCCAATGGCCCCGGCGATATTCGAAGCAGGTGCGCCGATGCAGCCGACGATCGACGCGATGAGTTCATCACGCGACGGCATTTTCGACACGGCTTCGACACCGGCCCGGTCCAGAGCGGTCCCACCCATAGCGCCGCCAAGGATTTCAAACTTTTTGTTGTCCTTGGCGAAGTCTTCGACGACCTTGGCCGCAGCCACGGGGTCCTCGGAGTAGGTGAGAACGGTCATGCCGCCCAGCAGCGGTGCGATTTCCGCGCACTGCGTACCTTCGACGGCGATCCTGGCGAGCCTGTTCTTGGCGACACGGACCACGGCATCCCCATTACGGGCACGACCGCGCAGGTCCGTCATTTCGGCAACCGTGAGACCTTCGTAGCGGGCAACCACTACGACGCCAGAGCTTTCGAAGATCTGGCCGAGTTCCTCGACCACCTTTTCTTTCTGAGCTCTATCCACAGTTTCACTCCAGTTGTTGGAGGGCGGACCCTCCGGCTCATTTTGCCCGGGGGTTCAGCCCCGGACGGAATGTCCGATGAGGGTCGACGCATCACGGAAAGGCCGGGGCCAGTCCGCACGAACCGGGTGGAGCCGGCCCGATAAAGATGTCTCTTCCCGCCTCAGGCAGGAATTACAGGCCATGCAGCCAACCCACCGTCTCGGACGAAATACACCGCCGAACACGAATCGCGTCCCGCGGTGATGCGCCTTCCTTTATCATTATTGGCGAGGATGCCAAGAGGCGGATGAGGGCAGGCGTCGAAATTCCACCTCAACCGCCGTTCAGCCGGGTTTTCAGCGCGGAGGAAAACGCCTTTGGCTCCTTGATGTCATAGAGTTCGCGGATCACCGCAGAGATATGCGCCGCGGCATGGGTGTCCTCAAAGCTGCGTGCATTCGAGATGAACCCCTGCTCGTACAGGAATTCATCCGCATAACCAGTCAGGAACCAGGCCTTGTTCAGGGGCACAGCGTCCGGGGCGATCTTGTTGACGGTACGGGCAAGGACATTGGTGCAATTGGAAAACAGCGTGTGATACCAGCGCGGTTGCGCCTCCACCTCGGCAGTTTCGTCCAGCATGGCCTTCAGAACGGCCTTTTGCTGCTCCAACGGAATATCCAGCGCATATCGGTACAGGGCATCGCCCGCCATGAACTCGCTGTTGCCATACATGTCGCGTTCGGTCGTCCAGACGAACATGTACTCAAAGATCGGCAGCACCGCCGCCTTGGCCGCGCTATAGGCCTCGCCAACCTCGCGCCGCGCCTCAATCGAGGCGACATAGGCCGCGCCATCGGCGAAGGTGAAGACCAACATGGTGTGCGCGATGGCGTCTACACTGCCAAAGGGCTCCACCAGGAAATAAGCCTGCGTGAGCGTGTCGGGATCGATTTCGGCTTCGATCCACTCCTGCCGTGTCACTGCGCCATCCTCGGCATAGTCCCAGTTGCGCGTGTTGGCGACTCGGTACAGCCCGTCCTGTTCGCTGACCGACGGCAGCCTGCTATAGTCGGCGCGCCAGTCGCGATCATGCGAGGCCGGTGTCAGGACCCAGTTCAGGACCAGCCCAGCGATCACGATCAGCGGCAACAACAGCAGAAAACGCTTCATACTGCCGGTCTACCTCATCCTCAGCAGCTCAGGAAGACAGGCCGCGCTGCTTTTGTCCCGGCCCAGATGTTGGCTGCTCGGCCTCTGGCTCCGCCCCGAATTTCTTTGCCAGCAGCGCCATCAGATCCCGTTTCGACACCGGTTTGCCCAGCACCTGATCCATGCCGGCCTCGCGGTATTCCTGCACCTGATGGCTCAGCACGTTGGCAGTGACCGCAACAATCGCCGTCGGCGTACCGCCGGCCTGACGCTCCATCTCGCGGATCTGGCGGGTAGCACCGACACCGTCCAGCACCGGCATCTGCACATCCATCAGGATGACATCGAAACGGTCGCCGTCCCGCACCGCCTCCACCGCAGCCTCGCCGGTTTCCACATAGGTGAGGTCCGCCCGCGTGGCCTTGAGAAACCGAGACAGGATCAACCGGTTGGTGGCATTGTCATCGGCGACAAGGATCCTCTTGCCGTGCAGATCGGGCGATTTGACCGGCGCGCGTCTGGCCTGCTTGATCTGCTCCCCGGTGGCCGCCTGCAACGGCAGATCGCAGAAGAACGTGGCACCATGACCCGGGCGGCTGACAAGGGTCAGATCGCCCCCCATTGTCTGACACAACTGACGTGAGATGGTCAGGCCCAGTCCGCTGCCCCCATGCCGGCGCGTGACCCCCGCATCCGCCTGCAGGAAGGGCTCAAAGATGCGGGCCTGCGCGGCCCTGTCGATGCCGGGACCGCTGTCCTGCACCGAAATCACCAGACGCGAACCGCCGAGGTCCGACCGCACCTGCACCCGGACGCCGCCTTTTTCGGTGAATTTCACCGCGTTGGCGACAAGGTTGTGCAGCACTTGCCGGATCCGCACGGCATCGCCGATGACGACGGGCGCAAGGTTCTCCTGCACGTGCAAGGTCAGATCCAACCCCTTTTGCCGCGCGCCCGCGCCGTAAAGGGAGCAGGCTGCCTCGACCAGTTCGCGCAGGTCAAAGGGGTGCTCATCGATCGAAAGCTGCCCCGCTTCGATCCGCGACAGGTCCAGCACATCGTTGATCGTGCCAAGCAAAACGCCGCCGGATTCCTCGATCACGCGTACGCAAAGCGTCTGATCCTCCGTCAACTCCGTTTCCGCCAGTTCCGAGGTCATCCCAAGGATACCATTCAGGGGAGTCCGGATTTCATGGCTGACATTGGCAAGAAAGCGGGATTTCGCGGCATTCGCCTCCGCCGCTTCCATACGCAGCTCCCGCTCCCGCTTTTGCCCGCGGCCGGAGAAATAGACCTCTGCCACCACGTAGGTCAGCAGGATGGAGACCAACACCAGCGCAGCATATTCTGTGGTCGCGACGGAATCGCGGGCGTTCACGTCCGACAGGACACGACTGGGGGACTGCTTGTTCCCGAAATTCTGCGTCCAAAGCTGCCGGGACTGAAAGGTCAGCGCCTTGAGGCGCTCGATCATCAACTGTACGCTTTCATCATCGGGGGTCACCTGTCCGAAAAGCACCGGATCCCCGCCCTCCAGAAAAGCGTCGAATTCCGCGACCAGGGCGTGAAATCCGGTCCCATGCTTGAACCGTTCCATCCGGACCACATCAACCCGGCTCCACAACACGTCATACCGCAGTCGCGCGGTTTCGATGTCGTATTGACCTCCACGCAGCCCGACCAGCGCGGTCGCGAGGCGTTGGCTTTCGAAATTCAGCTCACTGACGCTCCACAGCATGGTGTTGAGATTGCGCACCGTGGTTTCGCGCGCCTGCGTATTGGCCCGCTCGAAATTGATCACCAGGACCGCCAGGAAAACCGCGACGACCGTGGCAACCAGCGCGCGCAGCGCGCGCGCATTTTCGCGAACCCATCGCATCCGGCCTATCGGATCCCGCGCGGCAAGCGGTTCACTCGCGCACGCGGTAGCGCGGCAGGCATGCTGTTCCGGCGCGTGACCGCACGCCCATCCAGCCTGAATAGCAAAGTTTTGACAAAACCCGCGCCATCCGCATGCCCAAGCGCAGAGGCCAAACCATCAAGGGGCAATACCGGAGAGGTTTCCGGCGCATCTTTGGCAGAAACCGGCAACGCAAGAAATGAAACAAGACAAAAAAGAATAGCGCGTAGGCGGGGCATGACGATCTCCGACAGAAAACAGCACTCGGCTGCCCCGGAATACGCCACCGCCCTTAACGGCGGGTTTCACCTGAAAAAGAAAAAGGCGGGCCCGAAGACCCGCCTTTCCCGAATTCTGTCGATCGGCCTCAGTTGCCGGTCGCGCTCACCACGTCGACGGTGACGCCCGGACCCATGGTCGAGCTCAGCGCGATCTTCTTCATGTAGGTGCCCTTGGCGCCTGCCGGCTTGGCTGCCGAAACCGCGCTAACGAACGCGCGGATGTTTTCGACCAGCTTGGCCTCATCAAAGGACGCCTTGCCGACACCTGCGTGCACGACACCGGCCTTTTCGGCCTTGAACTGAACCTGACCGCCTTTGGCGTCGGTCACGGCCTGCGCCACGTCCATGGTCACGGTGCCAACCTTGGGGTTCGGCATCAGGTTGCGCGGGCCCAGGATCTTGCCCAGACGACCGACGATCGGCATCATGTCCGGGGTCGCGATGCAGCGATCGAACTCGATGGTGCCGCCCTGGATGGTTTCCATCAGGTCCTCTGCACCGACGATGTCCGCACCGGCTTCCTTGGCTTCATCCGCCTTCGGGCCGCGGGCAAACACAGCCACGCGCACGGTCTTGCCGGTGCCGTTCGGCAGGCCGACAACGCCGCGGACCATCTGGTCTGCGTGACGCGGGTCAACACCGAGGTTCATGGCGATCTCGACGGTCTCATCGAACTTGGTGGTCGCGTTCGACTTGATCAGGGAGACGGCTTCTTCGACGGACAGGTTTTCCTTGTCGGCGAAGGCTTCGCGCGCTGCGCGGGTACGTTTTCCAAGCTTTGCCATGTGACTTACCCCTTCACCTCGATACCCATCGAGTTGGCGGAGCCAACGATGATCTTCATTGCCGCTTCGACGTCATTGGCCGAGAGATCTTTCATCTTGGCTTCGGCGATCTCGCGGACCTGCTTCACTGTGACGGTGGCCACGGTCTCGCGGCCCGGAGTCACGGCGCCCTTGGGGCGGTTCCGCTTGCCGACGGGCTTCAGGCCGGCGGCTTTCTTCAGGTAGTAAGACGCGGGGGGCGTCTTGATGTCCATGGTGAAGGACTTGTCCTGATAGTAGGTGATCACGGTCGGGCACGGCGCGCCGGGCTCCATTTCCTGCGTCTTGGCGTTGAACGCCTTGCAGAATTCCATGATGTTGATGCCGCGCTGACCCAGGGCGGGGCCCACGGGCGGCGAGGGGTTGGCTTTGCCTGCAGGAATCTGCAGCTTCATCTTGCCAGCGAGCTTCTTAGCCACGGGCTATCTCCTTTTCCATCTCCCCCCGACGCGTCGAAGGGCGTTATGTGGCGTGGTCCGGTCCGGAACTCGCGAGTCCCTCGCCTCCCACGTTTCTTGCCTCCTGACCTGGAGGACAAGTCGCGCGGATACACCGGCCTCACAGAACGCGCAAGCCTTTTCCGCCCGGTTACTCTGCGGCCGGAACCGCCCGCGCTCGCGGAACATCGGCGGCGACTTCGGCAAAGATCCAGCGCCTGAACTCCCGGATCATCGGATCGTCCGCCCGGCTTTCGGGACAGGCCAGCGAGTAGATCGTGATCGGCAGCGTGACAGTTTCGAACAATCGTACAAGCCGGCCCGTTTCCAGTGTCCCGCGCACCATCGCGTCATAGGCCAGAGAAACCCCCTGCCCCTGCTCTGCGGCGGTCGTGGCAAATTCGCAGTTCGGAAAGACAGGACCGCGCGGCAAGTGCGGGACCTGCACCCCCGCGGCCTCGAACCACTCAGCCCAGGCGTCCTGCACCTCATCGTGCATCAATGTCTGGCCAAGCAGATCCTCCGGCTTTCGCAGATCGCTTTGCGACAACAGCCCAGGGCTGATGACGGGATACCGCAGCGATTCCATCAATGGCTCGGTGCGGACACCGGGGACGGGATCGTCCGCCCATTGGATCACCACGTCGGCATCATTGCTGGCGAAATCCGTCGACGGCGCACCTTGAGAGACGCGCAGCCGCACCCGGTCGCCAAAGTCGAGCCGATGCAGCCGGGGCACCAGCCAGCGGGCGGCAAACCCCGGCGTGCAGAGCACCCTGAATGTCCGCCGTCCAGCCGCCTGCACAGCGCGCGTCGCCTCTTCGATCCCATCCATGAGAACGGTCAATTGGCGGGCATAGCCCTGACCGGTCAGGGTCAGCGCCAAGGCATTCCCGTGGCGCTCGAACAGCTTTGTGTCCAGCAGCCCTTCGAGTGCACGAATCTGGTGACTGATCGCAGAGGGTGACAGGCACAGTTCCTCAGCCGCGGCCTTGAAGCTTTGATGACGCGCGGCCGCCTCAAAGGCGCGAACCGCCGCAAAAGAAGGAAGCCTGCGTCCCATCTTGGATGAATCTCCTTCAACCGCGAATGAAAATTTCTCTTTTGCTCTGAAACTCAGTCGATCCTAGCATCTTTCCATCCCGTTCCCAAAATTTGACGGAGGCACACATGGCCTTCTTCAGGCGCCTTGGCGCAGCAATGTGCTGTGCCCTTTTCATCGGCCAACAACCCTTTATCACCGCCCCCGCGCAGGCCGACGCCTCCCTGATCTGGCGCGACGCGGACGGACTGAATGACCTTGTCGCGCATCTCGAAGGCTGGCTGGACGGCAACTCAGACTTGCCCCGGCGCGAGGGCGTCCCCGAGGTTCGCATTGTTTCGCAGTCGTGGGCCGCAAGTCTCGTGTCGGCGCGCCGAGCGCATCAAACCGCGCAACCGCGCGGATATTACGATCCTGCGTCCCGGATCATTTACCTTCTGCAACCGTGGTCGCCGCGCGATCCCCATGACGTCAGCGTTCTGCTGCACGAGTTGGCCCATCACCGTCAGGCAACTGCGGGCCACTGGTACTGTCCCGGCGCGCAGGAACTGACCGCCTATCGCCTGCAGGACATATGGCTGAATGACCTCGGTCTTGAGGCGGATGTGAATTGGATCGCCGTGGTGTTGGAGGCGGGTTGTACGCCCCGGGACATTCACCCCGACTGACCGCAATCAAAGCCGCCTGCCGATCACCCGGTTTCGGAGGCCACCGCGCCCGTCCAGATGACCTCTCTTACACCGGCAAGACGTGCCAGACGGCTCACCTCTGCCTCCAGCCTTGCCATCCGGCCGGCCCCGGCACGCACGCCCGGCTCCCACCACAAGTTCATCACCGTCAGCCGGTCAGCGGTGCGCTCCGCCTTGGCTTCGATCCGCCCGACAAGGCGATCCCCCTCCAGCAACGGATACACGTAATATCCCCACTGGCGCTGCGCCGCGGGCACGAACATTTCGACCGTGTAATCGTAGCCGAACAGCCGCCTGACGCGCACCCGGTCACGGATCGCCGGGTCAAAGGGGTTGAGGATGCGCAGTCGAGAGGTGGGCGCAGGCGTCTCCTCCAGTCGCGCCTCGATGTCCGCACAGGCCACGCCCTTGGTCCAGCGCCCGTCGGCCCCCTCGATCTGAACCGGCACCAGCCTGCTGGCATCCCGCTCGGCCCAGGTGGCGACCTCATCGACCTCTGCTGCCTCCCAGAACTTGCGGATCTCGCCCAGAGTGCCAAAACCCAGCCGGTCCAGCGCGGCCCGGCACAAGCCGTCGACCTGCGCCTGATCCGACAGCACCTCGCCGCGCAGGTCCTCGGGAAACACCCGCTCGGCCAGATCATAGTACTTGATGACGCCCTCTCGGTGACAGGTCGCCAATTCGCCCGCATACCAGAGGTAATCCAGCGCCTTTTTGTGCGGCGGGCGCTGCCACATGGCGCGCTCGCCCTCGATCCGCGTGTCGAAGTCCTTGGTACAAAGCGCGCCCTCGTCCCGAATGCGGCCCCGGATCTCATCCATCAAGGCGTCATCGCCACGCCCGACATACCACGACCAACTCTCGGCCTTCTGCCGCATCCGCTCGAACTGCCGCCGCCACAACGGCAGCATCTCAATCGGCAGGACAGAGGCATCATGGGTGAAATGCTCGAACACCCGGCGCCCGCGCAACAGCCGGTCCAGCTCCGGCTCTCGATAGCTCTGGTTGCGGCTCCACAGGATGTGATGATGCGCGCGGCTGACGACCTGAATGGTGTCCAGTTGCACAAACCCCAGATCCCGGATGATCGACAGTGTGTCCTGCCCGCCAACCGGCGCCCCGGCCAACCCGTGCGAGGCCAGCCACAGCCGTCGGGCGTCAGCGTTATTGATACGAAGCGGCGTCAATGTGACCTCGGGCAGATAACAGGCTTTGCCCTGAATGCGGCACCCAAGGCCAAAGCGCAATGCCATGCCCGCAAGACGGCTGGAAACGGCGGCGCGAAACGAAAAAGGCGCGCTGTCCTCGCAACGCGCCTTTATCAAACCTTCAGGTGAAAGATCCTCAGATCTCTTTCGACACCTGCGTGAATTCCAGTTCCACCGGCGTTTCGCGGCCAAAGATCGACACCGACACGCGCAGGCGCTGGTTGTCGTCGTCGACACCTTCGACCATGCCGTCAAACCCTTCGAAGGGACCGTCGGTGACCTTGACCTTTTCGCCGGTCTCAAAGTGGATCAGCGTGCGCGGCGCATCTTCGTTTTCCTGAACGCGGCCAAGGATCGCTTCGACCTCGGCATCGCGCATCGGCATCGGACGGCCCTGCGGGCCAAGGAAGCCTGTGACCCGGTTGATCGAGTTCACAAGGTGATACCCCTGATCCGACATTTCCATGTGAACCAGCACGTAACCGGGCATAAAGCGCCGCTCGGTCGTGACCTTCTTGCCGCGACGGACCTCGATCACTTCTTCGGTCGGCACCAGAACCTCATCGATCTGGTCCTCGAGGCCCTGTTCCTCGACCGCTGTTCGGATCTGTTCGGCGATCTTCTTCTCGAAGTTCGAGAGAACGCTCACCGAGTACCACCGCTTTGCCATGTCTTACCTTCGATTCCAGATGCCCCACGCGGGGTCGCTAAAAACAAAAGGGGCGCGCAACCCTGATGCCGCGCGCCTACCTGTCGGGGGTGCTTATCGGCCTTTGCGCGAGTTTGCAAGCGCTTCCCACGCCGCCCCGCGCCAGACCTTAGCTGGACCCGACCACCGACAGCAGGCCCTGCAGGCCGGAACGGATGCCAAGGTCGACCAGCGCAAAGAAGATCGCCGTCAGCGTCGCCATGATGAAGACCATGATCGTGGTCAGCAGCACCTCGCGCCGGGTCGGCCAGACGATCTTCGAAACCTCGGTCCGAACCTGCTGGATGAACTGAAGCGGATTGGTCATGGCCATGTGTGTGTTTCCCGTATTCCACCGGTGGTTTCGGGCAAATACGCGCAACGCCGGGGGATTTCAACCCTGCCGCGCCGCCTCACACCCGCGTGAGATACGCTCGCGCGCTGTTGATCCTGACGTCACGTTTTCACGGGAACACAATGGCCGGTCAGCGGTTCACACGCGCATCTTCTATATCGGCTAACAACCCGCTGAAATCAAAAGAATTAAATTGGAACCTTCGCCTTCGGGTACGGTTATCTACCCAGATCGCCGGGGCAGACAGCGCAGATGCGCCGCCCGGCAACAGAACGAAAGGAAAAGGCTATGAAACGCACACTTATGATCGCCGCACTTGTTTCGAGTACCGCACTGTCCGCACAGGCAGCAACGGAAACCGACCGCGCGCAGATCGAGCAATTCCTGCCGAATGTCGATGCCTCGACCCTGACGGACACCCAAGTGGATTCGCTGGTTGGCATCATGTACAGCGGCGACAGCCGCAGCGACAAGGTCGCCGCAATGCGCGGTCTCGTTGGCGCTGAAAACCCGGTGATGACCGAACTGACGCCGACCGAATTGTTGGAACTGCAGTCCTACGCACCCGAGATCGACTTTTCGCGCTTCACCGCTGCCCAGATTGCTCAGGCACAGGGCATCATCAACAGCGCCGAGACACGCGCCGATGCCATGGCACAATTGCGCTCGTTCGAACTGTCCGATGAGCCGATCATGACCGACGCCCTGACCGAGGCCGAGGTTGTCGAAATCCGCAGCTATGCGCCGGATATCAACCTTGCCGCGCTGACCGACGTAGAGGTTCTGCGCATTCAGGCGGCCATCGCGGGTGGTGACACGACAGAGATCAGCAACACCATTGGTTCCATCGTCAACTGATGGACCGCACCAAACCGCATCCGCAGGATGCGGGACGGGGCCGCGCTTCGGCGCGGCTCTTTTCATGTCTGAACTGTCGGAGGAAATGGCAGGGGCAGCAGGGTTCGAACCCGCGACCTACGGTTTTGGAGACCGTCGCTCTACCAGCTGAGCTATACCCCTAGGGTGCGTGGACTGTTACGGAATCGACTTGGGGATTTCAAGAGAGAAAGAACACCGCACGGGCGGCATTTCGCGCCTCACGGCTTGTTGCGGAATTGGAACGCCTTGCGCGTGCCGGGGTTGGCCCGGACAGAGGCAATCAACCGGCGCATATGCTTGTCAATCTTCAATGGCTTGACCAGCTGTTTCATCTCTCGCAACCGTCCGATCATCTCGGCATCGCTCATCCCGGCCACATTCAGCGACTCCAGCAGATCTGCCGGAATCGGTTTCGTACAAAGGAAAGAGACCGAATCCCGCGGCACATGCGCCACGGGTATAAGGTAGTCGGACAACATGGCCATCTGGACGCCGATCCACGGTTGCTGCCACCAAAGAAAATCCTGCTGCACCACCACCGATCGCCCCGGAATGAGGTGCGGAAAGAACTGCGCGCTCATCTGGTCCATGGACTCGGCGGTCTTGGAGGCATCCATGACCAGGACCTCGATCTCTCCCCCGTGCCAGCCCAGATCCTCGATCGCCCCCTTATATAACTGCACCCCCTCCCCCCAGGGCTGCAAAAAGGCGCGCACCACCGGCGTGAGGTCATTGCCGTCCGCCTCGATCAGTGGCAGCGCGGCGTGCGGGCTGTCAGAGGCCGGGGGCGTGGCGCAGTATTTGTGATACCGGTCGGCGAAAGAGCTGAAATCCACCACGTCGAACTTGTCATACCCATGCACGATCTGCGCGCGCCCCGCCCGGGCCACCCCCTCGGCCAGGCAGGCGGCAGAGCCACCCGCGAATGATCCAAGATCGACGATCGCCCCGCCCCCCTGCGCCCAGTCGCGTGCCAGGGCGACGTAATAGGCCTGCTCATCGACTTTCAACATCGTGGGAACCATCGCCGCCTGCCCAAGATCTGCCGGGGTGAAGCCGTCCCAGCACCGCTCCGCAAAGAACGCAGGCGGCGTTTCGGTCGATATGGCTGGATCGGCGGTCATGGGCAGCGGCCCCCTTGTGCGGAACGGTTTCGGCATCCTCGGATGCCGCCCCTCGGAACGCAAGCTGCATGCCCAACACCCCCGCTGAAGCACTCCGTTATTCACGCGGCGCCACACGTCCAATCACGCCGGGCGGCGCGACTGAAACAAAGCGCGAAAATTTCCCCCCAATGCGGCGGTAAAAAACATGTGACCGAAAAAATTTCGGCCGCATCCGACACTCGATTTCACCGCATCAGGTCTCCGCGTTCAGGGTCAAAAACCAATGGATATTGGCCTGCACCATGGCTGTGCACGATTGCACAACACCCCGTTCATCCGTCTGGTTTTCAAGGGAAAATCCGCGTGATCGATTGCGATTGTTCCGTGAGTTCACTTCCCGATCCGGCGTCCCTAATTGGTTTGGTGTCGGACGGACAGCCCGGCAGAAACGCTACTCCACCGGGCACCGTCCCAACGCACACATCAGAAAGGAACCTCACAATGAAATCGCTTATCGCATCCGCCCTCATCGCAACCGCAGCCCTGACCAGCGCAGCCTACGCCGCCCCGACCGCCACCGTGTCGAGCGAAGCCTCGTACATCCTGCCGGGCGCTGATTTCTCCGGTCTGTCGGCCACCGAAGTCCACACCATCAACGCCATCGTCCAGTCCGGCGACAGCTTCAACGACAAGGCCGCCGCAATCCGCGCGCAGCTGAACTGATCGAGCGCCGCGCCCCACGCGCGGCCCCTCGACCCAAACTCCCTGAAGACAAACTCCCAGAGTAAAGGACCAAAACAATGAAAACGCTTATCGCATCCGCCCTCATCGCAACCGCAGCCCTGACCAGCGCAGCCTACGCCGCCCCGACCGCCACCGTGTCGAGCGAAGCCTCGTACATCCTGCCGGGCGCTGATTTCTCCGGTCTGTCGGCAACCGAGGTCCACACCATCAACGCCATCGTCCAGTCCGGCGACAGCTTCAACGACAAGGCCGCCGCAATCCGCGCGCAGCTGAACTGACCCCTGTTCCGCCCCCGCGCGCTGTGATTGCGCGCGGGCGGCGCCTCCCTTTCAGGAAAGGTAGACCATATGAAACCCCTGATCGTATCCACACTGATCGCGACGGCCGGCATTGCTGGCACCGCACAGGCCCTGACGGGGCCGACGCTATCCGGCGAAGCGGGTTATATCCTGCCCGGCGCCGATTTCTCGACGCTCTCCGCTGCCCAGATCCACGCCATCAACGCGCTTGTGCATTCCGGCGACAGCTTCAATGAAAAGCGCGCCGGTATCGAAGCGCAGCAGCGCTGATCCGGGACCCTGACTGCCGCGTCCCTCCTCCCGGCGCGGCAGCCGTGTCACCAAAGAAACAGCCGCCCCGGAAAGGGCGGCTTTTTTGTTCGGAAAAGTCCGCAGCCTGACGCAAAAAGGCCGCCCCGGTTTCTGGGGCGGCCTTTTTTGTTTTTTGCCCGTGGCTCCCGGGCCATTCACCCCGTGAGG
>NZ_JBQQXJ010000029.1:0-32545 GCF_052266595.1 Antarctobacter jejuensis | reverse complement strand
CTCAAAAATCCCATGTCGATCACTCCATATCTCCCCGACCAAATCCGTCGGGGCAACGTGTTCACATGGGTCAGTTCTCAGTGAAAATCTGGGGGGCTACCGGGTCACTTCTCAGCGGAAATCAACACACAGCGCTCTGGCTGCAGACGATGGTGGTGCTGACCGTTGGCGACACAGTCGAGCTGCAGGGCAGTTTCCGTGCGCAGGACGGGTATTTTGCAGCAGAGCAGACGTCCTTCTGGGGTGCCAAGATCGGCTGAATGAGGTGTTCCAACGACCCGAGGACGGCTTCAGCATCTTGATCGCGACGATGGACAAGAAGCCTTGCTGAGAATTACACCTGTTTGGAGAGCGTGCCGTCAATCACTCCGCGCAGATCCGCTCCTACCCGGGCGAAGCCGAGTAGCCGAGCGGTGGCCACGATCAATTCCTCACGCGGCATATCCCCACTTTCGGCGACCACCCGGGCAGCGGCCGCACGAATCTCGACCGGCGGCAGGTGCCCGGCCGTTCCTGGTGCGGTGGGCGCGGACCGATCACGCACAGGCGGGTCATCCTGCTGTGCCTTGGTCATCGCGAACTCCCTGTCAGCGAAGATCCCGCCCGAACGCGTGGCGCTCGCGAGCGCTCGGTCCGACGCCTCGCGAATGCGCCTGCCAGTCCGGCTCTTGCCGAACGCTTCAGCTACCCTGCGCGCGATCAAGTCGCGGTGGATCGGGCCCTCCGCCTGAACGATCTTCGTCACAAGGTCCGAGAGCAGATGTAGCGGCGCCTCATGCGGCTCGAAGCTCGCTTTCACGGTGAAGCTGGAGACTTCGTAAGCGGACGCGGACAACTCGGGTGGCGGGGGCAGCACGGTTTCCACGTCCGGAGCAGTCTCGGGCTTTTCCTCAACAGGCTTTAATCCCTCTCGGTTTGCTCCCGTGTAATGGGGCCCATCGGCCTGTGCGGCCTCCTCGAGCGCGGCTCGAAGGCGGTCGATCTCTGCGTGCCGTCGATGGAACCAGTCCGTACTCCAGATCCGGTGGAACCTCCAGCCAAGCCCCTCGAGCACGTCCTGGCGCAGCCGGTCGCGCTCCCGCGCCCAGAGCGCCGAATGGTAGGCGGACCCGTCGCACTCGACAGCGAGGATGTAACGGCCGGGCTGGTCGGGGTGCCGGACCCCGAGGTCGATCCGGAAGCCCGCCGCACCAACCTGGTGATCGCAGGGGTAGCCCATGTTTCGGATCACGCTGGCGACGTCTTCTTCGAAGGGGCTGTCAGCCGGCGCGCCGCTCGCTTCCGGTTGCGCAAGTTGGCCGGAGCGGGCGAACTCAAGGAAACGCTTGAGCACCCGCGGCCCGTCACGGCTGGTCCTCGATGTGTCGATGTCGTTCGGGTCGAACGAGCAGAAGACAACGCAACGGGTCCGTGCCCGGGAGAAGAGCACGTTGAGCCTCCGCTCGCCCCCCTCGCCGTTCACTGGCCCGAAGGACATTGAGGCGAGCCGGCCGTTCGGCT
Organism: Antarctobacter jejuensis; assembly: GCF_052266595.1. Lineage (NCBI taxonomy): Bacteria > Pseudomonadati > Pseudomonadota > Alphaproteobacteria > Rhodobacterales > Roseobacteraceae > Antarctobacter > Antarctobacter jejuensis. The sequence continues at coordinate 31,045 of NZ_JBQQXJ010000029.1, read as the reverse complement.
CGCTGGGTCCGTAGCCGACCGAGATAAGGATCACGTCGCGCTCGTCGCCCTGCACGTTCTCGATGTTCTTCACGAAGACGTCCTCCGAACGTCCCTCGCGCAGGAAGGCGTCGAGGATCTCGTCCTCGCGTCGGGCGATCTCGAGGGCCTCCGTCAGCATGTCGGATTGCGCCTTGGAGAAGGCGACGACGCCCAGAGACAGGTCTGGACGGCTCCGGGCGTGCTCGGCCACGGCGCGGGCCACCGCCTCGGCCTCGATCCGGTTGGTGCCGGGTCGCCCGCCGCCGCGAGAGCGGCTGGAATAGACGCCGGGCACCCGGCGGAACGCGAGCCCGTAATCGGGATCGTTCTGGACCGGCGACGGGGGAAGGATCAGCCGGTGCTCGTAGAACTCGGCGTTGTTCACGGTGATCAGCGATGGGTCGCGGGATCGATAGTGCCATTCCAGCATGGCCGGATTCAGCCCCCGCGCCTCGCAGAGCGTCAGCACGCTCTCCATCTCGGTGGCAGAGGCAGTTTTGATCTCCTCCTCGTCTTCCCCGTAGTCCTCCTCGTCAGAGCCGGCGACACGGTCGAAGAAGCTGGTGGGCGGGAGTTGTTTCTGGTCCCCCACCACGACGATCTGGCGGCAGCGTGCAATCGCGCCGAGCGCGTCTTCGGGCCGGACCTGGCTGGCCTCGTCGATCAGCAGCAGGTCGAACTCTGTCGCGCCCGGCGGCAGGTATTGTGCGATGGAGATCGGGCTCATCAGCAGGACCGGCTTGATCCGCTGAACCATCTGGCCCGCCGCGCGCATGATCTGCCGGATCGGTTTTTGACGGCGTTGCTTGGCCATCTCGCCGCGCAGGAACCCCATTTGGCCTGACGCCCCCGTGGGCAGCTGGGCGAGGTGCTTGGCGCGCACGAGCCGGCGGGTCTCCTCCATCCGGGCCTCCTCGAGGCCGCGGAAGGTCTCCACGAGCGCGTGGCGGTCGAGATGGGCGAGCCCGTCGAGATCCGGCATGGCAGCGCGCGCAGCTTCCCAGCGGGCCTCGGCACTGGCATAGAGGAACTCGTCCATCGCCTTTTCCGGTCCGATCACACCCTCATCGAGAAGGGCCAGCAGCGGGGCGAGACCGTCGGCTTCGAGCTGGGCCGACAGGGCGGAGAGGCGCGACCATTCCCCGTAGCGGCCTATCCCGTCGCGCATGCCGATGATCCGGGATTCGATCCCTGCGAGGGTCTGCCCGTCCCAGACGAGGGCAAGCCGGTTCTCGAGCTCTGCAAGCGCCGCCCGTGCTGCGTCCAGCGCGAGGGCCAACTCCGCTGTGGCGTCGGCCGCCGCGCAGATCCGGTCAAGCGCTTCGGATGTTTCGATCGTAGCGACCCCGGTGAGACGGGCCAGCCAGGCGGCCTGCGCCTGCAAAGCAGCGAAAGGGGTGCGCTCCCCGCGCCAGTCCGGCCCAAGCAGGGAGGATAGGAACCCTTCCTCCTCAGTGAGCGTCTTTCGGAGGCCTCGGACGTTGATCAGGGTGTCGACGAGCCTCAGCCGGTCGGCGGGCGATTTCGGCAGGGCCCCGGACAGCAGGGTCGCAAGCTCCCGGCTCGCCCCGCGATAGGGTCCGAAAAGGCGGGACCAGAAAGAGCCGACCCCGGGTGCTAGTCGTGCCCTGAGCGGTGCCGGGTCCAATCCGAAGGCGGCCTCGGTGAAGGTCGCGCCGGCGTCGTTGCGCGCCGCGGCCCAGGCAGACCCAGCCGAAAGCGCTTCGCCGAGCCGCAGGTCTGCGGCATGGGCAAGAAGTGCACCGGTTGCCGTGCGGGCCTCATCGGGTCGGTCTCCGGCCGCGATCAAGAGAGCATGGAGGGTCTCACATTCCTCGAGGTTTCCCGGTGAGGGCCGTCCGGCTGAATTCGCCACACGGGTCGCCGTCTCGCGCAGGGTCATGACCGCATCGGCCGCGCGCGCCAGATCGGGTTCAAGCCGCTGGAGGTCTGTGGGCTGTAGCGTGGTCGCCCCGATCCCGAAGAACGGGTGCTCGGCGCGCGGGCCGGTCCGGGCCAGCAACTCCGCATAGGCCGCGATCCGGTCCGCCAGGTCTCTGCGCGTCGCTTCGTCCAGGTCGGCCAACCCCTCGCGCGGGAGCCGTGGCGGGGGCGCGTCCTTGCCGACGAAACGGGCGATTTCGGCCATCGCGCGGAATGGGGTGAACCCGTAGCCGGGGACCGGCTGATGCAGCAGGTCCGCCACTCCATTCAGCCGATCACGCGCTTCGCGCAGCGCTTCTGGCGGTCCGGGCATCTCGGGGATAGCCGCGCCGGCCGCCAGCGTGCGCGCCAGCTCGTCCAGAAATGCCCGCTTGTTGGCGGCGCGCGAGTGGATCTCGAGGCAGAGATCCCCGAGCCCCACCTTGCGCAGGCGGTCATGCACGACCGAGAGCGCAGCCATCTTCTCTGCCACGAAGAGGACCCGTTTGCCGTCATGGGCGGCCGCGGCGATGATGTTCGCGATCGTCTGGGACTTGCCTGTACCGGGTGGTCCCTGCACGACGAGATTGCGGCCGGCGCGCACCTCTTCGATCACGCGGGTCTGCGAGGCGTCCGCGGGAACGACGTGCAGAAGGTGGCCCGGTTCCAGCCGCAGGTCGAGCCGTTCCTGTGGGCCGAAGAGGGGCGAGGACCGCTCGAACCCGCCGTCGAGCAGCCCGGCCAAGACCGGATGCGACTCGAAGGCGTCCTCGGGCCAATGCTCCGGTTCGAGGTCCCGCATCATCAGGAGCTTCGAGAAAGAGAAGAAGCCCAGCTGCATCCCGTCCCGGTCGATCGACCATCGTGCGCGCTCCTCGATACGGTCGGAGAGCTCTTCGAAATAGGACTCGGGGCTGAAGTTCTCGTCATCAATGATTTCCGGCAGCTCGAGCCCGAAATCCGCGCGCAGCCGTTCCTGCAGGGGAAGGTTTGTGACGATCTCAGTATCGCGGGCGCGCAGGTTGAAGGTGGCGCGCCTATCATCCCGGACGAGTTCGACGGGTACCAGGATCAGGGGAGACTCGCGCATGACATCCGAGCTGTCGTTCTCGTACCAGCGCAGGAACCCCATCGCGAGGTAGAGAATGTTGACGCCCTGCTCCTCCTCCGCGGTTCGTGCGTCTGTGAAAAGGCGCAGGAGGCGGCGCTGCAGAGCCTCGGGGCCGAGCCGGGTCTCCAGCAGTAGGTCCCGATACCGGGCTTCGCGATCCTCAGGGTCTTCCGCATCATCGGCCAACGCTAAGAGAAGCGGCTCATCCTCGGGCTGATCCTCCTCTTCCTCATCGCGGGGCTGAAAGCGCATCTTCTTTCCTTGCGTCTTCAGCAGGTCGAAAACGTCTGCGCTTCGCTCCTCTACGATGTCGAGCACATTGGCGCGCTTCGCGAACCGGTTGACATGGATAAGGCGGTTCCTGGTCCCCGTTTCCACGAGCCGGCGCCGGGCGTCCTCGAGCAGGCCGGAGAAATTGGTGGAGCGGGGTTGGTCTTGCATGTGCCTGTCTTCCGAAAAAATGTGACTACTTGCCAATCCAGGCTAAGCTCTTCGTCCCATACCAGAATCTTGCAGATCTGCAGCCTGCACCGAAAGCAATCTCTGGTCCACAGGAATGCAGGCTATTGGAGAGGACGGCGCGCAGCGGCACAGCACACGTAGTCAAAGCTGGGCTACCGTCTGTTTCGCTATCTCTGATAGCTGTCGAGTGCGGCTTAATGAGAAGGGCGGGATCTGTAAGAGCGCATTGCTTTCTGGCGCGATCGCTTCGAGTTTCTTAGCAATTTCGGTGCGATGGCCCGTGAGCGCAATAATGAGGGGCCGCATTTCCCTCGAAACAACCTTTGGCTGTGACCGGATCTCTTCCCAGGCGCTGTCGGAGTGACGTACGACCCACGGCAAACGCAACAGCCCGGCTGTGGCAAGGATTCGAGTTGCAGGATCGAAAGGCACCTGTAGCGTCTCGGGAGGCCGGTCGAAGACGGCCCAGCTTTCTCCGAGGTGAAGCTTGCGCGCCAATCCGTAGGCACCAAACGCACGCCAGAACCGCACAGCGTCAAGCTGCCATTTGCGACGGCCTCGCTCACGCAAGAGTAAATCTATCCGATGAATAAGCGAAGCGGGTGCGCGATCGCCGGTTTGTTCAGCGAGCATCAGCAAATCGAAAAAGACATGCTCTGGCACGATGTTTTCGATCCCGGTTGTGCTAAACAGACTTTCCCTTATCAACGCCGACCGTTTTATTTCGCCAGATCGATGGAGCATCATGGCCAACGCAGGTGCGAAGCTCAGATCCTCGATCTGTCGGTGCGACGAAAGACGCTGAGCGATCTTTTGGGCATCGATACTCTCCGCTACCCTCGGAAGAGCTTTGCTCTTGCCCTGTTGCATGAGTTTCTCAAGCAGCATGAGGATTTCGACTAGGGCGGCCGGTGAACGAATGTTGGCGATTTCATGGGCCCAAACCCTAAAAAAGGTGCCAGTGTGATCTCCGATCCCGGGCCAAGCCAATTCCAGGAGATTGGCCGACATCGCATAGCTGCGTGGGTTCTGGAGTGCGCGCAATCGGGCCAAGAGGATACTGCGGTAGATCGGCGGCTGCCCCGCAAGTACAGTGCGCCCAAGACCACGTTTGATCTTTTCGCACGCATGGATGATCTCAGCCACCGCCTCAGGCGTGCTTAGTGCGAGGTTGAGCTTGAACCGGAGGATCTCGGCGCCAGCGCGGCTCTCTATAAGGCCGATCGTTTCCTCGCGGTCCAGTTCGCTGAGAACCATCAGCGCAGACGCGGCTGAACCGAAAGTCGCTGCACGCAGAGCTGCACGCTGAGTTTCCCAACTGAACTGCTTGAAAAAGGCCGCGGCCTTCTCGGGGTCGAACTCGCGATAGGTAGCGCCTACGGCGCGAATGGCTCGCAGGGCTTGTTCGCCATTGCGCGGCGCTGCCAGGGACAGCGCCAGATCGTCGGCGAAGGCCTCAAGGTGTACCTCTCTGACGAAATCCGACCCGATCCCGGGCAGCATCCTTCCGAGCATGTGATACGCTTCAAGAGCGTCAATGCTGAAAGCGGATTCCATCCCCTCGCGGATATCATTCCGAGCGAAGGTTCTGCCCTCGACGATCGCGTCTGCAAAGACTGGAGCAGCTGTTTCGTCTGTCAGTAGGAAGACGCAAAGCGAAGCCGACCACTTCTGAAACCGCCTGTCCGCGACAGCGTTCTTGAGATGATCGAGGATATCGTCACGCACATCATTCAGCCACTCATGCCCGATCTGCACGAGACCTTGCAAGATAAAATAGATGAGGGCACTGCGGTTTTCCCGGCGGACGCGATCGACAATCCAATCCTTCCCAATATGCGCGAGGAAGCGTGCGCCAAAACCCTCGCCAAGATCGGTGGCGACAATTTTATCAAGCTGACCAGCGGCCCGCAGGATACGCCCTGCGTTGCGCAAATCGCCCTCGGCTTTGACGCGTCGGGCCAGATAGTTGGTGAGGGGCTCATTCGGCTTAGCGCTTGAGCCTTCCTTATATAGAATTTTCTGGGCGTTTGCGATGTTCCAGCGTTGCATCGCGAACAGAACGTCTGATATGTCGCTCAGAGTAGCCGAACTGCCATCGGAGATAAATGAATCATCTCTGAATAACCGACTTTGGGCGACGATATTGGTGGTCGCCGGCGGCAGTTGATTGTAGATCGCTCCAAGTGCCGAAATTATATCACGCGCTGAGGACACTTCGGCAAGACTGTCGAAGATCTCCGCGAGAATTCCAACATCTTCTCGAAGATTGAATCCTTTTACCTCTAGCATGAGGCAGGCCCAATCGGCAAAGACCCACATTTTGCCAAGATTGCGGTCGTTAAAGGCACGTTGGCATTCCTGAAGGGAAATTTCTTTGATTTGAGACTCGGCTCCCGTGAATTCTTCGTGCAGCACGTCGTCCTCTTTGACGAAAGCATTTGAAGAGACTGTGATGCCGATGAGGTCGAGCATGTTTCGCAGATAGGAATACTTCCTGTCACCGAGTGCGTGCATACCCTTTTTTAGTTCGGGGAACACTGAAACTGCCTCGGCTATCATCTCACTCATATGCAGATTGAGCATCCTTTCAAACACTCGCAAGCGCTGAAAGGGATCCTTCTCCAGTTGGAAAACCCGACATGTGATGCTTTTTCGCGCAAGCACATGTAGGTAAGCAGACCATTGCTGCGAGACTTTATACTGCAGTGCGAGGATCTCTTCACGCCTGTCGGCATCGGCTGCGGAGATAAAGGTAGCCTCGAGGAAATCGAGTTGGTGTTCTTCAACCACTCGATAGCAAAGGAGCAGGCGTTGGCATGAGAACTCGAGATTGCGGACGTTGGCCTCGTTGATCATGCTGTGCACCATGTTCGACAGCAGGTGCAGCCGATCGCGCGTCCGAAGTGACCTGCCTAGCGCAAGGATCAGTTGAGCGAGGTCCCAAGGCTTGTCAATAAACGCGCCCTCAAACATCCTAGCGAATTCAGTGGGGTAGCTTCTCGACAGACGTGCCTCTAGCCACTTGTCGTCTATCCTGTCACCACGGAAGATGATCTTGAGTGTAGTCTTCCATGATGCGCCGAGTTCGCGAATTATTGCTGTCAATCGACGCGCCTTTGCGGGCCGATGCGCAAGCACCGAGTCCTTAGGCGGCGAAATGACGTGGGCGATAATCGGCAAGATGGCCTCTGCGCCACGGCCCTGCTCAAGGTGATTGAAGTCGTTTCCAGCCGTGTTGGGATCCCAAAGCGCCATCTGTGCAGCAATTCGGTGGGCAATCCGCAAAAGCCCATCGCTCGTCCGTATCACCTGGAATCGCTTACGCGTCTCTATCGACAAGGTGTCGCAGAGCTCTTCTTCGCAATTGATGGCGTACAACGTGGCGTAAGCCAGCCGTTGAAGGCTTTCTATCTCACGCTCCTGGACCTCGGACATCAACCAATCACGGTAATCCTCGATCCGGTAGCCAGTTCGTGCGTATTCACAGATCCAGAATAGGTCAGCGGTAAGGCCGCGGTGGTGTGCTGCATCACCGATGGAGCCGGCGTAGTCCTGTCGTAGGGCTTCGGGCGTGGCCCCCCGTCGCGCGAGCATTCCAGCGTATTGCTGACTCAGCGCGTCGACGAAGTCGGCGATGTCTTCGACCGTAAAGATCGATTGAATGTCAGCACCGCCCGGCGGATCCCAATCGCTGGAGATGTCGGACCGGCGGACAAGGAGTAGATGCGCACGCAATTCGCCCGACATGGAGCTGACCGTTTTGGTCAACGCGTGCAAACCCTCGTTATAGGTCAACCCATCGACGACAATGAGATGGTTTGCCGCCGCACCACTGGTTTTGCCAAGTTGCGCCGACGCCATTTTGAGTCCGCTGGTCAGGCTGATCGGGTCTGTCTCGTCTGAGATGCAACGAACGACCTGAGTCGACCAATTTCCTGTCGCCTCCAGCCTTTCGGCCACGTCATATGCCATCCAGGTCTTACCCGACCGCGCAGGCCCTCCGATGTGCCAGACGGTGGGTTCCGGAGTCTCAATGATCTGAGTTGCGAGGGATGCAGCCTTGTCCGTGCGCACGAAGACGTCATCGGTGGTTGGCATTGTCCCGTCCTGCCAACCATAGGCCAGGCCAACTTCGTGCAACGCCTGTTCGATTGCGGCTTCGACTTTCCGAGTATAGTCCGCCCCCCAGAGGCGCACCGCAACCTCGTCCAAAGAAGCACCCTCGGCGATGATGGCATCGAGCCCAGGTAGCCCAAGATCTTGATTGGTGACCGCAACCAGCCGGTCATAGCTACCCTCTTCGAGAACAGCGGCAAGCTTGCCTTCTGCGTAGCGAGCGCCATCCGCATCGATTGGAAGGACCCTGTAATTCTGGTCCATCTCACCCGAGACTGCACAGAGAGGTGGATCGAGTTCGAGCACGCGCCGCAAAGTCTCTACCGCGACCGGCAGGGCTACCGAGCCGCCAGTGAGCAGCGCAGGAGGAACGACGTTCTTAATGACCAGCCTCGGCTTGCCTTCAGGTGGTCCGAAACCGAGCCGCCGGAGGAGGCGCGCTGCAGCCTCGAACCCGCGCTGGACCCCGGTTTCGAAGCTTCGACTGCTGACTCGACTAGAAAGGATTTCTTCGTCGCCACCGTAGCCCGGCCAATCGATCATTCGTATCGGCGCAGCCTCGAAAGAGAGATCTGCGGCGTAGAGCGCCCACTCCAGCCCCCCGTCCGCATCTTCGACCACAGGAATATCGACGCGGCGTAGACGACGAAGGACTGTCTCACTGAGCTGAACAGTATGGATATCTAGCGGCGTATCCTGTTCACTCGACCGCGCGGCGAGTCTTGCCTGTTTTGGAAGCTTAGCCAGGTCGATCCGCGGGCTGGGCAAGGTCTTTGGTAAGATGTCCTCGAGGCCAATAAGAAAGTACATTAAGCTCTCGGGCCAGCCGCTGCCTTCTGCTTCATTATCGCTGCGTTCCGCGTCGTTGTTGCGGCGTTCCGCTTCCCTATTTTGACGTTCTGCCTCCTTATAGATTCTCTGTAAAGCGCCATTTTTTCTACATAAATTTCTGACTAGCGACTTCGGCAATCCGACCGACGGAAATGTTTCAGCGTCTAGATCGATGCCTTTTTCACCCAGAAATGCAAAGAGATTGTTCGCAATGGACAGCGCTCGGGCAAAATCGGCACCAGATTCACGATCACGAAGAGCTTCATGGATCCCGAGCAGGGAACCAGTCACGACTTCGGAAAAGGAATACCAATGGCCATCCGAGATCAGGGCCAATTCCTCCGAACGGTACATGGATCACCTATCCGAGAGCTTGATCTTCAAATGGTCGACGAGGTCAGCCGCCTTCGGCTGGTCTTTTCCCAAGAAGACAAGCGCTTCGTCGTTCGCCTTCTTCAGTTCTCCAACGTTCTGACCGTCAGCGTCAAATACGCCGATGACGCTGTCGCCAGAGTCCACACGTACGATGTGCGCTCTTCCATCCTTTCGGAACAGTGCCCTAAGCCGCGCTACAGTGTTGTCGTCGATTTTCACGACGACCGACAACCAGCCACGATAACCGGCGCGGCTGAAGGCAGCGAGACGCTGATCTTGCGGTAGAACAGCGGAAACGGAAGTCCAGTTCTCCGATGCCGACCTCTTTGGTAGCAAAGAAACCGACCGATCAGGTGGGTAAGACTCCTCAGACGGCGCGTTAGTGTCAGCCGCGCGGGCAACGGAAGATGAAGCGCCGTCTTCGCCGTCGATAACGACGGGTTCGTCGTAGTGTTTCATGACCTCTGTGTACGGGATCCCCAGTTCGTCTAGGGCCGAACGCAAGCCTTTCTCAACCTCGTCATCCAGGGAGCAAGACCCTGAAGGCTTTGCATCCCGTTCTTCAAAACTCTCTCTACTATCCAGTTCATCAAGTCTGTGCGCTCGATCCAGAGCCCAGTCGATTACTGAAGCTAGATTTGGTTTATTTGACTGCCTAGGCATTTTATTTACTCCAATGCGTGGGGTGATGACCCCAAAGTCCAGTGCCGCTCACTGGTTATTGTCCCAATTGGCAAGACTCACGGAGGCCTAGCATCGAGGTTAAGGTAGTCTTGGATCTGCTTCTGGACGTCTTCTCTCTCAAGGAGTCCTTGAACTTTCTTGACGTAGACTTCTGCACGTTGAAGGCTTTTTCCGATTTCTTGTGCGATCTCACGATACTTCAAGCCGTCAAGTACTCTGAGCAGCCACGCCTCGCCTTCGATACTCCTTATGAGACGCAGCGCCACTAGTGCATCCACAGCATCCTCGGCAATTTCGAAGAAGGCCCTCCGTTCGTCATCTTGCTCAATATCACCATCTAACGGGCCCGGATGCTCATTTTCTTCGTTCTCCTGTCTTTCTTTCCGTGTCTTAAGTTGTCCACAAAGTGTCGCCTCGTCTTTTCTCATCCGGGAATTAATGAGGCCCCATATGCGCCCCCCATATCTCTCGAAATCAACGCCCTTCGTGTCTTCTTTCAGGATACACTCATTAAAGGGTGGCTTACCTCTCTCGATCATGCCCGGAATTGCAGTCACTACCATGGATACGAATTTCTCCCGAAACCCCGTGTCGTCACGGAACAGCTTCTTTGCGCGGGATTCGATTTCCGGTAGGTGCTTTTTTATTACGCGGGCCGCGATCCTCAATTGAACCTCTTTGGAATAGGGGCACGGCGGATGCTTCTTTTCTGTCATGACATTCACTCCTGGATTGGATAACTACCTTTCAGCAAAGAATTCTCAATCAGTTCGCTACAACATCAGTTCATCCCTCCATTGCTCGCAACGAATGTTCATCTCTCTCGACCTGCCGGAGGATCTGGTCCGCCTCTCTAGGCCAGCGGAAGAGGTCGAACTCGGTCGCATCCTCGAAGGCCGGCCCACGGGCAAGTGTCCAGCCGCGGTCGAGGTCAGCAAGCGGGACACGGAATAGCACAGGGCGACTTTCACCAAGAAACCGTACGAAGCGCATGGCATCAGCGCGCGCTTCCGGTGCGCCGTCGTTGGGTACGGCGATGAACCTGCCACGCCTCCCTGCCTCGACAAGGTAGAGGCTGGCGGCCCGGATCAGCCAATGGGCATGTTCTATGTCACGATCAGTCAATTTCTCGGTCGCCCCCTCCTTGAAGAACCGCTGCGCCATGGTCGGAATACGCCCAAGACGACGTTGGCGAGCAGCCTCTCCGAGAAGCAGGATAACAATAACGAACTCGAGCACAAAAGCCGCTTTCAGTGGTCCGTCGCTGATCCCGCCGGGACACGGTTGCCCGCCCCAAGCCAACTCACCGACACGGGCGACCACGCAGCCGAGGGCGTCTGAAAGATCGACCTGCTGTTCGCGTGGCGCGGTGGAGGGAAGATCGACCCGTTCCGCGGACCTTGTGGCAAGGGCGGCCAGACGCGCGGCGAATTCCTGGTCTTCGCAGATCAACCGGCGCGGTTCACCTGTCTCGGGATCTATGACGGTGTCGCCCGTCTCGGGGTGAACGTCGATCAGTTCCCTGCCGAACTCATCGGCCAGCGAGCGCAGACGGTCCGCCATCCGTCGCTGTTCGGTGTTCGCCTGAAGACGCACGGCTTGAGCATAAAGATCGCGCTGAACCACGATGTCTGCGGCGGTAGACATCGCGATGGAGATGTCGCGTGCGCGGGACTCGAGTTCCGCGGCAACGACGTCGATCTCGGCAAGTTCGCGCGCATGGCGCTGCCGCATCCGGCACAGCGGGCCGCAAGTACCGCCGGGATTTGTATCATTCGTGCAAGTCCCGCCCTGCCGCGTTTCCGTCGCCGCAAGTTGAGCGGCGTCCTCTGAAAGGCCGAGGAGATCCGCGCGCAAGTCGGCGAAGTCGCTCGCAAAGGCGCGCATCGGAACGACTGTGCCCGCGACCTCCTGCTGCTGCTGGCCGAACACCAGGTCGCTATAGCTGGAGACGAGCATCGCGCCACCCGCACCCCCGAGCCAACTCAGGCTACTCATCGTTACGCCAACGAACAGGTTGAACGGGGCACGAAGGATCCCCTCGGAACCCGCCCGCCACCAAGCTTCATGCAGGAGGCCCTGGATCACGACGCTTCCCAGCCCAGCAAGCCCAGCGGCCGCCAGCCAACTATAGTCGTGCGGGATGAGCCGATCCGACCATGGCTCCAGCAGCGTGAAAAAGCCGGCGCCTGTAAGCGCGGCCGAAACGCCGTTGAGCAGCACGGTGAATGTCTTGATCTTGCTCATGATCAGCCTTGGTTCCAGCCCCTCGCGGGCACATCCGTCGCTTTTGCCTTGGTGTGCCGCCCGCCCCGAAAACGGGGCGGACGGCAGGGCCACCGCCAGGCGACCAGGAAGCCGAGGCTGGCTTCAATCAATCAGTCGAAACACGACGCCGTTTTTCCCGCGGGCCGTACATTTTTTTCTCGGGGGCGCGATATTCGCGTTGAACGCCGTTTTTTGGGATGGGCCGGTGGCGTTCCTGCCCAAGCCAGAACGTCTCGGGCTGCATGACGATCAGTTCCGGAACCGAAGCGGCTTACGGCGGTGCGCGCAGGTCATCACGCGGCCATCTTCCGCAACGACGAGGTATGCATCGAGTGCGCGCTCGATGCGGGCATAGACCTTGTCACCGAGATCTTCGCGGGCCTTCCGGCGCGCTGCCTGATCCATGTAGATGACTTCAGCGCCGCCGCGGATCTTGGCGACGCCGTAGTCAAGAAGGATCGCCATCGTTTCCCGGCGGATGCCTCTCTGGTTGGCACGTGTTTCGGCATGAGCCGTCAGGGTCACCGTTTCCATGTTGTCGTCCTCCTCCGCTGGAAGGCCGCCACGACAGTTTCGGCGGCTTTCAAGGGATCAGTCGAAGCGCATGGCAAGTTTTCCCGCGGGAATGCTGCAAGTAGACTTGGCCGGTCTGGGATCCGCGCATCATGGTCAGGGCGAAACATATGAGACCGTCCGATCAACCGCTCGAGCCGCCATTCGCGGTCACCGTTCCGGGCGTTGATCGCCGAGTCCCGACAAGGCGGCCGCGATCATTTCGCCAAGTTCTCTTGCGGTGATGGCACCGACCGGTTGCTGGGCGATCGAGCTTTCGATGCTGGCGAACACGACGAACTGCCGGTCGCCACATGACACGACAACTGTCGCCGTGCGGGAGCGCGCGGGTCCGCCGCCGGCGATCTCGGTGGTGCCGGTCTTCCCAAGCGTCGGGGTGCATCCGAGAGGACGCAATTGGTCATGGAGACGCCGGAGCGTACCGTTTTCTTCAAACGGTGCCGAGAACAGCGCAGCAGTTTCACGAACGACATCTGCTTCGTAACCGACGGCTTCAAGATCCACCGATCGAGCCGGATAGCCGTCAAGCACCATCAGGCCCTCGGTCGCGGGGCGGGAGCCGTCAGCAGCTCGAGCGACGGCGGCGAACAGCGCCATGAAGCGTTCGGGAGGCGCCCGGCGACCGAAGCCGAGGGCCGCGCCTCCTGGTCCGGCCGGTTCCCCGAGGAACCCGAGATTGGTCTCTAGGACGCTCATCTCAAGAGCATGACGGCGCGCGACATCGACCCAGGGGAGATTCATCGATCTTCCCAAGGCCTCGCGAACGTCGACCCATCCCGAAGGAGAGCGGGTGGTGCAGTCATCAACCGGCGCCGGACCAGACGTGTTCGTGATGGAGCCGTAAATCCTGTTGCAGAGCCTTGACTCGCCATGGCGTGCTGCGATCAGCGCGAGCAGCGCCTTGTGTTGGCTTCCGAGCCCGAACGCTGGCGCCAGAGCGACAGCGTGCGATGCATCTTCTTCAGAGAAGGGCCCAAGAAGAGATCGATGACGGTTGGTGAAGGCGACGCGCAAGGGAAGGGCCTCGTCGTCGATTTCGGCGACCGCCACGAGGTAATCCGCCCGCACATCGCAGTTTCCCGCAAAGCAAACTCCGGGAGCGAGCCGGTACGACAGCTGGTCAAGAACATCGCGCACAGTCTCTTGGGCTACGGTCTGCGCTTCCACGTCGAGCGTCAACTGCGCGTCGGACAGCGGTTCGGCGATCCCCGCCGCGCCGAGAGCATCGCGCACATTTATTGCGGAGCCGCCCGGCAGAGCGGAAAGCATCGACGATGGGTTTCGGAACGCTTCGATGACCTCGTAGGCAAGCAGGCGTTCCTCGTCGTTTCTGGCGAGCCTCGTTGCGCAGACCCGTGCCCGAGCACGGGCACGTTCGTACCGTCGATCGACGTGTGCGCCGAAGACGGGAAGATCCTGATACAGGTTAAATGTGGATGCCGCCGCAAAGAGGCACACCTCGCCCAAGTTTCCGGGTGGACCGCCGAACAGCAGTTCAGCCGCTAGTGCGCCCGCCAGTGGACGACCCTCGCCATGGATCACCGTCATGCGTTCGGCGAGGAAATGCGCGCGCGCGTTCTCGTCCATGCCCATGGTTCTCGCCACGAATACCATGGCGGCACCGACGTTGCGTACTTTGTCGAGCGGTTCGTCGACGCGTCCGGGCTGCCCGACCAATGCTTCAAAAGCGGACAGGACGGGGCCGCTGCCACGTGGCTGGAGAAAGGTCGGTCTTTCACCTGCCAACCAGCGGTTCAGTACTTCCTCGCGGTCGAGGCCTCTGATCGAGCGCTCGATTTCGAAAGCTGCACCTCGGACGAGGCCAACCAGATCCTGTCCGAACAATGTCAGCGGCGACCGCGCCCATCTGCCCTCGAGAACCGCAATAGCCTCTGCCACGCGCAGCGCTGTCGCGTCGTTGAAGGGGGCGGTGAGATGGCCGGACGTACAAGCGCCCGAGGGATCAACGGGAATGGTCCCGACGAAACTCCCGGTGTCGTCGCGGAGCATCACGGCGTCGCCGCATCGAAGCGCGATTTCCGCGCGAGCCGCGAGGCCGCTGGGCAATGTGGAGACGACGGGCCCAAGGACGGGCTCGGCGGCGTAGTATCCCGCCACCTTCAGGAGCGCGAGGAATATAAGAAACCTGAGAGAACTCTGCCATCTAGGGCGCCAGCCCGTCGCCTGCCGAACCGGTATGCTCGGGTAAGTGCCTCGACCTTGCGAAACATCGACCGGTTCGCTCTTCCTGCCCCATGGCGATCGCCGACGCAGAAGGTTGTGGATCTGGACGGACGGGACCAGCCTCCGAAGAAATGCGCGACGACGCTTTCTGTTCAAGCGACAGAGAAAGCGCTCCAGATCGGACTTTCGGTAGGCATCGAAGGTGGCTTCGCGGCGGGCTTCATCCGAAAGGAAACGGTCGACGATCTGGTCGATCTGATCGTCTGACAACCGGCTGCCGAGATGCTTCTTGTTGTGGAAGGGCGCGTTCATCGACGCCGCCTCCGACCAGCTCTTCCAAGACCTTCGACAAGACCGACCGCGGCCTTCGCGAGAAGCGCGCCGGTCAGGAAACCCTGCGTTGCGAGCTGTGATAGCCTTTCGGCGGCGAACTCGAAGAACGCAGTCGGTCCCGATGGATCCATCGCGATGGTCCAGACGAGCCCGCCCGCAAGGGAAGTAGCCACCAGAGTGGCCACGACGGGATTGCGGAGGAGCACTGAAAGAACGAGGCCCGATGCAGCGCCAGCCAGCACGTGACCGTAATCGAATGCGAAGAGCGGCGTATCGACCATGATCAGCGCCTCGCCATCCGGTGTGCGACCGCACCAAGAATTCGAAGTGCCCGAGCCGGTCCCCGCCACAGGATGAAGAAGATCGTCCCGACGATTGCTGCCGCCAGCAGGGTACCGGCCGTCTGCTCGCCCACGACCAGCGTCAGAACGCCTTGCACGGCGCCGAGGAGCAGAAGCGCGATCGCCGCCGGTGCCGTCCATGTTGGCACTCCCGCGAGAATCTCCGACGCGACTGCGAGCTCTGCCAGTACCAGCATCACTGCGCCAAGCAGGGCGAGCCGGGCGCCGGTCATTGCCGCAACGGCACCGGCAAGAAAGGCGGCCGCCGTGATGGGGTCGATCACGCCGAGCAAGTGCGCTAACAAGGGATCAATAGCTTCAAATACTTCCGAAACCCAATCGCCGGCGTTCTTGGCGACGGCTTCGTCAAATGCCGACAAGAAGTTCGCGCTATCCACCTTCACCTCCATTCTTGAGTTCCACATCCAGTCAGTCGAAGAGAGGTCTGAGTTTTCCCGCGGCTGAGCAGTTGGTGAACACGTTGAAGGGGCGTTCGAGAAGGTCGTGGCACCGCTTGGCCGTCCAAAGCGGCGTGGGGCGCGCGCTATTCGGTGCAGTAGCAATTCGGGATGGCAGCCGGTAGAACGGCTGAATGTTCGCGGCCAATCCCCGGCGAAGAGGGCGCGACACGGAACGTGTGACGGTGTCGTGTTTCCTAGATGCCCGTTACGTCAAGCGCTTTGACGGTTGTTGATCTGATCGAGGCGACGAAGTTCTCGCCGGCCAAGTTCACGGGCACGGCTGGGGCAGGAGGATCGTGCGAGGACGTGCAAGCCGCCATCCAAGGGCGCGATGTAGGCGAAGAAGCCCTGCGCATCTGCGCCGACATAGATCGGAAAGATCGAGAAGCTGGCCAAGATGTTGCTCCATAAGATGTTCACGTGCTGTGCCGCCACAGCGTGAAGAGCGGCACACCATGACAGTCGAAAGGATGTTGTACATTTCCCGCAGGGTGCTCGGGCTGGGGGCCGACTTGCAGGCGGGAGAGAGCATGTCGACGCGGTGGTATTCCTATCCTCTGACAGCAGAGCGCTGCGTCAGCCATGCGGTGTCCCGCATTTTCAGAATGGCAGGGCATGCATGCGAGAGGGCAACATCTTGGTTATCGATCTCGCCGAGTATGTGGTCGAGGTCACAGCACTGGATCGGGGGTTCGTCCTGTTCCACGAAGGTTGCCACGATTGCTTTCGCGAGATTAGCTACCAGCCGCGATTGAACCGGATGGCCGCACGAACCAATGCTTGATCCAATTATATCAGTGACTTACGTGCCAGAGAACGTTCGCTCCCAGGCCCATCCCCTCCGCCACTACATGCTGATTTTGTTGAGTAATTCCAGCTTTTGCCATTCGTACCCGCCAATTCGCCCGCCATCCCAATTGCGCTTGGAAGCGACGCGTTGCGACATGTCCTGCGACTGGAGCAGGCGTGGGCAAATCCGTTCCGACAGAGTGCGGCGCGGCTGTCCATCTCCCATTGGAGATGTTTGTGCCAGGTAAGCGTTTCGAACGTGGCTTGATCACGCTCGGCCCTCGATAGTCCTATACGGCCTCGCAAGCGCCCCATTGCAATCCTCGGATCCTTCCGCAGCGTTTCACCAGTGAAGCTCCAAGGCTTGCCTCAACGATCTGGCCGAGGCAGGAAGGATTGCGGAGAATTCAAATCTGAGGCTTACGCAGGGCCCGCAAACCCGCCCTTTCCACCGACCAATTGAAAGACCTCGGTGTCGAGAAGCTTGCACAGCTGGTGCTGGACGAAGCAGAGCGTAACGCCGGATTTCGGCGGCAGCTCAAGGCGGCGCTGGCCGGCAGGTCCGGGCCTCAGGCCATTGCCAAGCTGGTCGACCGGCGGCTCTCGGGGCTGGCGCGGGCCAGGAGTTTCATCGAATGGGACAAGGCACGCGCCTTTGCCGAGGATCTGCGCAGCCTGACCGATACCCTGACCTCTCAGTTGGGCGTCGCCGCGCCGGGGCTGGCGGTGGATCGGCTGCTGCGCTTCATCGCAACGCATGAACAGGTGTTCGAGCGGGTCGATGATTCCTCGGGCCGTATTCAGGACGTTTATTACCAAGCAATCGCCGCGACCGGCGACTTGGCGCCGCGACTGACGACCGCGGAGAAAGATCAGCTGCCCGAGAAGATCATGACCGCACTTGGCGAAAGCACGCACGGTTACCTGGCCGATGTCACCGCCGCCGTTGCGCCGCATCTGCCGCACGACGGCTTGGCGCGCTGGGATGCCCAGCTGAAAAAGGCCATCGCCGAGCGGCAGGCCGAGGAGGCGGCGCGCCCGCGCGAGGGGTGGTTCTATTCAATGACCTCGCAATGGGCCGGGATGCGCCAGACCATTGCCGGGGCACGCGGGGATCTTGATTTGCTCATCGCGCTGGAGGCGGAAAAGCGCCCGCACATGCAGGATACTCTGGGCATCGCGGCGCAGCTTCTGGAGGTCGGGCGCAGCGCCGAGGCGCTCGACTGGGTGCGCAAACCGGGGCGGCACGCTTTTGTTGAGGACGAGGGGGATATGTCCCCGGATAAAGTCAGCTTGGAGGCACGCATCTTGGAGACCCTGGGCAATGCACCTGCCGCGCAGGCCTTGCGCTGGCGGTGTTTCGAGGCCACCCTGTCGGCTGAGGTCCTGCGCGACTACCTTGGTCAATTGCCAGATTTTGAGGATATCGAGGCCGAAGACCGGGCCCTTGCCTATGCCCTGGACATGGCCGCGCCCGAGGCGGCCCTGCAGTTCTTTCTGGACTGGCCTCGGACGGATCTGGCGGCCAAGCTGATCATGATGCACCCGGACCATTGGGACGGTGGCGACTGGCACATCCTGCCCAAGGTCGCGTCGGTTCTTGAGCATGACCATCCGCCGGCGGCGACGATCCTCTACCGAGCCCTTCTGGACGACATCCTGACCCGCACGCGGTCCAAGGCCTATGGGCATGGCGCGACATACCTCGGGAAACTGGCCCTGTTGGCGGAAAATGCCGATGCCAACCGCCCCGGCGAAATGGCCGACCACGCCACATATCTTGCCGAGCTCAAACAGGCGCACCACCGGAAATCAGGGTTCTGGGCGCGTGTCGGGGAAGCATGAGCAGTGACGCAGAAGGTCACGCCCTCAAGCAGTTCCGCAGGAAATACTCCAATCCGAACCGGAGCCCGACCGGCAAGGGCACCGCGAAGTACCGTGCTCTGAAACTGACCTGCCAGGCTTGCCCATCCAAGCCCAAATGCTGCCCCAACCGACGCCAGATCGATCACCCGTGAAGACCACGAAGATGCGCAACAAGTTGCCAGGGGTTTATCCAAAACCGATGAAGGCGTGATTGCGATGAAGTTGCGGAAGACGGCCGAGATGCTCTTTGCCCACCTCAAGCGGATCCTTGGGGTGAACCGGCTCTGATTACGTGGACCATGCGGCGCAAACGACGAATTTCTCCTCGCCGAAACCGTCCAAAAACCTCGGCAAACTGGCCAGGATCTTTCCTGCACCGCAGCAACCGCGGAAAACCCGACAGGGAGGGCGCTCGCGCACTGAAATCGATACCACTTTCTGCGTCAGCAAAACGATGTTTCTCCGCAGAAAGGGCGGAAAGCGGGAATTAGCTGCAATTGCGAACGATTTCCTTTCCGACAGCGAAAACCGCCATTCACCCAAAGAGCGGCTTGCTAGCTTATTCTACAGGCGCGAAGCGGTCTACTGGGCGTTTGATACCGTGAACCATTTTGTCGCGCCGTCACCAATGTGGCCTTCTTGCGGAGGATGCGCATGACCGGTGGGCTGAGTCGGGAGCAATCAAAGGCGAGGCCGTCGGTATCTGCTCGGCTGCGTCGGGCGAGCGCGCATTCCGACCGTCCGCTGGGGGGATGCCAAGGACATCGGCGGCCCTGCGGACTACCTGGGTTTGCGTGCGGCGAAATACGTCACCGGCGCAGCACCTGCGCGAACGTGGCGCCGGTCGCGTGGCGATTCTGGATATCGGTTTCCACCACGGCAACGGCACCCAAGATATCTTTTACGCCCGCGACGATGTCCTGTTCACCTCGCTACACGGCGTCGCGAACGCCTTCACGGACGGGCGGCGGTTCCAGGTCATCGTGGATAACATGTGACGCCGCCAGCCAAACAATTGATCTTCCGCCGCCTGCGCGTTGAGCGCGACGTGCTGGCAGACGGCCCGCTCCTCATTGAGGCAAGCGGCGGGCATCAAAAGCCGACCCAGACCCCATTTTCCCGTGACGAGGCAACGCAGGCGGCGATGAACCGCATGCCGTGCAGCCCGTCGCCGATGCCGGGCGCGTGCACGCCGTCGGGCAGGGCGCCGGCCTTGGCCGCGCGCACCATGGCTGCGGCTTCGGAATAGATTGTCGCGAAGCCTTCGAGGTAGCCTTCCGGGTGGCCCGGCGGCACGCGCAAATTGCGTTGACCGGCGGGCGTGGCGCCCGCTCCGCCACGGGTCAGGATCTGTTTCGGTTCGCCAAAACGATTGAAAATCAATGAGTTGGGGTTTTCCTGCAACCAGTCCAGCCCGCCCTTGGTGCCATAGATGCGCAGGCGCAGCGCGTTTTCATTGCCTACGGCCACCTGTGAAGCCCAGAGCATGCCCTTGGCCCCGCCTTGAAAGCGCAGCATGACATGCACGTTGTCGTCCACCTGCCGCCCCGGCACGAAAGCGTCGAGATCGGCCGACAGCGCCTCGACCTCGAGTCCGCTGACGTAGGAGGCGAGGTTGAAAGCGTGTGTGCCGATGTCGCCCACGCAGCCACCGACGCCGGAGCGTGCAGGATCGGTGCGCCAGTCGGCCTGTTTACTGTGGGACTCTTCGGTCAGCCAGTCCTGGGCGTATTCCACGTGCACCAGCCGGATCTTGCCCAGCTCGCCGCGGGCGACCATCTCGCGCGCCTGACGGATCAGCGGATAGCCGGTGTAATTGTGGGTGAGGATGAAAAGTTTTCCGCTGTCCTCGACGGTCTTTGCAATGGCTTCTGCGTCCTCGGGCTTTGCCGCGAGCGGCTTGTCGCAGATCACGTGGATGCCAGCCTGAAGGAAGGCGATCGCCGGGGCGGAATGCATGTGGTTGGGCGTGACGATGGCCACCGCGTCGATGCCGTCGGGCCGGGCCGCCTCGGTGCGGGCCATCTCGGCGAAGTCGGTATAGGCGCGGTCGGGGGCGATGCCGAGATCCGCGGCCGAGGCGCGGGCGCGCGCGGCATCGGAACTCAGTGCCCCGGCCACCAGGTCCCATTGCCCATCGATCCGCGCCGCAATGCGGTGTACGCCGCCGATGAAGGCGCCCTGGCCGCCGCCCACCATGCCCAGTTTCAGCTTGTCCATCAGTCGATCCCCAGCATACGGCGCAGTTGCGCGCGGTCGGTCGTGCCCCCGGCGAAATCGTCGAACGCCTTGTCGGTCACCTCGATAATGTGGCTCTGGATGAAGGACGCTCCCTCGGCGGCGCCCTGTTCGGGCGATTTCAGGCAGCATTCCCATTCCAGCACGGCCCAGCTGTCATAGCCGTATTGCGCCAGTTTCGAGAAGATGCCGGAGAAATCCACCTGGCCGTCGCCAAGCGACCGGAACCGCCCGGCGCGGTTGGTCCAGCCCTGGTAGCCGGAATAGACGCCCTGGCGGCCATCGGGGTTGAACTCGGCATCCTTGACGTGAAAGGCGCAGATTCGCTCGTGGAAGAGGTCGATGAAGCTCAGGTAGTCCATCTGCTGCAGCAGGAAATGCGAGGGGTCATAGTTGATCCGGCAGCGTTCGTGGTTCGTGCAGGCATCCAGGAACATCTCGAAGGTTGCGCCGTCGAAGACATCCTCGCCGGGGTGAAACTCGAACCCGATGTCGATGCCGTTGTCTTCGTAGTGGTCGAAGATCGGCATCCAGCGGCGGGCCAGTTCGGCAAAGGCTTCCTCGATCAGCCCTGCCGGGCGCTGCGGCCAGGGGTAGAGGAAGGGGAAGGCAAGCGAGCCGGTGAAGCTGACGGTGGTGGTCAGCCCTAGTTTGCGCGCGGCGACGGCGGCCTTCTTCACCTGATCGACCGCCCATTGTTGACGGGCCTTGGGATTGCCCTTCACCTCGGCCGGGGCGAAAGCGTCGAAGGCCTCGTCATAGGCGGGGTGGACGGCGACAAGTTGGCCTTGGAGGTGCGTGGAAAGCTCGGTGATCTCGACACCGGCGTCGGCGCAGATGCCCTTGATCTCGTCGCAATAGGTGTCGCTTGTCGCGGCCTTATCGAGATCGAAGAGCCGCGCGTCGAACGTGGGGATCTGGATGCCCTTGTACCCCAGGTCGGCGGCCCATTTGGCGATGTTTTCCAGAGAGTTGTAAGGGGCGTCGTCGCCCGCGAACTGGGCGAGGAAAAGCGCGGGGCCTTTGATCAGACCGGGCATGGTGTGTCTCCCATAGTGTCGGAATAACGGACGAAGGCAAAGCGGCGACAGTCGGGCACCGGGGAGGGCACATTGAGCCTGTCCTCCCCGGCAAGGCGTTCCGAAAGGGTTCGGCGGCGGGCGAACATCTCCGTCAGACCAGCAGCGCGCGCGCCGCGTCCGGGGTCAAAGCCTCGGGCCGGTTGCAGCTGGTGGCAAGCTCGATCACCCGGTTCTCCTCACCAGAGGTCAGGATCGCGGTCATCACTTCGACTACGTGCAGTGCGAAATCGAGGTTGCAGCGGTGGGCGCGGCCCTCGAGGATCGCCAGCCCCATGTCGGCCAACCCAGCACAGCGGTAGTTGGCGCGTTCGTCCTCGTTGGCCACGGCGAAGGGATGATCCCAGTGCTCGGTGATGTTGACGAAAGCCGCCTTGTCGGTCATCCGCACTTCACCGCCAAAAAAGTTCGGATCGGGGATGTGGAGCGTGCCGGTCTGTCCGTAAAGCTCCATGTTCGAATGCCCGTGCTGCCAGACGTCCCAGCTTGTGCCGTAAAGGATCTGCGCGCCGGAGGCGAACTGCAGGATCGCGTGGATGGTGGTGGGGGTCTCGACCTTGATCTTCTCGCCCGCGCGGGGTTGCGAGGTGATGGTGCGGTATTCAGATGCGCTTGACGACATCGCCGTCACCCGCGCCACCGGCCCAAGCATTTGCACGAGGTTCGAGATGTAGTAAGGCCCGAGGTCCAGCACTGGGCCGCCGCCCGGCTGGAAGAAGAAGTCGGGATTGGGGTGCCACATCTCCATGCCGGGGCTTTGCACGAAACAGGTGCCCGAAGTGATCTGCCCGACCGCGCCGGTATCGACCAGGTGCCGGGCCAGCTGATGGGCGCCGCCGAGGAAGGTGTCGGGGGCGGAGCCGACGCGCAGGCCCTTGGCGTCGGCGATCTTCTTCAGCGCGAGTCCTTCTTCGGCCGACAACACGAACGGCTTTTCGGAATAGACGTGCTTTCCGGCCTCCAGCGCGCGTTTCGACACTCCGAAATGCGCCGCCGGGATGGTCAGGTTGAGGATCATGTCCACGTCATCGGCAGCCAGCAAGCCGTCGACGGTTTCGGCCCGCAGGCCAAATTCCTCGGCCCGCGCCTTGGCTGTCTCAGCATTCAGGTCGGCACAGGCGCGCATCTCGATGCCGTTGAAGAGCGGCGCGAGGCGCATGTAGGCGGCGGAGATATTGCCGCAGCCCAGGACGCCAATTCCCATTGTCTTGCTCATCGTCTTGGCCTTTCAGAGGGTCTTGAAGGTGGCGATGGAGCGTTCGGCAAAGCGCGCGACGTCGGACGGCTTGTCGTGCTCCATGACCAAGATATCGACGCCGATGCCACGCAGCGCGTCCATGTAGGTTTTCCAGTCAAGCGTGCCGTGGCCGAGGTCTGCCCAGCCGTCCTCGTCCTCGCATTGGCCTTTTGGGGCGATGTCCTTGACATGCGCCGCGGTGATGCGGTCCTTGTGATTCTCAATCCAGACCAGAGGATCGGCCCCGCCGCGCACCACCCAGGCGACGTCGATTTCCCACTCGATGGACGGCGCGTGCTCAAAGATCAGGTTCATCGGGATGGCACCGTTTTCCAGCGGCATGAATTCCCAGTGGTGGTTGTGCCAGCCAAAGCGCAGGCCCGCGTCCTGCACCCGCTTGGCGGCTGTCTCCATGCGTTTGGCCAGCGCGATCCAGCCCGCCGCATCGCCGCCATCGCGCAGATCATCTTCTGGCGCGGGGCAATAAAGCTGCTTGATGCCCAGCGTGCGGGCGGTTGTGATGGTCTTGTCGAAGTCATCCTCGAAATTGCTGATCGGGAAGAAGTGAGCCGAGGGCATGGTCAGCCCGTTGGCGTCCAGCATGGCCTTGGTCTCGGCGGCGTCTTCGTAGTTCGCGCCGAAGCCTTCGACCCGGGTGTAGCCCAGTTTGCCGAGCAGTTCGAAAGTGTCCTTCCACGAGGTGTAATCACGCGCGGAGTAGAGTTGGAACGAGGCGTTCATTTTTATTTATCCCGTAATATCAGATTTTTGGGCGGGGTTCGGTCAGAGCCGCTCCTCGGTTGTCTTGTCGAACAGGTTGACCCGCTCAGGCGAGAAGCCGATCAGGATTTCGTCGCCGTCGGAGATAGTGGACTGGCCATCCACGCGCACCCAGAACAACTGGTCCGCCACCTTGACCCGGACCAGTGTGTCCGAGCCGAGCGGTTCGACTAGGCGCACTGTCGCGTTCAACTGGATGGGACTAGCCGCCGCGGCCTCACCGGTCGCGATATGCTCGGGGCGGATGCCCAGCCAGGCGGGGCCGCCGACGGGACCGTTGAGGAAGCCGTAGCCCTGAAGCGCAAAGTCGCCCGAGGCGCAAGTGAATGTCGGCGCTCCCGAGGTGTCGATCACCCCTTCGAGGAAGTTCATCGACGGCGAGCCGATGAACTCGGCGACGTATTTGTTGGCCGGGTTGTTGTAGATTTCGTTGGGCGAAGCCAGCTGCAGGATCAACCCGCCGCGCATGATGGCGATGCGATCGGCCAGCGTCATCGCCTCAATCTGGTCATGCGTGACGTAAATCATGGTGTTATCGAGCGTCTGGTGAAGCTCCTTGATCTCGGCCCGCAGGTCGGTGCGCAGCTTTGCGTCGAGGTTCGACAGCGGCTCGTCGAAAAGGAACACATCCACGTCGCGCACCAGCGCCCGGCCGATGGCGACCCGCTGACGCTGGCCACCCGACAAAGCGGCAGGCTTGCGTTTCAGCAGCGGTTCGATCTGCAGCACCTTGGCGGCGCGGGCGACCCGCTTGGCGATCTCGTCCTTCGAGAACCCGGCGTTCTTCAGCCCGAAGGTCAGGTTCCCCTCGACCGTCATCTGCGGATAGAGCGCGTAGGACTGGAACACCATGCCGATGCCGCGCTTCGACGGTTCCTCCCAGGTGACGTTCTTGCCGCCAATCCAAATCTGCCCGTCGGTGATGTCCAGCAGCCCGGCGATGCAGTTCAGCAGGGTGGACTTGCCGCAGCCGCTTGATCCCAGCAGCACCAGGAATTCGCCCTGTCCGATATCGAGGTTGAGGTCTTTCAGAACCTCGACCGCGCCGAAACTGAGGTCGAGATGTTTGATTGAGATGCTCGGTTCCATGTGCAGGGTCCTCAGCCTTTGACCGCGCCAGCGGCGATGCCGCGCACGAAGAGTTTTCCGGAGACGAAGTAGATGGTCAGCGGCACCAGCGCCGTGATGATCGTGGCCGCCATGTTGACGTTGTATTCCTTCACCCCTTGGGTGGAGTTGACGATGTTGTTCAGCTGCACGGTCATCGGATAGGTTTCCGGGCCGGTGTAGACCACGCCGAACAGGAAATCGTTCCAGATGCCGGTGACTTGCAGGATCGTCGCCACGGTAAAGATCGGCAGTGACATCGGCACCATGATCTGGAAATAGATCCGCCAGAACCCGGCACCGTCGACGCGGGCGGCCTTGAACAACTCTTCGGGCAGCGCCGAAAAGTAGTTGCGGAACAGCAGCGTCAGGATCGGCATGCCAAAGATCGTGTGCACGATCACCAGGCCGGTCAGCGTGCCGTACAGGCCGATTTCGCGCAACATTATGACCATGGGGTACAGCATCACCTGATAAGGGATAAAGGCGCCAAAGATCAGGATGGTGAAGAAGGTGTTCGCCCCCTTGAACCGCCAGTTGGCAAGCGCATAACCGTTCACGCTGGCGATGATGATCGAGGCGATGACCGAGGGCACCGTGATCCGCACCGAGTTCCAAAAGCCCTGGGACAATCCGTTGCAATTCAGCCCGGTGCAGGCTTCGGCCCAGGCCTTGACCCATGGTTCAAAGGTCACTTCGACCGGCGGCGAAAACACGTTGCCCAACCGGATTTCCGGCATGCCTTTCAACGAGGTCACGATCATCACATACAGCGGCAGCGCATAGTAAACCGCGACGAGGAACAGTGTGCCGTAGAGGAAAAAGTTGCGGCGCGAGAACCGCTTGCGGGGTTTCGGGCCTTGGGGGCCGTCAAATTCGTGACTCGCCTGTGCGGCGGCGACGGTGGTGGTGACATCAACCATGGCGCTTCTTGCCTCCGAATTCGAGATAAGCCCAGGGGATGACGACAAGCGCGACCATCAACAGCATCATGGTCGAGGCGGCAAAGCCCTGTCCTAGGTTCTGGCCGCCGAACATGCTGTCATAGACGTATTTCGCGGGCACCTCTGTGGCGATGCCGGGGCCGCCGCCGGTCTGGGCAACGATCAGGTCATAGACCTTGACGATGCCAGTCACGACCAGCACCAGCGTGGTGATAAAGACCGGGCGCATCATCGGAATGACGATAAAGACATAGGTTTTCCAGGCCGGGATGCCGTCGACACGGGCGGCCTTCCAGACGTCCTGATCAATGCCGCGCAGACCCGCCAGCATCAGCACCATGACCAGCCCGGACCCTTGCCAGAGACCGGCAAACAGCACGCCAAAGATGGCGATCGAGGGGGTATATAAGGGATCGAAGGTGAAACTTTCCCAACCCAGCCCGCGCACGATGTTCTGAATGCCGAACTCGGGGTTCAGGATCCATTGCCAGACCAGACCGGTGACGATGAAGCTCATGGCATAGGGGTACAGGATGATCGTGCGAATGGTGTTTTCAAACCGGATCTGCTGATCAATCAGCGCGGCAAGGATAAAGCCGATCACAAAGGACAGGATCAGCATGCACGCGCCATAGATCGCGAGGTTCTCGATCGAGACCAGCCACTTGTTGGTCGACCAAAGCCGTTCGTACTGATTCAGACCGACCCAGTTCAGCCGTGGCAGCAGCCCCGACTTGGTAAAGGAATAGACAACGGTCCAGACCGTGCCGCCGAGAAAGACAAAGAGCGCGGTAACGATCATCGGGATCGCGGCGATCTTGGCACTTTTGTTGCGCAATAGTTGATTGGGGCGTGAAGACGCCATGGCTCCCCCTCGCGGCAGCTTTGTCGGGGCCGGTCCGCGGGTGTGCGGACCGGCCGGTTCTGAAGGGTGGGGTTATTCGGCGTATTCGATCAGAGCGACAAAGCGCGCCTGTGCCGCCTCGGGCGTCATCGAGGGATCGGCGAAGAACTCGGTGAAGAGCGTGGCGATCTGCGTGCTGGTGTCCTGGGTGATCAGCATGTCGGTGTCAGGCAGCAGCGCGCCATCCGCCAGCAGTTTCAGGCCCTTCTGCATGCAGTCGTTGGCGGCCGACAGGTCGATGTCACCGCGCACCGGCAGCGAACCTTTCTTGAGGTTGAAGGCCACCTGGGTTTCCGGCTTCAGCAGGGTCCTGGCGAGTTCAGTCTGGGCCTCGATCTCGGCCTCGTCACTCAACACCGGGAAATAGAAGGCGTCACCACCGGTCGAAAGACGCGGGTTCACGCCCAGCCCGGGAAGGCAGGAGTAATCCTCGCCCGCAGTCAATCCGGCCACCGAAAATTCGCCCTGCGCCCAGTCGCCCATGATCTGGCCGCCCGCCTGACCGGTGATGACAAGGTTGGTGGCGTCGTTCCAGTTCTGCACCTTGGACTTGTTGGACATTCCGCGGGCCACGGCGGCCGCTTCGAACACGCGCGCCACTTCCGGCCCGGCAGCGATTTCGGGATCCTTGTCGCCAAAGACGCCAAGATAGATCTCGCTGGGCAGCAAGCTGGCCATCATGACGTTGAAAGCGCCTTGCTGCTGCCATCCCTGCTGGCCCATCGCAAGCGGGATTTTTCCGGCCGCTTCCAGTTGCGGCGCGGAGGCGACGAACTCCTGCCAGTTGGTCGGCACCGGGATGCCCGCATCCCTATAGGCCTGGTGTCCGACCCAGAGCCACTGCCACGAGTGGATATTTACCGGCGCGCAATAGATCCGGCCGTCGACGGTGCAGGCCTCAAGCAGCGAGGGCGGGTTGACCAGGTCGGTCCAGCCTTCGGCCACGGCAATGTCGGTGATGTCGCGCAGCAGGCCCGCTTCGATCAGTTCTTCGGCTTGGCGGCCGTGGTTGAACTGGAACGCGCCCATCGGGTCGCCGCCAGTCAGACGGCTGATCATGATCGGGCGGGCGGTCGAGCCGGACCCGGCGATTGCTGCATCGACCCATTTGTGACCAGTGGCGTCGAACGCCTTGGCAAGCTCACCCACTGCCGCGGCCTCGCCGCCGGAGGTCCACCAGTGCATGACCTCCAGGTCGGTAGCCTGTGCGGTGCCGGCAGCCGCAAGCGCGGTGCTGGCGATCAGAATTGCGCGAAGTTGTTTCATGTAGTCCTCCCTGTGGGCTCTCCCAGAGGCCCGGTCCTGCGTTTCGGGGGCTGCGAAGTTCTCACCTCCCCACCTATGAAATCGTTTACATTGGGAGTAAAAGCAGATTTATTGACGCCTGTAAACGATTACATGATACGTAGGCAGAAAACCTAAACGCGGCAAAGACCGCCAGGGGACGGCCGAAGGGGCGAGGTGTGTTGAAGATGATCAGGAAAGCGGCCAAGATTCAGGATGTTGCGCGAGCGGCGGGGGTATCGACAGCCACCGTGAGCCGGGCGCTGTCAAACCCTGATCTGTTGACCGAAGCGACCCGTAAAGCCGTCCATGAGGCGATCCGAACCACCGGCTACCGGGCGAATCGCTCCGCGCGCAACCTGCGCAAACAGAGCGCCGGGGCGGTGCTGGTGCTGGTGCCGAATCTGGGCAACCCATTCTTCTCGCAGATCCTGGCCGGTATCAGCGCCGGGTTTGCCAAGAGCGACTACTCGGTCCTGATCGCCGAGACCGCCTCCGGTCCACAACGCGACCGGCAACTGGCGGATTATTTCGGCGGCGGCCGGGTCGACGGCATGATCTCGCTGGACGGCTCGCTGGAAAGCACGACGTTGGAGGTAATCGCCAATGCGGGCGTGGCGGACCGGGTGGTGTTTGCCTGCGAATGGGTGGCTGGCGCCAGCTTTCCCTCGGTGCGCTCGGATAACGAAAAGGGCGCGCACCTCGCCGTGCAGCATCTCTATGACCTGGGCCACCGCGATATCGCCCATGTCACCGGCCCCAAGGGCAATGTCCTGACCCGCGCGAGACGGCTGGGCATGCTGGCCGAACGTGCGCGCCTGGGCCTGACGGTACGCGACGAATGGATCATCCGCGGTGATTTCTCGCTCGAATCCGGTCTCGCGGCAGCGAAGGAGATCGTGGCGATGAAACAACGTCCCACGGCAGTGTTCTGTGCCTCCGACATGGTGGCATTCGGGCTGATCTCGGGGCTGACCGAGGCCGGGGTGTCGGTGCCGGGCGATATCTCGGTCGTCGGGTTCGACGATATCGAAATGAGCGCCTTCTACGTCCCGACCCTGACCACCATCAGGCAGGACCGTCGAAGCCTGGGCCTCAAATCGGCGCAATTGCTGCTCGATCAGTTAGACAATCCTGCAACTCCCGTGCCCGCCGCGTCGGCGGAAATGACCGACGTTGAACTAGTCACGAGGAACAGCAGCGCTCCTCGGAAACTCTAGATCATCCCGGGCGTCAAGTTCAGACCGTAGCGATCTTGCGGCTGCAGCGAACGGCGGGTTCGGCGGGCCGCGCCGCAGCATCACAAGAGCCGGTTAAAGGTCTGGAAAGGGCCGATCGCGCTCGCGGGGTTTGCGTTTCAACTGCGAAATAGCTGTGCTTCGTCGCGGTCAAGAAGCAGTTTTCGGCGAAATTTTGCGGTTAAGTCCATGGTGTATTTTGCCGACAACCGCTTGCAACGTCGCTTGTTCGACCGTCTGGCTTCCGGACATGTCCTGCGCCAAAACCCGCGGCGCTCCTGGACCAAGCGGCCCACGTCCCGCCAAGAAGTTCAAAACCTGAGACGCGTTTTCAAGTGACATGCCTGTGTGATGCTGGAGCGCCGCCTTGAGTTCGGCAATGTCGTGCCCGGCGAACAAAGAAGCCTTGCGGCGTTCGATCCGGTCATAGGCGACCTCCACTGGGCCAAAACGGCAGATTCCATGTCTCCTCGGCAACTTCCTTCACGGGTGTTATCCATTCCTTTTGCGGCTGGCCAGGGTCGCGATGATCTTGTCGATGTTCATGCGGCCTTAGTGCTGTTTGTGGTTTTGTCTCGAGCGTCGGCGATACCGATGTCGGCGCCGGAGATCAGGGCGGAACAGCGCTTCCGCAGCAGGGCTGAGGGGGGCTCGGCTTCAGCGATACAAATGGCCAGTGGGTCGATAAAATGAGCACGGCTGTGCGAGGCTTTTTCTTCGTCTTGCGTGCTAGCTCCTTCGTGTTCACGGAGAGGTGCCGTTTGTGAACCTACAAAAGTTGGACGGGGAGAATTCCCCCCGACGGGACGCAACCTTGGCTTTCCTGTTCTAGAATGCAACTTTTCAATCCACGGAACGGTCCGGCAATCGACGCATGGCAACAATGGCTGCGCACTTGAGTTTCACCCGGCTGACCAAGTAGCGTCAGGCAATACTTTTTTCATAGACCGGATTTGCAGGGTAAAATGAATAAACGGAGTTTGAGCGAGCGCGATATCTGCACAAAGTTCATCACGCCGGCCCTTGTCTCAAGTGGGTGGAACATCACCACCCAGATCCGTGAAGAGGTCAGCTTTACCAAGGGGCGGATCATCGTACGGGGCAAGATGGTCAGTCGCGGTGAAGGCAAGCGCGCCGACTATATTCTTTCGGCCAAACCCAACATTCCGATCGCGATCATCGAAGCAAAAGACAACAAGCAACCCATCGGTGGCGGTATGCAGCAAGCGCTTGGCTATGCCGAAACGCTGGATATCCCGTTCGTATTTTCCTCGAACGGCGACGGCTTTGTGTTCCATGACCGGACGGGCGCATCACCTGATGTCGAGCGGACCCTGGGATTGGATGAGTTTCCGAGCCCTGAGGAGCTTTGGTACCGCTACAAGTGTTGATTTCCGCTGAGAAGTGACCCGGTTTTTTCACCGAGATTTGACCCACCCTTGTTTATTCCTCGGCGGTCATGTTGTGGTCAATGCCGGCGTCTCCTTTCTTGTTTTCTTGGCGGCTTCGGAACTGGCTTTGAAGCGGTAGCTGTCGTTGCCGGTTTCCAGGATGTGGCAGCGGTGAGTGAGCCGGTCCAGGAGCGCGGTTGTCATCTTTGCATCCCCGAAGACCTGCGCCCATTCCGAGAAGCTGAGGTTTGTGGTGATGATTACGCTGGTACGCTCGTAGAGTTTGCTCAGGAGGTGGAACAGAAGCGCGCCGCCTGATGAACTGAACGGCAGGTATCCCAGCTCGTCGAGGATGACCAAGTCGACCTTGGTGAGCATCTCGGCCATTTTCCCGGCTTTTCCGAGCGTCTTTTCCTGTTCCAGCGCGTTGACGAGTTCCACCGTCGAGTAGAAGCGAACCTTGCATCTGTGATGCTCGATAGCCTGAACGCCGATGGCCGTT
>NZ_JBQQXJ010000028.1:0-37045 GCF_052266595.1 Antarctobacter jejuensis | reverse complement strand
TCAAAAATCCCATGTCGATCACTCCATATCTCCCCGACCAAATCCGTCGGGGCAACGTGTTCACATGGGTCAGTTCTCAGTGAAAATCTGGGGGGCTACCGGGTCACTTCTCAGCGGAAATCAACAGACATAGCTCAACATGATGGAGAAGAGACGATTTCAGGCGCCATGCTGCAGACGGCAGATTTGGGCTCCAAGCAGCCATGCGGCGGTGCGGCAGGTTCGGCCTGCCCTGATCGCACCGCAGCGCGGCAAATTTGGTATGTTCGGCCGTCGGCATGATGCTGAAGACGTGGCGGGCGTGGTGGATTGGAGGAACCACCATGCCGATTACAAACCTGCCAGCCATCCGCGCCTGCCGTCCCGCTTGGAACAAGGGCCGCCTCGTCGGCCAGAAGCGTCCGCTCCAACCGAAACATGTATGGGCGATCCGGGTCCGCCTCGAGATCGCCCAGCGGGCTCGCGAACTGGCGCTCTTCAACCTCGCCATCGACAGCAAGTTGCGCGGATGCGACCTCGTGAAGCTGAAGGTCGCTGACGTCTATGCGGCCGGACAGGTCAAGCAAGGCGCTTCGATTGTCCAGAGTAAAACCCGGAGGCCGGTTAGCTTCGAGATCACCGAGGGGACGCGAAAAGCCATCGCGGCTTGGCTCAAGGCTCCGCTGATGGTCGGGTCGGAGCATCTCTGGCCGGGACGCTTTCACGAACGTCGGCATATTTCGACAAGGCAATACGCCCGCCTCGTGCGGGACTGGGTGACCTCGATCGGTCTCGAGCCAAGCGCTTACGGCACGCACTCCATGCGGCGGACCAAGGTTACGCAGATATATCGCAAAACCGGCAACCTCCGCGCGGTGCAGCTACTGCTCGGCCATACGAAGATGGATAGCACGGTGCGCTACCTCGGCGTCGAGTTCGAAGATGCGCTCGCCATCGCGGAGGCGGTGGAGCTCTGAGAAGTCGGGCCGGTCGGTAGCGGCCGACCCTGATCGGCCTTTGGCCAACTTGTCTGTCTGTGCGGCGCAGCGTCGCCAGACCGGCCATTCGTTCATCGCGCAGCATTTTGGATAGCCAGATGACGGCACTGCGGGACTTTCCTGAAACGACACGCGCAACGAAGTGGCTCGGGCACGGTTGCTCGGCTTTGTCGGCGCACGAGCAGGCGATGCTCCAATCAAGCCGGTCGCCTGGACGGCTGGAGAAGTCTTGGCTCGGCAAGTTTCGCCTCTGCTTCAGCTTGCAGGCGTCGGTAGGCCTCGATCACGATCGATCTGATCCAGATGCCACCGGCGTCGTTGGCAAGGCGCGAGCTCCAGAAAAAGCGAACAAGAACCTGTCCAAGGTCGACGGGTGGTTTCATCGCAATCAGGCCGTGCGCCTCCATATCCCAAGCGAGCAGGACCGCCGGGAACGTGGCCAGAAAATCAGAATTCGCAAGGAGTGAGGCTACACCGGCCGAGTCCCCTATCATCGCGCTGACCCGCCGCCCCCCGGCATCGGTGGAGGGCGTGGCCGGAAAGGGATTCTGCTGCGACCTCGTGACATTGACCATTACATGCGGGTATTTCCGCCAGGCGTCGATCCCCCAGTCCGCGGCTGCCGGGTGACCCTGCCGCGCGAAAGTCACCCAGGAAAATGGCTCCATGATTTGCTGATCAAGCCCATCCGGCAATCGCGGCTGTCCGCCCAGATGGGCGAGGTCGATCAACCCTTCGCTCAACGCCGGATAAACATCATGATGCGCTGGCAGCCACTCGATCTTTACCTTTGGCGCTTCGGCTTCGACCCGTGCCGACACCTCTGCAATGACTTTGGTCAGCGTCGGCATGGCGATGCGAAACACGCGGTCGCTTTGGCCCGGGTCAAACAGGTTGCGCGGCGCGATCACCCGGCGGATGCTGCGCAGAATGGGTCGGACATCTTCGATGATGGCCTCGGCGAACGGGCTGGGGTGCATCTTACCGCCGACCCGGACCAGCACAGGATCGTCGAGTTGCTCCCTCAGCCGAGCAAGCGAGTGGCTGACCGCCGACTGTGTGCGCCCGATCTTGTCGGCCGTAACCGTAACGCTTCGGGTCTCCATCAGGGACTCGAAAACAACCAGCAAATTCAGATCGACGCGGTGTAAATCAATTTCACTCATGATCTATGAAATCGTTTCGTTCGACTTTTGTGGGGAAAATGGCTCATCTTACCCTCAACAGACGTAGATCAAGCAAGGTTGATTTATTTTATTCATAGAGGAGGTGAGATGCAATGGCACTCGAAATCATTGGCGCGGGGTTCGGTCGAACCGGGACTTACTCACTGAAGGCGGCGTTGGAGCATTTGGGCTTCGGCCCATGCCACCACATGTCCGAGGTCGTCAGCGACTCCGGGCAGATCGAAGCTTGGTCCAAGGTGGCAGAGGGGCGTCCCGACTTTGACGCGATCTTCTCGGGCTTTCGGTCGGCCGTGGATTTCCCGGTTTCGGCCTACTGGCAAGACGTGCTTGCGGCCACGCCGGACGCCAAAGTCATTTTTTCGCATCGCGAGGCCGAGGATTGGTATGGCAGCTTTTCCCAGACCATCCTGCCGCTGATCCTCGACAAGGAGGCCTGGCCGCCAAACGCGACTCCCTGGTTTGAGATGATCGAGAGAGTGATCATCGGCCGGGCCCTGGGCGGCCATATCGACAGGGATGGCATTCTGAAGGCTTACCGCGCCAACGAAGCAGCCGCGCGGGATCTGGAGGCGCAGGGCAAGGCCCTGGTGTTCAGCGTCCGCGACGGATGGGAACCGCTCTGCCGCTTTCTTGGCGTTGACGTGCCGGATGTGGCTTTCCCCAAGACCAATGCGCGGGCCGATTTCTTCTCGTCTGTGAAGTCCGGGACGCAAAAGCCCGCGGCCTGATCCAACCCAATGAAATCTTCGGCTACGGGGCGTTCGGCATGGGCCGGGCATACTCCCGGCTTGCCAACAACTGAAAGGAACCAAATCATGACCAACTTAGATGATGTTCGCCGCGCCTCGGTCGCATTTTACGATGCTCTCAACAGCATGGCGAACGGTGACGATACCGCGATGCAGAACGCGTGGATCAAGGGCGACGGCGTCACGGCGCAGCATCCCATCGGCGGGCGCGACATGGGTTCTGATTCCGTCTTGGCCTCCTTCAGCAAGGTTGCCGAAATTGCCGACGGAGGAGACATCCGGCTGGAGGATCAGATGATTAACGCTGGATCGGACATGGCCATTGAAACCGGTGTGGAAATTGGAAAGTTGATCATCGCCGGCAATGAAGCCAAGATCCAACATCGTGTGACCAACGTCTATCAGAAGCAGGACGGGGCGTGGAAACTGGCGCACCATCATACGGACCTGTCGCCGAGCATGCTGGAGATCCTTCAACGGCTGACCGAAGCAGCATGACCCACAAATCGCAAGTGTATAGCGGGCGCCCCATGCGCCCGCTATGGGTTCGAAGCCGATCTGCACCGGCGCAGCATTCATCCTGAGTGACCCGTTCAGTAACATAGACATAAACGGCCCAAACGAGCCATAATGCGATGGAGTAAATGCTTCAGTGCGGCACCGCCGAATCGGACCTCGAAACCATACCGGCGCGGTTTAGGGATGCCCGGTCACTGCCTTCCAACAGCCTTTTCGTTCACGAGACGCATGCCGAGGTGTGCTGGAGGCGATCCGACGGCGCATCCGCCACGGGCGGGGTCTCGGATGAGGTAAGACATTGCGGCGACATGTTCGCCTCCGACGTAAAAGGCTGGGCACCTTGCCGGATCGGCGTCGCCCGAAGTGCCTAAAACACATTCCTGCGTCCACTCCCATACGCTGCCATCAAGGTCGGTGACGCCCTCGGGAGTGGTCGAGAAACTACCGCGCGGTTTCAGCGCGCGCGGGGCCGGTCCCTCGGTCAGATATGCCGACGCCCAAGTCAGCGACGGATCAGTAAAGATTGGATCCGCTTTTTCCGGCAGCACCACCTGTGCCATCTCGGCCCACTCGCCGGCGGTGGGGAGGCGGAAAGTTTCGCCGGTCGCGGCATTGATCCAATTGAGGTATTCGGTCACGTCGACATAGCTCAGCCCGGTTGCCGGCGTAACGCGCGCGTCCTGATCGAGCCGCACGCGGAGGCGGAGGCTGCAGCCGCCGTCATCATGGCATGTGTTCCACTCCGCGACGGTCACCTCGTATTTCTGGACGTATAACTGCGCCCCCGAAGAGAGGATGACGGGGCGTGCGGCCATTTCTGGCAGCAAAGCAAGATCAGGCCCGGCGCCACGCCATGTCAGCGCGGCGCCGAGAGAGACCGCCACCAAACCGATCAGCGCAACTGAAAAAAGCGACATCTTCATGGCTGGCTTCAAGATCGAGGTGGCGGTCATGTGAAGGCTACTTTCAGCTCAGGTTGTGAAGGGCCGCGGTGCGACGACCTGTTCCATCAGGGTGTTGTTCCACTCGCCCTCGACCACGAAGTGCGCCGTTCCGCCCAACATCGCGCCGATGATGAGGTTGTGGTTGACATAGGCATAGACGCCCGGCTGCTCAAAGGTATACATCGCCGCCGCAGCGCTGCCGCCGCGCACGAACCAGGTTTCCATGCCGGTCAACGGCACGTCAGAGAACGAGCTTTCCCAGACGTACTCACCATGACCGCCGATGAGGTGCGGACGGCTGTCCACGTTGCACGAATTGTGCACCATCAGAACGGTCTCACCAACCTTGGCCTTGAGCGCATGCTCACCGGTCAGCGCGCCGACTGCGCCGTTGAACACCTGGTGCGTCGGAACCAGCGTGCGCATCGCTTCAAGGCTGTCGGCATAGTCGTCACCAGCGGCGTCATAGCTTTTGTAATCGCCGTTCTCGTCCATCGGCAGGTAGTAATCCTGCTCCCCGATATAGGCGATGCTGTCATAACGCAGCGGATTGCCGTCTGCATCCTTCAGCCCGTCGCGCGGCAGCACCATGACGGCGCCGTTCATGCCGTGGGTCACGTGATAGGGGATCATCGCGCCACCCGGGGCGCAGTGATAGGTAAAGCAACCCGGCTTTGTCGCCTTCCAGCGCAGCACGCATTCCTCACCGGGGTAGACATGGGTCAGACCTCCGCCGCCCAAAGCACCCGTCGAGGCGTGGAAGTCGACATTGTGCTCCATCATCGAGTCTTCGGGGTTGCGCAGGGTCAATTCGATCATGTCGCCCTCGTGGCAGATGACCAGCGGGCCGGGGACGGACCCGTTATAGGTCAGCGCCCAGACGCTGGCGCCGGTATCCTCATCCACGACCATCAGGCGTTCTTCGGTCACCAGGGTGATCTCGATGATCTTGGGCCCCCCTGTCGCGACTTGTTCATGCTCAGGCGCAAACGGAGGCGCGACCAATTCCTGACGCACACGGGTATAGCCGCTCAAGTCCGCCGGTTTCGCGGTGCTTTCAGCCTCGATCTTGCCGGCAGCCTTGTAAAGCTTGGCAGAGGCGGCGTTCGCCTTGTGCGGGATAGGGCTGCGCTGAGCGGCGATTGCCGACGCGCCGGTCATTGCGGCAGCACCGGCAAGAACAGAGCCTCGCAGCACGTTGCGTCGGCTGGTCTTAACTATGCCGGGATTAATGAATTTGGTCATTGGTCTCTCCTTGGGGAAGGACGGCGGGCTTCATGCCCGCGCGCCGTTTGCCTGGGTCAAAGATTGTCGAGCTGTGCCTCAAAGCGTTCTTTTGCCTTCTTCGGCACACGCCCTTCGAGAAAGCCCTCGGGGGCCGCCACGTCGCCCACGGCGATGGTCATCACCATGCCCATGGCGTAGTGCGGCTTGCAGATCACGGCGTAGACGCCTGTCGCATCCAGTGTGACCTCGATTTCCTGATTGATCTTGCCGCGAAACTCTTCGGCTCCGTCGGGGATCATGCCCTTGGCGGTTTCGGCATTGTGGCCCTTGTCGGTGGCGACAAACCGGATCGTGTCGCCGGGGGCGGCCTGCACAAAGGCCGGTTCGAACACCATGCGGGCGCCGTCCGACCCTTTGTTCAGCATCTTTACTTCGTGCGTTTCGGCAATTGCTGCGCCGGCCATCAGGGCGGCAAGGGCAAAGGCGGTTGTGGCAGAGCGGATCATCGGTTCGTCCTTTTCAATTTGATCGCTTGGGCCAATCTCTAACCCGATCCGAAATACGCATTTTGCGCTGGCGCAACGTTTGGCGGTATTGATGGCTTTGCCATGCCGGCGTCACCGAACTGGCGAAGCAACGCGGGATGTGGCAGAGAATTCCCATGAACCAGAACGCCCTTCGCAAGACGCTGCCCCGGCTGGACGAAAGCCTGCTGACGCACCTGCCGCCGTTTTCGCGGCTGGAACGGCGACAGATCCGCACGATTCTGGATCAGGCCAGTTCGCGCCGCTATCCAGCGGGCGCGCACATCTTTAATGAGGGCGAACCGGCAGAACGCTTTTTCATGCTTCTGGATGGCTATGTGCGCGTGGTGCGCGTCACGCCGACGGGCGAACAGGTCACGGCGTTGCACATCCCTTCGGGTCAGCTATTGGGCATAGCCAAGGCGCTTGGGCGTGACAGCTATCCGGCAACGGCCGTAACGGCGACCGAATCCATTGCGCTCAGCTGGCCGATGCGGCTGTGGGACACCTTTGTGACTGACTACGACGGCTTTGCCACCGAGACGTACAAGACCGTGGGGCACCGCGTCGGTGAGATGAACACCCGCATCGTCGAACTGGCCACTCAGCAGGTCGAACAGCGGGTGGCCAACGCGCTGCTGCGGCTGGTCAACCAGACCGGCCGCAAGGTCGAGGGCGGGATAGAGATTGATTTTCCGATCACGCGTCAGGACCTGTCGGAAATGACGGCGACGACCCTGCACACGGCCAGTCGACTCCTCAGCGGGTGGGAAAAACAGGGGCTGGTCGAAAGCAAACGCAAACGGATCAAGGTATGCGATCCACACGCGCTGGTTTTGTTGAGCCAGGGCCAATAGCACTCGCGATCTTTTAGCTGACGTCTTGGATCGCTTCGCGCAATTCGGCGACAAAGGCGTCTTCGTCGAGGTGATACTCGGCGCAGGCGTCGGTGATCGTGTGGAACGGCGCGATCAGGCACCCCACGCACAGCATCCCGTGACGCATGAAAACCGTCACCGTCTGCGGCCACATGGCCATCAGGTCTGACAGGGGCAGATCGAGGTCATCAAAGCCGGGGCTGCGCATGGCAAATCCTTTCATGGATATGATCCACACCTTTCCGCCCCAAACGTTGTTCTGGCGCAAACTTTGACATTCGGGCTCGCGCTAAGCGTGGGCGACCTGAATGACAAGGAGGTCCGAGATGGCTGAATTCCTGACCAAGTCACGGGCGCGCAACGTGTTCTACGGGGGGTCGATCTTTTTCGTGGTCGTCTTCATCGCGCTGACCGTGCACAGCCACCGCTACGTGGTGACGACATCAACCGCCGGCATGCCGCTGACCGAAGAGGTGGCATTGGGCAAACACGTGTGGGAGCGGCATTCCTGTATCAACTGCCACTCGCTGCACGGCGAAGGTGCCTATTTCGCACCCGAAGTCGGCAACGTCATGACCCGCTGGGGCGTGCTGGACGACCCCGAAGGCGCTTATGAGATTCTGGACGGCTGGATGAAGGCACAGCCCTCGGGCGTCGAGGGCCGCCGCCAGATGCCATATTTCGAGATCACCGAAGAAGAGATGCGTGGACTGGCCGAATTCCTGCGTTGGGCCGATCAGACCGACACACAGGGCTGGCCGCCCAACGATGCCGGCTAAGGAGGACAAACCAATGAAATATCAATCGCAAAAGGTGGCCTTGGCCTATTTTGTCTGCGCGATGGCGCTGTTCGGCATTCAGGTGCTGGGCGGTCTGCTGGCGGGCTGGATCTATGTCTCGCCCAACTTTCTGTCGGAGCTTCTTCCGTTCAACATCATCCGCATGATCCACACCAACGCGCTGATCGTCTGGCTGTTGCTGGGCTTTTTCGGGGCGGCCTATTTCCTGATCCCCGAGGAATCAGAACGTGAGATCTATTCGGTCAAGCTGGCCTATCTGCAGTTGATCATCCTGATGGTCGGTACGCTGGGCGCAGTCGGCAGCTATCTTGTCGGCATCCACGGCGGGCGCGAGTTCCTGGAACAGCCTCTCTGGGTCAAATTCGGCATTCTCGTCGCGGCGCTGATCTTCCTGTTCAACATCTCGATGACCGTGCTGGCGGGCAAGAAGACGGCGATTACCAACGTGCTGCTGATGGGCCTTTGGTTGCTGTCGCTGCTCTGGGTCTTTGCCTTCATCAATCCCGACAACCTCAGTTTGGACAAAATGTACTGGTGGTTTGTCGTGCACCTCTGGGTCGAGGCGACCTGGGAACTGGTGATGGCGTCGATCCTTGCCTTCCTGTTGCTCAAACTGACCGGCGTGGACCGCGAAGTGGTCGAGAAATGGCTGTATGTCATTGTCGCGACCGCGCTTTTCTCGGGCATCCTTGGCACCGGGCACCACTTTTACTGGATCGGTCTGCCGGGGTACTGGCAGTGGATTGGCTCCATCTTCTCGACGTTCGAGGTTATCCCCTTCTTCCTGATGATGAGCTTTGCCTTCGTCATGGTCTGGAAGGGTCGCAAGAACCACCCAAACAAGGCCGCGCTGCTGTGGTCGCTGGGGTCCAGCACGGTCGCCTTCTTTGGCGCGGGCGTCTGGGGCTTTCTGCACACGCTGCACGGGGTCAACTTCTACAGCCACGGCACGCAGATCACCGCGGCCCACGGGCACCTGTCCTTTTACGGGGCCTACGTGGCGCTGAACCTTGCGATGTTCACCTACGCGATGCCGATGCTGCGCAACCGCGATCCCTATAACCAGGTGCTCAACATGGGGTCGTTCTGGCTGATGACCGGTGGCATGGCCTTCATGACCTTCGTGCTGACCTTTGCCGGTACCATCCAGACGCATATGCAGCGCGTCGTGGGCGACTACTACATGGATGTGCAGGACGGTCTGTCGCTGTTCTACATGATGCGCTTTGGTGCGGGCCTTGCGGTGGTCATCGGAGCGCTGCTGTTCATCTACTCAATCCTTGTGGTCCGCAAACGTGAGATCATCACCCCCGGTGCGGCCAACCCTGCGACAGGAGGCTGAGATGAACATGCAAACCACACCGACCCTGCCGTTCTACCAGCCCGCCGCCAAGGAATGCGCGCTGTTCGAGACTGCCTATGACAACGGTTTGCCCCTTCTTTTGAAGGGGCCGACCGGCTGCGGCAAAACCCGCTTTGTCGAACATATGGCGGCGCGTCTGGGCAAATCGCTTTACACAGTGGCCTGCCATGACGACCTGTCAGCGGCGGACCTGATCGGGCGATACCTGCTGAAGGGGGGCGAGACTGTCTGGGTCGACGGCCCGCTGACCCGCGCGGTGCGCGAGGGCGGCATCTGTTACCTCGATGAGGTGGTCGAGGCCCGCAAGGACGTGACCGTGGTGCTGCACCCGCTCACCGACACGCGGCGCACGCTGATGATCGACCGCACCGGAGAGGAACTGGTCGCGCCCAAGGGCTTTATGTTGGTCGCCTCCTACAACCCCGGCTACCAGAACGTGCTGAAGCGGCTCAAGCCGTCGACGCGGCAGCGGTTCCTGTCGATCTCTTTCGACTTTCCGGGGGAAGAGGCGGAAATCGCCGTCGTGTCTCGCGAAAGCGGGCTGGAACCGGGGCGCGTGGCCCCCTTGGTGCGGTTGGCAGGTCGTATCCGGACGCTGTCCGGCATGGATCTGGAGGAAGGCGTTTCAACCCGTCTGCTGATCTATGCCGCCACGCTGATGGCCGGTGGCATGGGCGTCGATCAGGCGCTTGAGGCCGCTATCGTGCAACCCCTCAGCGATGAGCCCGACGTGGGCGTGGCGCTGCGGGACCTGATCTCGACAATCTACGGGTGACCAAAATGCGCCTATCCGATCTCATGGAACCAGAAGAGACCGTCGGGAACCTCTGGCACGACATGGCCAGCGGGATCGGCCGGGCCGTCACCTATCCAGAGGCGGGCGTCACGCTCGCCTCTGTCCGGCCCAGCCTTTCGGTGCTGTTTCGCGCTTTGGGCGGGGCCGCCGGGGTCGAACTGGGTGAGGCTCCGGCGATCCTCGTGCGCCACCGCCAACCCATGCGGCGCAAGTTGGGCGCGGAACGCGACCGCGAATGGGTGGCGCAGTACGATGGTGAACGCCTGTCCCTGCCGCCGCTCATTGCCGACTTTCCCGAGACGCGACTGAACCGCGCTGCCTATTTCTGGCTGACGGCACTTGCGTCCGTCAGCGATCCCGCGACCCTTGACCTGAACGGCGACGGCCCCGCGCTCGACTGCGTACAGATCCGCGCCAACGCCGCTGCGTCTGATGCCGCCTATGCGCTCTGCCCCGGGCTGCGCGGGCAGTACGCCGACATGGCCGAACTCTGTGCCGCCGCCCGCCCTGACCTGACACGCCCCGCGCAAGAGGCCATCATTGAAACCGCGATCCGCGATCAACTCTGCGGCGGCTCGCCCGTCATCGCGTCACCTGACACACCGCGCGGGTACATGCCCTTTGCCCCGGTGCCGATTTGGCTGCGCTTTGCCGCGCCCGGTTCAGGCAGTGCCGCGACAGAGGAACAGGCCGATCCTGCGGCCCCGCCACCCACTGCCGCGCTGACCAGTCGCAAGCTGGGCATGCGCAAGGATCAGGACCAGCAGAACCGCAAGGACAGCTTTATCATCCACCGCTTTGAATCGATCCTGTCATGGGTCGAGTCGATGAACATCAACCGCAGCGTCGACGATGACGACGACGAAAACGCCCAAAAGGCCGCTGACGATCAGGACAACATCACCCTGTCGAAACATGACCGAAAGGCCGCCACGCGTCTGCGCCTGCACCTTGATCTGTCCCCCGCCGACGCCGACCATGAGGCGCTGGCCGGCGAACACACCTACCCCGAATGGAACCACCGTTCGCGCAGCTACATGGACGGCCATTGCCGGGTGCTGGACGCCCCCGCGCAACCTGACGCCGCCCATCCCTACCGCGCCGATGAGCGCCGCATCCGCGAGGTCCGCCGCCAGTTCGAGGCGCTGCGCCCGCGCCGCATCCTGCAACCGCGTCAGGTGGACGGGTCAGAGCTTGACCTTGACGCGCTGCTGACCGCGCGCGCCGATCTGGTCGCCACCGGGCGCGGGTCAGACCGCATCTGGCAAAGCGCCCGCCAGACCGAACGTGACCTGTCGGTCGCCTTCCTGATCGACACCTCGCGGTCGACAGAGGCGGCCATCGGCGACACCTCGGTGATCGAGGTTGCGCGCGAGGCAATGGCCGCGCTGGCCGCCGGCATCGACGCCGCTGGCGACCGGCTGGGGATCTGGGGCTTTTCCTCGCTCCGCCGGGATCGCGTGTTCCTGACCCGCTGCAAAGACTTCGACGCACCAATGAATGCCGCGATCACCGCCAATATCGGCGCGCTGAAACCGGGACACTACACACGGTTGGGCGCGGCCATCCGGCATGCCAGTGCGCAACTGGCGGCGGAACCGTCCGCCCGCAAGCTGTTGATCGTGCTGACCGACGGCAAGCCCAACGATCTGGACCATTACGAAGGTCAGCACGGGATCGAAGACAGCCACATGGCCGTGCGCGAGGCCCGCCTTGCAGGCCACGCCCTGCACGGCGTCATCATCGACGAGGACGGGCAGGACTGGTTCGCCCGCATCTTTGGGCGCGGCGGCTTTACCCTGCTGCCCAACCCGGAACGCCTGACCCGCGCCTTGCCCGACATCTATCGCAGACTCACACAGGAGACCTGACATGCGCAAACTTTGGATCCTCCCCGCTTTTTTCGCCGCCCCCGCATGGGCCGAAGCATTCGACCGCCCGATCCCGCAGGCGCAATCCGCCACCGCAGAGTTCTGGTACGCTCTCGCCTGTATCGCGCTGGTCCTGGCCATGATCGCGGTGCATCGACTGGTGTCCCGGCGATGACCCGGCGGGGATGGTCCACCCGGCAAATCGCGCTGGCGCTCTATCCCTTCGGGGCGGGGGCCGCGGCGGTCAACGTCTTCTTCGCCTCGCTGATCTTCAGCTGGATGGGTGGGCCGATCGCCTCCACAGCTTGGTCGCTGGGTCTGGGCTGTGTTATCGGGGCGCCCGCGACATGGTGCTTCGCCCGGCACATCCGTCACCTGATGGACGTGGCCGACGGACAGGAGGCGTCATGAAGATCGACATGGAGTTCGGCCAACCCAGAATCGACGCAGAGGACCTCGCCGGTCTTTTGAACCTGACCCCGGCCGACGTGCGCGACAGGATGCGGGACGGCCGGATCACGACGCGGCTGGAAACCGGAGAAGGCGACGACGCCGGGAAAATGCGGCTCAGCTTCTTTCACGATGGCATGCGCCTGCGCCTGACCTGTTCCAAGGACGGTACGGTGCTCAAGACGCTGCGCACCAAAACGGACCCAAGATGATGGCACGGACATCGGCAGAACAAATGCGGGCGTGGCAGGGCCCCGCGCTCTTCAGCTTCGGCTTTCGGCCCTTCTTCCTCTTCGGGGCGCTCTGGGCCGTGCTGGCGATGCTTTTGTGGCTGCCCGCCTTGTCAGGCGCCCTGTCGCTCCCGACGCGCTTCGACCCGGTGTCATGGCACGCGCATGAATTCCTTTTCGGCTATCTCGGCGCCGTTCTCGCAGGGTTCCTGTTGACGGCGGTGCCCAACTGGACCGGACGCCTGCCGATGGTGGGGTGGCGGCTGGCCGCCCTTTTCTCGCTCTGGGTCGCGGGGCGCTTCGCGGTGCTGGTCTCGGGCCACCTGCCCGTGGCGGTCGCGCCCGTGATCGACCTGGCGTTTCCGCTCGTGCTTGGCGCCCTGATCCTGCGCGAGATCGTGGCGGGCCGAAACTGGCGCAACCTAATCGTGCTGGGGCTCCTGTCTGTCTTCACGCTGGCCAACGGCCTGTTTCATATCGAAGCCCTGACCGGCCGCTACGCCGCACAGGGTCTGGGACTGCGCCTCGGCCTTGCGACCGGCATCATGATGATCGCCGTGATCGGCGGGCGGATCATCCCCTCCTTCACCCGCAACTGGCTTGCAAAGGCGAACGATCCCGCGCGGCCCGCGCCGCCAATGCAGCGCTTTGACAAGCTGGTACTGCTCTCCAGCATCGCCATTCTGATGCTTTGGATCATCCGGCCGTTCGAGACTCTGACTGGTGCGTCGCTGATCGTATTCGGTGGGCTGCATCTTGTCCGGCAGGCACGCTGGACGCCGCTCCATACGCTGAACGAACCTCTGTTATGGGCGCTGCACGCAGCTTACCTTTTCATCCCGTTGGGTGCTTTCGCTCTGGGGCTCGATCAGATCCAGGGCAATCCCGGCACCGCCGGGGCGCAACACTTGTGGATGGCCGGGGCCATCGGCGCGATGACCCTTGCCGTAATGACCCGTGCCAGCCTGGGCCACACCGGCCAGGCCCTCACCGCGAACCGGGCGACCGTGGCGATCTATCTCTGCCTCTTCGGCTCGGTCTTGGCGCGGTACCTTGGATTCTTTCACCCTGGGTTGACCCAT
The DNA here is from genome assembly GCF_052266595.1 of Antarctobacter jejuensis. Lineage (NCBI taxonomy): Bacteria > Pseudomonadati > Pseudomonadota > Alphaproteobacteria > Rhodobacterales > Roseobacteraceae > Antarctobacter > Antarctobacter jejuensis. The sequence goes on along the minus strand of NZ_JBQQXJ010000028.1, from coordinate 23,448 downwards.
TTTTCAGGGGCGCTTTGGCTTGCCGCCTTCGCGGGCTTCGTGCTTGCCTATGGCCCGTCACTCCTGGGTCCGAAGCCGGAGAAATGACATGGGATGGACCGGCTTTGCCGCCATCTTCGCGGCCTTCTTTCTTACACACTCGATCCCTGTGCGCCCGACAGTTAAATCCCGCCTTGTGGACGTGATCGGCGCGCGCAGCTTCGGACTTGTCTACTCGGTCCTCTCGGTCGGGATGCTGACGCTGCTGATCTGGTCGGCGGGCGAGGCGCCCTATGTTCAACTTTGGCCGCAGATGGAATGGCATCGCCACGCGGCGCATCTGGGCATGCTGGCTGTCTGCTTGATCCTCGCACTCGGCATCGCGCGGCCGAACCCGTTTTCCTTTGGCGGGGCGCGGAATGACAGCTTCGATCCCGCCCGACCCGGCATCGTGCGCTGGACGCGGCACCCGATCCTGCTGGCGCTGGCACTCTGGGCAGTGGTGCATCTGGTCCCGAACGGGGACCTCGCGCATGTGATCCTGTTCGGTGTGCTGGGCAGTTTCGCGATCGCCGGCCGCGCTCTGATCGACCGGCGTAAGCGGCGGGTCCTCGGCGCATCGCGATGGGATGCGCTCGACACGGACCGCAAAGCTGCGCCGCGGTTCCACGCGCCGCGCTCTTGGCAGGTCCTGTTCATTCGGCTGCTGGTAGGTCTCGCCGCTTTCGCTGCTCTGCTGCTGGCCCACCCCCACGTGATCGGAGTGCCCGCTATGTGACCTTGCGTCAGGCAGGCAGATCGCGCCGAGGAAACGATCTACTTTTTGTATCGGCAGATTTCTTGAGATTTCTGAGGCAATCAAGGGAGAGAAACGGAGTAAAATCTCCGCTTTTGGGCTTCATGGTTGGAAGAGAGAAGATACAGCGAATTTCGCGTTCCGCTAGTTCTGTGAAAAAACACCTGCTGGCGATCACAGAAATCAGAACCTAAGAGGCCTGAGAACACCTTCCCCGACATGCTTGTTGCTTAATGACCGCGCAATGTGGTTTGGAAGTTTGTCCTACGGCAAAGAGCATTGCCCCAAGTTGTTTCACAAGGCGGTATGGAACATACAGAAGCACTCAAGGCACTTGGCCTCTTCGATGCGCGCGTGCCGCGTTACACATCTTATCCCACCGCTGCGGCCTTCACACCCGACACCGGCGCATCCTTTCAGAGCCGCGCACTCGAAACATTGGATCCGAAAGACGCCGTATCTGTCTATATCCACATCCCGTTTTGCGAGCGGCTTTGCTGGTTCTGTGCCTGTCATACGCAAGGTACAAAGACTCTCGGCCCAGTGGAAAGCTATTTAGAAACGCTTGAGGCGGAACTCGAGCTGGTGCGCAAGAGGCTGCCCGACGGCTTGAAAATGGGCAACCTCCACTGGGGCGGCGGAACACCGACAATCTTGCCTCCGCACATGATCCACCGCCTGGCCAAAGCGATACGCAGGGTATTCCCTCCCACTGACGCGTTGGAGTTCTCGGTCGAGATCGACCCGACGATGGTGGACCGGGCCAAGATCGATGCGCTGGCGGCCGAAGGTCTGAACCGTGCCTCAATCGGTATTCAGGACTTCAATCCGGAAGTGCAACAGGCCATTGGGCGTCTGCAGCCTTTCGATGTCACGCGCGTTTGTGTCAACGACCTGCGCGCCGCTGGCATCACATCGCTGAACACTGATCTCGTCTACGGCCTGCCACATCAGAGCCTTGAACGCATTGACGACACCATCAACAAGGTCTTGACCTTTAAACCGGATCGCGTTGCGCTCTTTGGATACGCGCATGTTCCATGGGCTTCCAAACGGCAGAAACTGATCGATGCAGACGCACTTCCGGACGATCCGGCGCGGTACAACCTCGCCAAATATGCCGGAGAACAGTTTGGTGCAGCCGGTCTGAGGGCCATCGGCATCGATCATTTTGCACGCCCAGGTGATGATCTGACGAAAGCGCTCGAGACAGGACGCTTGCGCCGTAACTTCCAAGGGTACACGGCAGACAGGTGTCAGACCCTTATTGGACTCGGCGCCTCGTCGATCTCCCGCTTCCCGGGCGGGTACGTGCAGAATGCCTCCGCAACGGCCGCTTATAAGCAACGGATCGCGATGGGTGATTTTCCCGGCTCTCGTGGCTACCAGATGGGTCGTGAGGACCAACTGCGTGCACGCGCGATCGAAAAACTGATGTGTACCTTCGCGCTGGATCTCGACGACTTGAGCCAAGAATTTGGACCATGCGCCTGGGAACTCTTGCCTTGCTTGAAAGAGGTGGCAACAAGTTTCGCGCCGTTCGCGAAGCTGACCGGAAAGCGCATCGACATTCTGCCGGAAGGCCGAGCTTTGACGCGTATTATCGCGTCGGCTTTCGATCAGCATGTGCCAGAGGGCGTTCGTTACTCACGCGCGTCCTAATTGCTCGAAACGAAATCAGGCCAATCTTTTCGGCAATAACTGTCGCTCGTTAAAGCGTGAGAAGGCCCGCGGCTATCGACCATGGCTTAGACAGGGGGATCATTTGAGGTTTCCAGCGCGTAGCATATGATGGCGTCCGAAGCCATGTCCTGCTCTAAAGAGAACACATGAGCTTTTTCGTCCGCATCGTGTCATCAATGCTCAGCCCAGCAAAGGTCCAATTACCACCCGCATGCCGATCAGCCATCTTCCGGACTGGATCTCCAGGTTAATGTCCGCATCCGAGGTCGATCGAGTAGCGACTGCAGCGAACTTCCGCAATCCGCCGTTGGTGCCGATTTACACGAACGGCCCGAAGCCGACCTACCGTGATCAATGTTGATGCCGCGGTGCAGCCCGTCATTCCGGACCTTCGTTGTCGCAGTTTTCTGCGGGGATTCGTGGGCGTCGAACCGCGGGCATCAAGAGCTCCGACCATGTAATGGCTTTATCTCAGTCCAATGTTAATTAGAGTTCAATCGCTTGCTTGTCGTGAGTTTTCGCCGCGAGGCATCCGGCAAATCCGCACATTCCATGAACACCCGCGCACTGCAGGTCGCGCAGGCACTGGAATCGATTTCTGGGATTGCCGCAGCCAGCGCTTCGCCTTTCGAGATATGCAGATGATCCTCCCCAATTTCCTCGACTACATGAAATCTCCGCAGACTTTCGAGCAGTGGCGGGAACAGGGCGATGATGCGAAAGGTGCCGCCTTCGTCTCGGATCTGACGGATCGCCTCTATCAGGAAGTCAGCCCCGGCAAGGTCGATCTTGCCCACGCCCTTGAGATAGAACAATACGTGTTTCTGCCCGGGTCGCTTGCGACGCATGACCTCGAATTCGTGCTCCACATGTTCGACCGAGCCGAAATAGAGTGGCCCGTCGAGGCGGATGGTGACGATCTGAGGACACTCGGGGATGCCATGCAGGTCAGCGTTGCGGAACTTCCGACGGCCGGTAGCGCTGATGACCGGGGCGCTGACGCGGATCGAAGGGTGAGAACTCTGGTAGATGAAGACTGCGAAGGACGCGATGACGCCGACATAGATGGCAAAGTCCAGCTCGACCAGCAATCCGGCCCCCAGCGTCAACCCGAGGATCACTGTTTCCGAGCGACTGGTCTTGACCACCCGGCGCACCTCACCGAAGTCGATCAGCCTCCAGGCGACGTAGAGGATCAACCCCGCCATCGCAGGCACCGGGATGAAGCGGATGAGATCCGAGAACATCAGCAGAGTGACGGCGAGGAACAGGCTCGACAGGATCCCCGCAAGCGGCGTCCTTGCCCCGGCCTCGGCATTGACGCCACTTCGGGTGAATGACCCGGAGCCCGCGTAGCATTGGAACAGGCCGCCTACGGCGTTGGACAGGCCTTGGCCGATCATCTCCTGGTTGGCGTCGAACTTCTCGCGTCGGCGGACTGCGAAGGCACGGCCGATCGAGATCGCTTCGAGCAATCCAACCAGGGCTATGGCCATGGCCCCGGGGATCACCACGCCAATTTCTTTAAGCGCTTGGGTCGGGGGAGAGAAAACTGGGAAGGCTGCCGCGATGCCGTCCACCATCGCCACGCCTCGGCTCGCTCCGTCCAGCAGGAGACACAGTAGCGTGCCAGTCACCAGAGCGATCAGAAATCCCGGCAGGCGCCTCGCATACCGCTGGCAGAGCAGCAGGCTGCCCAAGGTTGCTGCGGCAATAGATACCGACATCAAAGAGGCGTCGCTTGCACTCTCTGCGAGCCGGTGCAGGCGTTCCAGAACGTTGCCTCCGCCCGCCACGGCGATGCCGAGGGCGCCTGGCAGTTGGGAAGCGGCGATGAGAACTGCGGCGGCGGCTGTAAATGCTGTCATCACGGAGTGAGACACAAAGGAAACGAGCCCGCCCAACCGTGCCATACCGGCGACCAACTGGATCAATCCAACGAGGATTGCGATCAACACTGCCAGTTCGACGAAACGCGGCGAACCCGGGGGGGCGATGTCCTGCAAGGTAGCGAAGACCACAGCCGAGATCGCAGTGGTTGGTCCTGAAATCATAACCATCGACGAACCCCAGAAGGCTGCGATGGCGGCGGTGATCATCGCCGTGTAGAGCCCCATTTCCGGTGGCAAGCCGGCGATGGTCGCAAAGGCCACGCCTTGCGGGATGACGATCGCTGCGTTGGAGAAACCGGCGAAAGCATCTTGGCGCAGGGTTGCGCTATCGACCCGTGACCACCAGCGGCGGGGCGGCAATGCGCGATCCAGCAACCCCTTCAGAGCTTCGGTCTCGCCGCTACGCGGCAGGCTCACAGCCAGCGCCTCAGCTCATTAGTCCCCGATATTGATCGAGGGGTCGCCGCAAGGGAGCATCCGGCGGGGTGTGCCGTTAGATCGCCCGGCCACAACTCGGTTTCCCGAACGATCCCGGCCTGCCGCCAACCGCGCATCAGGCACGCCCCGTCGGCATCGGTGAACGATCCACATGCGCCAGTTCGGCCCGGATCAGCCTTTCCAACAGGCGGACTTTTTCTGTCTGGATCTCCGGCGCATCCCAGAGGTTACAGAACTCGCCGGGGTCAGCGTCCAGATCGTAGAACTCGCCCCAGTCCATGTCCTGCAAAACCGACAACCGGTAGCGGGCGTCGCGGATCGTGTGGATGTTTGGCGGCACACCGATCTCATCCATCGCCTTCTGATGGGCATATTGCACGAAGGCTGCGTCGCGTGCTTTCGGCCCGAAGAGATCGAGTCCCTGCATCCCGAAGGCTGGCTCGATCCGGGCGCGTTCGAGAATGGTTGTGCCGATATCCTGGGTCTGGCCGATGCGGTCGCTGCGCATGCCCGCTTCGCCCTCGGGGTCGGCCCAGAGGAAGGGCACCCGCGTGATCTGCTCATATTGCTCGGCGCCCTTGAACAGAAGGCCGTGATCGCCGAGGTGATCGCCGTGGTCGGTAGTGAAGATCTCCACCGTCTCATCCGCGCGGCCCGAAGCCTTCAAAGCCGCCTGCACCTGGCCCACCGCGTCGTCGATCATGGTGATCATGCCGCAGGTCAGCGCCTGCGCCTCCTGCGCCTCGCGGGCCGAGCAGCCGACGGCGTTCATGCCGTTGAGGTTTGCGCGGCCCTCATGACGGGTCTTCTGGACGCCCGCCACATGCGGCGGCGGGGTCCAGTCGTCGCGTCGGAATGCCTCCGGCACCGGGAAGTCTTCGGGGTCGTACATATCCCAGTACTTGCCCGGCGGATTGAAAGGGTGGTGCGGGTCGGGCCAACTGACCATCAGGAAGAACGGTTCTTCGTCGTCCTTGTGAGCTTCGATGTACGCCGCCGCGCGCTCCGCGATATAGGTCGTCGAGTAGAGCTCCGCCGGGACAGCCGTGCGCACCGCCTGCGGGCAGGTGTAGTCGTGCGGCAGTTGGTTCTCGGGGCCGATCAGGCTGGCGGCCTCCGGTTCGCGCTCCAACAGCCAGGCGGTGTAGTCGCCACCGATATGGTCGCCGTGTCCTGTCACCAATTCCACATGATCGAAGCCATAGAACGGCGTCGGCACCCTGGGTTGCGGGCCGGACCAGAAGTCGGGCTCTTCGACCTTGTAGATCGGAGCGTCCAGATCGTGCCGCACCGCTTCCGCAAGCGCGCCATTGGCCCGGAAATATCCGTCGCGCGCAGGCGGGATCTTTGTTGTCGCTGGCGCGCCGGTAAAGGTTTGCAGGTGGCTCTTGCCGATCAACGCGGTGTTGTATCCCGCTTCCTTCAGCAATTCGACAAAGGTCACGTTTTTTCGGCTCAGCGGAACGCCGTTCATTGTCACCCCATGGCTGGACGGCATTCGACAGGTCACCAGGCTGGCGCGATTGGGCATGCAGACCGGGCTGGCGACGTAGAAGCTGTCAAAGGCCACCCCGCGCGCGGCGATATCGTCGATATTGGGCGTTTGCAGGATCGGGTGGCCATAGCAGCCCAGGTAATCGGCGCGGTGCTGATCGGTTACGAAGAGGATGAAGTTGGGGCGCTTGTTCATGCCGCCGTCTCCTTGGTCTTGGGGGCCAGCGAGTAGCGGTACGCAACCAGCGCCAGTCCGACGGCAAGGCCGCCCAGTTCTGCGAAGGTCATGGGGGTCAACAGCGCAATGGTCACACCGAGCCGCGCCAGACGCTCCAAAAGACTCAGCTTGCCCCGGTCAAACCCGATCAGCGCGCTGGTGCAGAAGTAGAGCGCCACCAGCAGGAAGAAGATCGCCGGGATCACCACTGCCAGGTCCGTCTCGCCGATGCCCAGGAGCAGCGCATCGTCGAAAGCCCAGGCAAACGGGATCAGGAACATCATCGCACCGATCCGGGTGGAGGCCACGGCCGTGGCAATGGGCCGTCCGCCAGAGACCGAGGCCGCGGCAAAGGCAGTCAGCGCCACGGGCGGCGTGATTCCGGCGGCGACGCCGAAGAAGAAGACAAACATATGCGCCGCCAGCAGATCCATGCCGAAGCCCTGCAGAGTCGGGCCCATGACCGAGATGATCGCGATATAGGCGGGCAGCGTCGGCATCCCCATACCGAGGATGATGCAGCCCGCGGCGGCGATCAGCAGTGCTATTAGAAGCGAGTTTCCCGAGGCTGTCGAGAGCAGCACAGCAAAGCTGGTGGGCACGCCGGTGGCCGACAGGGTCGAGACCACGATGCCGACGATGGCGATGGCCACGGCGAGTTGCCCGATGGTGCGGCCACCATCCGCCAATGCGGCAATCAGCATCTGCGGCTTGCGGCGCACTTCAGGGTTGATGAAGCTGAGCGGCACCAGCAGCAGAATTGCAGCAATCGAGGCACCTGCCGCAGACAGCCCGCTGACCAGCAACCAGACGATCACGAAGATCGGGCCGAAGACCAGAATCATGTTCACCCAGTCCTGCAGCGCCGGCGGCGGAACGTCGACGTCATCGTCGTTGACTTGGATGTCGAGCTTCTGCGCCTCGAAGTAGACCGCGAGGAACAGCGACAGGTAATAGGCCACCGCCGGGATGATCACCGCCAGCACTACGGTCAGGTAGCTGACACCGACGATATCGGCCATGACAAGCGCCGCGGCCCCCATGATCGGCGGCAGGATCTGCCCGCCGGTCGAGGCCGTGGCCTCGACCGCACCGGCGAAATTGGCGTTGAAGCCACGCTTGCGGATCATCGGAATGGTGACGACGCCGGTGCCGACCACGTTGGCCACTGCAGAGCCTGAGACGGTGCCAAAGAGCGCCGAGGCGAGGATCGCGGCATAGGCAGGCCCGCCCTTGAACTTCTTCATCAGGTGGAAGGAGATGCGGATCATCGACCCGCCCGCGCCGCAGCCCTCGAGAATTGCGCCAAGTATGATGAAGGGCAGCACCGTGGTCAGCACCACGCCCATGATCGAGCCGAGAATGCCCTGGTCGCTGTCGTACCAAATATTGGCTGAAATGGTGTCGTAGATGTCGGACGGCGCTGTTCTCAGCGGGCCGGGCCAGTATTGTCCGGTGGCGAGGTAGAGCAGCGCGAGGCCGCCGAGAATGGCAATTGGCGCGCCCCAGAGGATCCAGCAGGCCCAGAGCGACAGCGCGGCGGCGGCGAGCGCCACGTACATTTCGCGCGGCCCGAAGAACAATACCGAGTTGGCGATGATCTGGCCGATCCGGTAGTAATCGTAGCAAACATAGCTGACGACGACCGCGGCCGCGGCATAGGCCGCCAGGTGCAGGGGAGACAGCCGCCCGCGGTCCGCCCGCCGCTCGGCGTCGCCGGCCAGGAAGACCAGGATCGACAGCCAGTAGAACAACGGCCGGAACCATTCCACCGCGAAAGGTCCTATCCGCGGCAGCACATCGTAAGTGGGCATGACGTTGGCAAGGCCGGACAGGGCAATGATCAGCCCGATGGCATAAACGGTATACCCGGCGATGCGCGCGGCACCGGTCGAATGGGGGGGCATGTCGGTCTCCTCGAGGGGATCGGCTTGGGGGCTGGGGTGGCCGGCCGCGGGGAGCGGTGCGGCTGGCCGGGGGAGGATCAGGGCATCAGATCGGCAGGGATCTCGATGCCAGCCTCCTGATAGTAGCGCAAGGCGCCCGGGTGCAGTGGTGCGTTCATCCCGGCAAAGGGCTTGCTCGCATCTATCGACCGCATCAGCGCATTGGCGTTCTTCATTGCGTCGAGGTTGGTCCAATAGGCCTTGGTCAACGCGTAAGCCGTGTCGTCATCCATCTCTGCGGTGACGCTCATCATCATGGCGGAGGCGGTGGTCACAAGGTCCTGATCGCCGTTGGATTGGCCAGAATAAGTGCCTGCGGGAACCACGGATTCGAACTGCGCTTGCTCGGTCAGGAACTCGGCCCAGTCTTGCGATGCGCGAACCTCGTCTGAGACGCCGAGAATGCGAATGTCGCGTTGCAGGCTCAATTCATTCAGCGCTTGACTGCCGACCGCAATAGAGCCGATGTACACGTCGAACTGTCCATCCTGGAACGACTGCTGCGCGGCACCCCACGGTGCCTTGATCCCTTCGTAATCGCCGTTGTCAACGGTTAGACCGCCCGAAGCGAGCCGGATCAGCGTCTGGATTTGGTCGCTGGCCGCTCCGGCCGGGGGGCCGATGAAAACCCGCTTGCCAGCCAGATCATCCCAATCCTCGATCCCGCTGTCGGCCCAGACCACGGCCTGGAAGGTTCCCGCCGGAAACGCAAAGAGTGCGCGAACGTTTTCGGCCATCTTCTTGGCCTGATCGCCCTGCTCCTTGTAAGGGCCGACGCCGCGCGACATGGCGCCATAGGCATTAGGCGGCACAACTGCCATGTCGATCCGTCCCGCTGCCAGTTTCAGCGCTGACCGCGTCAGCGTCTGCCCGAGTACCACCTGGAGCGAGATGCCTTCTTCGGCCGCAAATTGGGCGTAGGTCTGTGGTACGATGCCGGTGAGCGAGGCCGCGCCGCCGCCTTCAAGGCTTAGCGTCTGGGCCTGCGCCAGGGTTGCACTTGCAGCCAAGGCTGCCGCGGCGAGAAATCCTTTGAATCGGTACACGTGTGAGTCCTCCCATACACTGCGTCTCGGGAGAGCTTGCCATATCGAATATGCGGCGGGAAATTCATTATCGCCGATCTAATATACCACTTTTGGTATCCAGTGGGGTGTTCAGGATCGTTTGCACGAGGTGTTGCGCTTCGGGCCCCAGACGCAGGTCAGGATTTGTCGTCAAACCCACCGGGCCCCGCATCGCATCGGTTCCAATCTGAAGTTGAACGAATGCACGGCTTTCCAATTCGGCCTGAACGACACCACGGGGGATCACTGCCACGCAGTCCGTCCGGCTAATATAGGACCGCTGGAAATCGGACGAGGTGGTTTCCACCACGTCGGGTAATTCGGATACTCCTTGCCCCGACAAAAACCGCGACAACTCTTGCCGGATGATCGTGCCGTCCGGTGGCAGCAAGGTCGGAAAGGTCAAAGCCTCCTGCAACGTGGCCCGCCCTTCGGAAAGCGGATGCCCCGCACGCACAACAAAAACCAAGGGCTCATCGAAAAGTGCCCGAAAAACCAGTCCGCGCATTTCTTCGCTGGACGACAGCCTCCCTATCACGAAATCGGTCTCGCCGCGTCGGAGGCTGCTCAACAGGTCGGCGTTGGTCCCAGGGGTGACCCGCACCTTCACGCCGGGATACTCGCCCTTAAAGGTCTGCACGATGGCAGGAAGGAACTGGGAACACACGTTCGGCAAGGCCCCGATCCGTACGATCTCGTCCGACAAGATCTCTCCCGTGACGGAGCGCACGCCCTGAAATATTTGCAGCAGGCCGGATTCCGTCGCTTCGAGGAATGTCCTCCCGCGCGGCGTCAGTTCCGCGCCCCTGGTAGAGCGGTCGAACAAGTCGTGCCCGAGAACCTGTTCAAGCTCGCGGACGCTGCGGCTGACCGCGGGTTGCGTCAGGCCAAGATCCTCGGACGCGAGCACGAAACTTTTCTTTCTGGCCACAGCCACGAAACACCTAAGCTGGCGAAGCCTGACTTTCTTGGACGTCGCAAGAAGATTCTGCATCAGTTGGCATCCCCACTGGCGTTCTCCGCCTTCTTCATAGCTCATTGGGTATACAGAACCAGTCGGATCCGTGCCCGTCCCAAACAATAGCCTATGAGTGCCGATTGCCCATCGCACCAAGAGACTTGGCAACACCTGCGAAGAACTTGGCAGATAGGCCCCGCGCGCTTCAAATAGGACGCCGCATTGCAGATAGCAGAGGAACACAAATCGGGCTCACGCAAACGTCAGATTTGTTCCTGCCAGCCGCAGGATTTGCAACTGCGGCGAATCCCCCGCTTCCCGACATGATTGTCGAGCTTCGCACCGGCGACGCGATCGGCCCAATCCGGACATTAGACATGAACTCCCTATACTGCAGCGCAGCGAGCCAAGCCTGCCATTCGCTACAATTGCTCGATACCGGCAGGTGCGGAGTGCGTATCGGCTGACGTACCTGCCATATTTTGGTTGCCTTCCCGCGTCCCGATGATGATCCAGTTACCGAATAACTGCAGTGCCAATTGGCCTGCTGCCGGTTTCGTGGACGGCAACAGAAGCTAATCGGCGGAGCGTGCCAACAGTCGGGATGCGCTGATCATTCCCTCCCAGACGATGTCCATAGCCGTGCCAAGAGACAGGTCATCTTCGTGCTCCCAAAGAAAGATCGCCCGGCCTATCGCGTCGGTGCTGCTGCTGGCGAGGGCGGCGGCGGTTTGGCGATCTTTCACGCGATGGCACAGGCACTCCGTGAGTTCGCCGCGCGCCACGATCAGAAAACCTTCGAGGATGCCCCGCGCCTTTTCGTTCGAGCGCAGGATCTTGCCGACCATCCTGAGAACAGGTTCATCCTTGGCCAAAGCCTCCATGTGCCGGTCGAAGAATTGCTTGAGATCGTCTGCCAGTTCGCCACTTCCGTCGCGCAGGGCGTCCTTGTCCGCCTCCCGGAATGCAGGCGGCGCCCCGATCGCGGCGGCCTCCTTGTTCGTGTAGTAGTTGAAAAAGGTCCGCGGGCTAACACCTGCAGCAGCAGAGATCTCCTCCGTGGTGATGTTTTCGAGCCCGTGCCGAACCGCCAATTCCAGTGTCGCCAGCTGAATATCGCGCGCGGTTTGCTGCCTTCGCCTCTCTCGTAACGAAACTGTCATCTCCCAAAATCTTGCGTTGTGTGCAATATTTGCTCACAAGGCACCAAAATCGCCGGGCAGTCAATTGTCGCGAACCGGACGAAGGCCTGCATTTGGAAAGTGTTTGGCTCGGTGCTTTTCCGACGGGCTCCCCGATGATCGCAAACGACACGGCGCAGGTCTGGGCAAGACTGAAGATTGTCACCGACGCCTGTGCATCCGCGACAGGGCGGTCGCGCGGCTGGCGGCGCAAACGCAATGAAGACAGATGCGCAGCCAGGCTGGCCCGCGCGACGAATACAGGTGGTGAAAGGCCTAAGGAACTGATGAAACATTCTGGAAAAATCGCCCTTTTCATCGCCGTTCTCGGCGCTGTAGGCGTTGCACTGATGCTGTTTGGCGCACGCCTGGGACTGTGGCAGCCGATCACCGGATTCGGGCTGTATCGAACCTATTTCAACCCGCTGGCGATGGTCGTTGCTGCTGTGGGCCTGATCGCATTGATCATACACTTCGTGCGCAAGGAACGCGGTGGCATGCTGGCGGGCGGTCTTGCCGCGCTTGTCGGTCTGGCCCTTCTCGCGCCGCTGGCCGCATCCACGCTTAACCCGCCGCAGCGCGCCGCGCCGATCCACGACATCTCGACCGATATCGCCAATCCGCCCTTGTTCGAAGTGCTCGATGACACTCGCGACGGCGCTCGTAACACGCTCGACTACGGTGGCCCCGAAGTGGCTGCGGCCCAGGCCAAAGCCTATCCCGACATCGCCCCTCTGGAGACCAATCTGGACGCCGGCGATGCTTATGAACGCGCCTTGACGGTGGCCCGCGATATGGGGTGGGAGATCATCGCCGACGACGTGGAACGCCGCCGGTTCGAGGCAACTGCCCGCACCTCCGTGTTTTACTTCGCCGATGACGTTGTGGTGGTTGTGACCCCGCAAGGTGACGGAAGTCGTGTCGACATGCGCGGCGTATCGAGAGTTGGCCGCAGTGACCAAGGCGTCAATGCCGCCCGCATCCGGGCCTTCCAGCAGCAATTTCGACAGTGACCCTTTGGAGGGGATCAACCGATGAAAATCAACGCCTCAACTTTCGCCGTCCTGTTTGCCACCTCGATGAGCCTCGCGTTCCCTCAGTTGTCCCTCGCCGAAGCGCCGGGGATCAAGACCGCAGGGCCAGTGATCCACCTTGCTGAAAATCTCGACGAGGAAGCCATGCTCGGCTGGTGTATCGATACCGAAGGCCGGGGCCTCAGTGACCAACTGCACGCGCATTCCTGCAAGCCGACTGGCGACGACGTGTTGTTTACCTACGCGGCGGAAAGCGGCAGGATTCAATCGGCGACCTACGACGGCATGTGCATGGTCTACACCGCGCCGGACAATGTAGAAAACCCGTTTGGCCTGGTGGCTTGCGATGAGCAGGACCCTAAACAGGCCTTTGCCTATGATGCGACCAGCATGGAGATGCGCCTGGCCGCCGATCCGGCGCAATGTGTAACGGTCTCTGCAACCATTGACGACGCCGGTCCGTTCCAATCCCGTGATCTGATCCTCGCAGCGTGCGATGAGCTGGATCCGAGCTTCAAGCAATGGGTCGTCAAGGACTGATCGGGCGAAAACTCTTGCCGGAACCATTTCGGTTTTTTCGGCGTGGCGAGTTCGTCCTTTTCCAGATTGACCGGGGGACTCTCGCAGTCACCCCCGGTCTCTTTCATCACGATCCGAACCCGCTTCAAACAGCGTGAAAACGGTGCCTGCTACAGGTGCAAACCGGTGAGGCCTTTCAGCTTCTTATCCGGTGGCTGTATGCACGGCATGGTCTGTGCTCAGAAATTCACGCGGTCGCCGCCCTTCAGCGCGAGGATCTCTCGCGCCTCGTCGGGCGTGGCAACCTCACAGCCCAGATCCTCGACGATGCGGCGGATCTTGGCGACTTGGGCGGCATTCGACTCCGCCAGCTTACCGCGCGAGATAAAGAGACTGTCCTCCAATCCCACGCGCACGTTGCCCCCCATCTGGCTGGCGGTGGTGGCAAGATTCATCTGCGATCCACCCGCGCCCAGCACGGACCAGCGGTAGTCGTCGCCGAACAGCCGGTCGGCGGTGCGTTTCATGAACACCAGATTGTCGACCTCCGGGCCGATCCCGCCGAGGATGCCGAAGATGAACTGGATAAACACCGGTGCCTTGAACAGCCCGATATCCATGCAGAATTTCAGGTTGTAGAGGTGGCCAACGTCGTAGCATTCATGCTCGAACTTGATGTCATGCGGGGCCAGCGTTTCGGCGGCCTCCTTGATGTCACGGAATGTGTTGCGGAAAATGTTGCCGTCGGAGTTGGCGACGTAATCCTTTTCCCAGTCGAACTTCCAGTCGTCGTCCTTGTAGCGGTTGGCGAGCGGATGGAACGAAAAATTCATCGACCCCATGTTCATCGAACACATCTCGGGGGAAAAGGTCTTGGCCGGGGTGATCCGATCCTGAATCGACAGCGACAGCGACCCGCCGGTCGAGATGTTCACCACCGCATCCGTCGCCTGCTTGATCCGCGGCAGGAAGGGCTGGAAATCCTTGACGTCGACCGACGGCGCGCCGGTTTCGTTGTCGCGCGCATGCAGATGCAGGATCGACGCCCCGGCCTCGGCCGCGTCCATCGCCTGTTGCGCGATGTCGTCATAGGTGAAGGGCAGCGCGTCCGACATGGTGGGCGTGTGGATCGCCCCTGTGATGGCGCAGGTGATGACGGTTTTCTGGCGTGCCATGGGTCAGGCTCCTTTGGATTTCTCAGCGTTCACGACGCGGTAGCCAAGCGGGAAGAGTTGCAGATCGAAACGGTGCCGGATGAAACCCCAGACTCCCTGCGGCGCCTTCAGCATCACGACGATGGCGACAAGGCCGAGGACCATGAGGTAGATGGTGCCAAGGTCTGCCAGGGTTTCGCGCAGCAGGAAAAAGATCAGCGTGCCGATGATCGGGCCCTCGATCGTGCCGATGCCGCCGATCACGACGATGAAGATCACGAATGCGGTCCAGTCGTTCACGCTGAATGCCGCATCGGGCGAGATCCGCAGCTTTTGCAGAAAGATCAGCGCGCCCACCATGGCAGTCATGGCCGAGGTGACGACATAGACAAAGAACTTGGTGCGCCAGATGTCGATGCCCAGCGAGGCCGAGGCCAGTTCATTGTCGCGGATCGCGGTAAGCGCCAGCCCTTTGCGCGAACGCAGGAGCAGGTAGACGGCTGTGACGACGATCAGCGCCGCCCCCAGCGCCAGCCAGTAGCTGAGCGCCTCACGCGCAGAGCGGCCATCCGCCATGGAACGCACGATGGCCGTGGGCAGCGATGTGCCGGAGCCGCCTCCCAATGCCGAAACCTGCGCGAAGCTCAGCCGGAAGACCTCGGCCATGACCCAGGTGCCGATGGCGAAATAGGCACCGCGCAGGCGGAAGATCAGCGCCGCGACGGGGATCGAGATCAGCGCGCCCAGCACGCCCGCCAGCGCGATGGCGACCAGCGGCGGCAGACCGGCGAAGATGGTCAGCGCAAACAGCATGTAACCGCCAAAACCCACATAGGCCTGTTGCCCGACAGAGACCAAACCGGCGTAGCCCGCCAGCAGGTTCCACAGCGAGGCCAGCGCAAGGTAGAGAAAGATCTCGCCCATCAGCCGCATATCGGCCCGGCCCGCCCAGTACGGCGCGGCGATCAGGATCACCACGATCAGCGCGCCCAGCACAGCGGCGACCTTGGCGGCGTTGGAGGTACGGCTTATCCGAATATCTGTGTTCATCCGCTGATCCTCGGGAATAGGCCGTTGGGTCGCACGGCGAGAATGACAAGAAAGGCGATATGGCCTGCCAGCAATTGCCAGCCGGGGTTGATCGTGGCTCCCACGGTCTGGGCCACGCCAAGGATCACGCCCCCAATCAGCGTGCCCCAGAGGTTGCCCAGACCGCCGATGATCACGGCCTCGAAACCGAAGATCAGCCTCCCGCCTCCGACTGAGGGGTCAAAGCTGGTGCGAATGCCCAACAGGATCCCCGCCACCGCCGTCACCGCCAGCGCCAGCGCCATGGCCAGCCCGAAGACATGGCGTTTGTTCAGCCCCATAAGCTGCGCGATGTCTTGATTGTCCGACGTGGCGCGGAAGGCGCGGCCCAACGGCGTGTGATAGAAGGTCCATTGCAGCCCCGCGATCACCGCGATGGCGATGCCAAAGGTCAGCAGCGGAAGCACACCCAGCGACAGCGGGCCAAGCGCCACAGAAGCGGTCTCCAGCGCGCCCGCGTCCATCTTTTGCGGATCGGCGCTGTAGCCTTCCAGCAAGGCGTTTTGGATGATCACTGACAGGCCAAAGGTGACCAGCAACGGCGGCAGGATATCATCGCCCAGGGTATGGTTCAGCACCGCCCTTTGGAGCACATACCCGATCCCCGCCATCGCGGGAACAACCACGATGAGCGCCACCAGCGGATGCACCCCCAGTGCCACGGTCGTGGTCAACCCCAGATAGGCGGCCAGCACGATCAGGTCGCCGTGCGCGATGTTGACCAGCCGCATGACCCCGAAAATCAGGGACAGCCCGGCAGCGAACAACGCATAGAGCCCGCCCAGCAAGGTGCCCTGAACAACTGCGTTCACGAAATCCATCTCATTCCACTCCGAAATAGGCGCGCGCGATGTCTTCGCGCGATACGGCGTCGGATTTGCCTTCCAGCGACACCCGGCCCTCTTGCAGGCAATAGACGCGGCTTGAGACCGCCAGCGCCTTGGTGATGTCCTGTTCCACGATGACCGCGCTCATGCCGCCGCCGACGATGCCGGGCAGCGCCTTGTAGATGTCGCGGATGATCACCGGCGCGAGGCCGAGGCTGATCTCGTCGAACATGATCAATTCAGGGTTCGACATCAGCGCGCGCCCAATGGCGACCATCTGCTGCTGACCGCCCGAAAGAGAGGTGGAGGCCTGCGCCTTGCGCTCTTCGAGGATGGGGAAGAGGTCGTAGACCTTGCGGAGATTCCACGGGCCTTTGCGGTTGACCCGGCCGCCGATCATCAGGTTTTCCTCGACCGAGAGCGACGGGAAAAGCTGGCGCCCTTCCGGCACCATCGCAAGCCCCATTTGGGCAATCACGTCCGGGCGCTCTGTGCCGATGGTTTTGCCGCGGAACCGCACGTGCTCGGGTTTGTTGCCGATCAGCCCGGAGATCGAGCGCAGGAGCGTGGTCTTGCCCGCGCCATTGGCGCCAATGATGGCCAGGACTTCGCCCTCGTTGACGGCCAGATCGATTCCGTAGAGCGCCTGAAAGTCACCATAGAAGGAATCCAGGCCGCTGAGTGTCAGGATCGGTTCAGGCATCGGCTTCAATCCCCAGATAGATTTCCTGCACCTCGGGGCTGTCCATGATCGCCTTGGGCTCGCCCTCGGCGATCTTTTTGCCAAAGTCGATCACGATCAGCCGCTCGACCACCGCCATCAATGCGTGCACCACATGTTCGATCCAGATGATCGAGACCCCGCTTGCGTGGATCGACTTGATGGTGGCGATCAGCGAGGTGCATTCCGCCTCGGTCAGCCCGCCCGCGATCTCGTCCAGCAGCAGCAGGCGCGGTTTGGCGCAGAGCGCGCGGGTCAGTTCAAGCCGCTTGCGGTTCAGCAGCGTCAGCCCCCCGGCGCGGTCATTGGCCTTGCCCAAAAGCTCGGTCTGGTCCAGCACGTCGATACACAGCCGCTCCGCCTCGCGGCCCGACAGCCCCGCCGACTGCGTCGCCGCAACCATGGCATTTTCGAAAACCGTCATGTGCGTAAAAGGCTGCGGCACCTGAAAGCTGCGGGCAATTCCTGAGCGCGAGCGACGGGCCGCACTGTGCCCTGTGATGTCCTCGCCGGCAAAGGTGAACCGACCGGAGTCGGGCCTGAGCGTGCCGGTGATCAGGTTGAACATCGAAGTCTTGCCAGCGCCGTTTGGCCCCAGCACGCCCAAAGCCTCACCTTCGTTAAGCCCATATGTGAGGCTGTCAGCGACGGTCACCGCGCCGAAGGACTTCGACACGCCGTCAAGTTGCAGAATCTGCGCCATCGGGATCTCCGGATGAACAATGTCGGGCGGCGGATCGCTCCGCCGCCCCTTGCGGTCAGAGCAGTTTCAGCTCTCCGGTCAGCGGGATCTCCGGTGCCGCCGAATTGGCCACGATCTTGAGGTCAAAACCGTCGCCCTCTTTTTGCCACTGGCCCGCCACCAGCGGCGTCTTGGTGACGTTGTTGATCGGGCCATTGGACCAGTCGACCGGGCCGACGATGGTGTCGAGCTTGGTCTCGGGGATCGCGGCGGCGATGGCCTCGTAATCCTCAAGATCCTCGGCGCGTTTGACCACATCCGCCACCACTTCGAACAGCGCGTGTTTGAAGCCGATCGGCTGGGTCCATGGACGACCCGACGCCGCCGCGTACCCCTCGGCAAGCTCTTTGGCGGACGCGCCGGTCAGGGACGACGCGAACGGGTGGTTGGGAGACCACCAGACTTCGGAGGAGAGCCCGTCTCCACGCTCGCCGAGGGATTCGATGACAGAGGGGAACAGCAGCGCCTTGCCGATGGTCACGATCTTGGGGTTGAAGCCCTGCTGTGCCGCCTGCGCCCAGAAGGTGGCGAAGTCCGGCGCGATCATGTTTCCGGTGACAATCTCTGCCCCTGCTTCCTTGAAGGCGTTGATGTAGTTCGAGAAATCGTCGGTCAACGGCTGGTAGCGCCCGGGATCGGTCAGGTCGTAACCGGCAGCCGCCAGCGGCTTGGGAAGACCAAGCTCTGCGTCCCCCCAAGCATTGCCATCCGCGTCGTTCGGGAACAGCCCGCCGACGACCTTTGCCACACCGGAGCTGTCCCACATGTCGAGGAAGGCGCCGATCACGTCTTCGAGACCCCAGAAGAAGTGGTAGGTGTAGTCAAATCCCTGCCCCGGCACGCCGTTGCGGCCAAAGAAATAGGGCTGCCACGGGCAGTCGGTGGTGATGCAGGGCACCTCGTTGATTTCCGCCTGATCAGCGACCGGGTTCACGGTGTCGGGGGTCGAGGCGGCGACGATGATGTCTACCTCGTCGCCGAGGATCAGGTCAGCGGCCACTTCGGCGGCGCGGTTCGGGTTCGACTGGCTGTCCTTCGAGATGATCTCGATGTTCCAGGTCTTGCCGTTGTTTTCGATACCAGCGTTGAAGTGGTCCTGGATCGCGGCCAGCACGTAATCGTCGGCCTCGGCAAAGCCTGCGAGCGGCCCTGTGCGCGGGCTGACATGACCGACCTTCAGCGTCGGATTGGCAGCATAGACACGGGTGCCGTGCAGGATCGCGGGGGTTGCCAGCATCGCGGCGCTTCCGGTCAGGAACCCGCGGCGTGTGGGGGTCAGCAGTTTCTTCATGGTTTTCTCCTCCTCCCGGCCTCCCCGCCGGGTTTGTTGTGAAGTCAGGGCTGGTTCAGTCGTCGAGAATACCTTCGAGCCGGGTCAAGTGACGACCGACGCGAGCGCGTACGTCGTTGGCTTCGTCTTCCGTCCATTTTCGGAACCCTTCACCGGATTTCATGCCCAGCTTTCCGTCCTTGACCAGCTGTTCGAGGTAAGGCGATGGGCCTTTGCGGCTTTCGAGGTCAAACAGGACGTTCTCGTGGATATCCAGCGTCAGATCGGTGCCGACCAAATCGGCGTTTTCCAACGGGCCGAGCACGGCCAAACGCCGCCCGAAACAGGATTTCACAACCGTATCAACCGCTTCGGCGTCACAGATGCCACGTTCGACAAGGCTGATCGCCTCGCGCCACAGCGCGTGTTGCAGGCGGTTGCCGATAAAGCCCGGCACATCCTTTTCCACCATCACCGGAGTTTTCCCGGCGCTGGCCAGCAGCGCCATCATCCGGTCGGCCACATCCGAGTCGGTCCATTCGGTCTTGATCACTTCGACCAGCGGGATCATGTGCGGCGGGTTCCACCAATGGGTGCCAAGCGCGCGTTCGGGGTGTTTCAGCCCGTCCATGATCTTGGTGATCTGGATGACAGAGGTGTTCGACGCCAGCGCCGCGCCCGTGGGCGCATGCGCTTCGACCTCGGCGAAGATCTGGCGCTTGAGGTCCAGCTTTTCCGGCGCTGCCTCAAAGACGAAATCCGCGTCGCGCACGGCGACACTGACCGAAGAACACAGCTCGATCATCTTCAGCACACGGGCAATTTCGGTCTCCTTTGCACCGAGAACCTTCAGACTGTCGGAAATCCGCTTCGGCGCACTATTCAGCGTCTCTGAATGTGGGTCGGTTATTGTCACATACTGCCCGGCACGGGCCAGGGTCAGCGCGATGCCATGCCCCATCAGCCCGGCACCGATCACGGCCATTTGTTGATTCTTGGGAACCATTATTCAGCCCGCCGTATAGCCACCGTCGGCATAGAGAATATGCCCGGTGTAAAAGTCGGATGCCTTGGAGGCGAGGAACAGCAGCGGCCCGGCAAGGTCCTCGGGCTCGCCCAGACGCCCTTTGGGTACGCGGGCGAGGAACCCGGCGCGCACGGTCTTTGCCTTTTCGTCGTCGCCGAACATCCAGGCTGTCAGCGGGGAACGAAAAACCGTCGGCGCAATGGCGTTGACGGTGATACCGGTGGGGCCCAGCTCACAACCCAGCGCCTTGACGATGCCATCGGTCGCGGCCTTTGAGGCGCAATAGGCGGTATACCCCGCCGGGTGGCCAAGCAGCCCCCGTGCGGAAGAGACAAGGACGATCTTGCCCCCCTCGCCCTGCGCCTTCATCTGCCCCGCAGCGGCCCGCGCCAGCAGCCAGCTTTGCGTGACATTGGCATCCATAACCGAGGTAAAGGTCTCCGGCGCCATATCGTTGATCAGCGCGACCTTGTTCATGCCCGAGGCAACCACAAGGATATCAAGCTGCCCGTAGGCCTCGACGGCCTGCGCCACGAGGCCGTTGCAGGTCTCTTCGTCCGAAGGGCGCGTGTTGATGGCTGTCACCTCGGCCCCTATCTCGCGGCACTCAGAGGCGATTTCGTCCAGCGCTTCCTGATTGCCCGCCACCAGAACCAACTTAGCTCCGGCACCTCCAAGGACGCGTGCAGCCACCATGCCGAACGCGCCAGACGCCCCGGTAATCAGCGCCACCTTGTCCTTTACGTCGAACATCGAAAGAGGGTTCGTCAGTGCATTCATGGCTCAGGCCTCCGGTCAGGATTCGGACGGATAGGGGATGACAACCAGCATCTTGCAGGTGTCGTTGGAACGGTTCTCGATCTTGCGAACCTCGCCGGGGGGGATGGTGCAACTGTCCAAGCGGCCAAGGACAGTTTCCTCGCCATCGACGATCACCGTCATCTCGCCTTCGAGCACGACATAGACCTTCTCAAAGGGCGTACTGTCGGGGCCCGCGCCGCCGCCCGGCAGAAACTGGCTAAAGCCGATCCATTGGTTTTTTGGTCCACCCTCTTCAAAGCCCTGCAGCCGCAGCCAGAACAACCAAAGGTGTTTGGCCGCTTGGTGGGCCTCCCCTTCTTTAAAACTTTCCCCATGCAGGGCCCCCCCCCCGCCCCCCCCATTTTAAAAAGGCCCGCGGCCCACCGGGGGGCCAGTCGGGGAGTGTTCAGAACTCAGCGCCGTCGTCGATGCGGAAGCCCTGCGATTTGTCGATCATCGCAACGAGGCGGATGATGCAGCCATCACCACGATCCCAGTTCCACGGGAAAAAGGCGAAGGTGCAGCGTTTTCCGGTGACCGCGTCCAGGTCGCCGCCAACGTTCTCAATGCCCAGAATACCGTTCTTGAACAGGATGTTGTGCACCGGCTCCCACTCGGGGAAATCATCTTTCCAGTCATTGCCGCCGGACCACTCGCGGTATTCCTCTTCAAGGTGCGGCAGCAGCGGGCCATTGCGCTGCGGGCCGATCGCCGTGGCCAGCGGGTGGTCGTTGGCCTGGGTGTCGTGGCCCACGACCTTGACGCCCTTTTCAACCATCCATTCAGCGGCCGAGGAGACCAGACCAGGGCAGTAGGCAAAGTAGTCGCCATCTTCGTAATCATGGTGCCAGCCGGTGTTGATGATCAGCACGTCGCCCTTGCGGATCGCGTGACCGCAGGCTTTCTCCAGGTCTTCGCCGGTGATCGGCTCCCACTTCTTCTTGGGGATCGACACGACAAGGCCGGTACCAAAGAAATGCGGCAGCGGCACTTCGTCGATAAAGGGCGTGCCCTGCACCACGTGGGCCGGCGCGTCGATGTGGGTGGTGGCGTGCATCGTGGTGGTGATGCGCTGGCTCAGCACACCTGACTTGGCCATGTAATGGATACGTTCGATCTTGGTATCCTGAAAATACGGCCAGTTGGGGTTCTGAAACCCAAAGCGGTGGCTGAGGTTGTAGAACTCCAGACCCATGTCGTTGTCGGTATTTGCCTGAAACTCGATTCCGCGGATCTCGACCATCGGATGCACCTTCTCTGTTCACCGGCGAAAGGCCGGTGTCGGATTGAATGTCTATGCAGGAAGCTCCTCCCCCTGTCCCGAATTACGGTACATATCGACCGCCATACGGTCAAGAATTACTTGCGATACGGTTGACTTGCACCGCATTGCGATACATACCGAGTGAACGGTATTTTCCACCACTTGAATGATCAAGAAAGGTTCTGGCGCTACATGGCTGAAGAAAATGACAAAAAAGACCGTTCCGGCATTCAGGTCATTGCGCGCGCTGCGGCAATCCTGCGCGTACTGAAAGAGGAACAAAGCGGACTCAGCCTTGGTCAGATCGCCCGCCGCGTTGACCTGCCCCGCTCCACGGTACAGCGAATCACGGGGGCCCTGTCCACAGAGCGGTTCATCATCCAAGACCCGAACGGTGGCGGTATCCGGCTTGGCCCGGAACTGGGCGCCTTTGCCGAAGCGGCGAATTTCAACATCGTGGAACGCTGCCGCGCGATCCTGAACGACGTCACGCAGAAGACCGGTGAAACAACCGATCTCGCGGTGCTACGCAACGGCGGCATGATTTTCCTCGACCAGGTGCCAGGGCTGCACAGGCTTCGAACCGTATCTTCGGTAGGTGAGGTTTTTCCGCTGACCACCACTGCCAATGGCCTCGCCTGCCTTGCGCTGATGCCCGAAGAGGAGGCGCGGCACCTGATCGATCAGGAAACCGCCGGCGGATTGGCAGAAGATGATTTGCAGGCATTGTTGGCCAAGCTGGCCGATATCCGCGCAACGGGGTTGGCCTATGACGTTGACGAACACACCGCAGGAATTTCAGCCGTGGGGTTTGCATTTCGCGACCTGAGCGGGAACTACCACGCAATTTCGGTTCCGGTCCCGACGATGCGCTATGCCAGCATCAAAACCCGCCTTGAATCCGCGCTCCGCGAAGCACGGGACAAAGTTCAGGCGGAGTTTTCGTTCGAGCATTAGCACAGCTTCTGCGGCGAGAAATCCGAAATTCCACAGAGATCAAAACGTGCTGGAAAGGCTCTGCAAATTCCTGTTTTCCGCCAACTGGACGTCGGCTCCCTGATATTGCTGGAATTCATTGCAACAGCAGCGAATGATCGGGCCCCTGATCTTGTGTTCAGAGATCAGACGAGCAGTATTTGCTTTGCCGAAGGTCCGCTTTTTCAGTCCGCGCAGTTTCCTGCTGCATTGCAGCGAAGGTCCACTGTCCTGAAGGTTTTTCGAAGCGGGCCGCTGCGTGACGGCGGGGGTCCTGCGGGCGTCGGCCCGCGTTGACAAACCTCGGAAGGAGGAAGCCGCGGGGGTCGTGGCGCTGACTATGGGGAAAGTGCACTGCGGGTGATTGCGAGGGT
>NZ_JBQQXJ010000027.1:0-39560 GCF_052266595.1 Antarctobacter jejuensis | reverse complement strand
ATCATGTTCGGAAGACTCAAGGACTGGAGGCGTGTGGCCACCCGATATGACCGGTGCCCGAAGGTCTTCTTTTCGGCCATCGCCCTCGCCGCCCTCGTCATCTACTGGTTATGAATCCTGACCCTAGGCGCCCCGGCGGGCACTGCGGCAATGCGTCCGTGCCTGTGATCCCCGCCGATGGTGCATCCTTCCCCCGATCCGCCGCCACCGGCGGCGCAACACAGGGGCAGGGGCAAAATGATCCAGCATCCGTGGCAGCGGCTGTTGAACGCCGGGCTGGCGCATCCCGTCCGTCACGCCTTGCTGTTGGCGCTGGTCACGGCGCTGACCCTGCTTGCTGCGGTCACGTCCCTGCGGGTCGAGGGTGATGTCGCCCGCGCGATCAAGGGCGTGTCCCCTGCTTTCGCCAGCTACGAACGGCTGGAATCTCTCTTTGGCGCGCCCTCCAAGGATGAGGCACTGCTGGTCACCGCCGATGATTTCGGCGACCCGGACAGCTTTGCCGCGCTGGAGGATCTGGTGCTGAACCTGCAGCTGACAGATGGCGTGCGCGGGGTGCTCAGCATCTTTGTGCTGCCCGATCCCTCGGGCGAAGCGCTCAGTTACCTGTCCCGTCCCGATCAGGCGGCGCTTGGGCCAGCCGAACGCCTCACGGGCCTGCGCGCGGCCTCGCCCCTTGCGGTCAACCTGATGTCACAGGACCGGACCGCGACCCTGTTGCTGATCCTGCCGGATCTGACCGTCTCGCCCGAAATCCGCCTGCAGGCCCTGCAATCGGAATTTTCCTATGCCGATCCCGCGTTGACCGTCCAGTCCGTCAGTCTGGCAGAGCTGCAGCGCGAAATCAGCGCCGCACTGGTCAAGGATCAGCTCTTTGTGACGCCGATTGCCACGCTGCTGTGCATCGGGCTGGCGCTGGTCCTGTTCCGGTCATGGCGCGCCGCGCTGCTATGTGCGCTGCCCGCGCTGATCGGGCTGGGCTGGACCTTTGGCACGCTGGCGCTGCTCGGCATTCCCTTTGACCCGCTGATGAGCATCGTGCCCACCATCGTCCTTGTGCTGGGCATTGCAGATTGCGTGCATGCCTTTCACGCGGTGCAGCGGCACGCGGGTGAAGGCGACATGCGCATGGCGATCCGGCGCGGCCTGCTGGAAACCATGCCCGCCGTGATCCTTGCGGCCCTGACCACGGCGCTGGCCTTTCTCTGCCTGATCTTCGTAGGGTCGCCCACGCTGTCGAACGTGGCCATCGCCGGGCCGATCGGCCTTGGCCTTGCCACGCTGGCGGTCTTCCTCGTCCTGCCGCCCGCCGCTGTCCTGCTGTTCGGCACCGGGCCATTGCGTCCGTTCCGGGCGCTGGAGTTTCGCGCGTTGACCACTGCCGCCTTGGCCACGATGCGGCGTTTCCGGCTGGTGTCCTTGGCGTCGCTGGTGCTCTTGGCGCTGCTTCTGGTGGCGCAGTCGCAAACGGTGATCGGCTACCGCCTGATGGATCACGTCCCCCGAGGCGGAGAGTTCCGCGCCACGCTGGACCGGATGCAACAGGGCCTGCCCGGCAGCGATCAGAGCTTTGTCATCCTTCCGGCACCAGACCCGCAGCCGGGTTTTCAGGAGGCCGACCGCGCCCTGCTGCAACGCGCCGGTCAGGCGCTCTATGGCAGCGACGCCTTTATCCTGCCCGACCGCGAGGGGCCAGGCAGCGACAATGCCATCCTGCGCCGGTTCGAAAGCGCGGACGGCGCCTATTTCGCGGTTCCCGTTATCGGACAGCTGAACTGGACATGGGCGGAGACGTTGGAAGCGGCAGGCCAGACGCGCGCCAAACTGCTGGCCGCCGGACTTCAGGATGCCGAACTTGCGGGTTATTCGATCATGTCCAGCGTCGAACTGCCCGTCGTGATCCGCGAATTGCGATTGTCCTTCTACATCGCCGTGGCGCTGGTGACTGTATTGGCCGCTATCCTGCTTGGCTCCGTCCGGGTCGCGCTGCTGGCGCTGGTGCCCAACCTGCTGCCCATCCTCGGGGTCGAAGCATGGCTGGTGCTCAGCGACCGCCCCCTGACCATCATCGGCGGCATCGCCTTCACCATCGCCTTTGGAATCGCGGTGGATGACACCATCCACCTGTTGAACCGCATCCGCCTTGCCCGTGGCCCGGACAAAAGGATCGACCGCAACGCCATCGAAGAGGCCCTGCGCAGCACCGCCGCGCCCATCGTGACCACCAGCCTTGTCCTGCTGGCCGGGTTCTCCGTCACCATGGTCAGCGCCTTGCCCAGCGTTTCGCTGTTTGGTCAATTGACGGCGGCTGCTATGATGCTGGCATTGATCACCGATCTCTTTCTCTTCCCCAGCCTCCTGCGCTGGGGCGGGCTGGGTGAAAGGACCAGATGATGCGCATTCTGACACTCATGCTTGCCTTGTGCCTGCCCGCCACGGCGCAGGCCGACCTCAGCCTGTCGGACCTTGTCGGAACATGGGCGGGAGAGGGCAGCTATTACGAACGCCCGACCAAGACGCGCATGAAATGCCGCATCAGCTTTGCGGGCGACGACGCGCAGGTGCGCCTGACCGGCAAATGCGGCTCCAGCCTTGGCGCGCATGACCTCTCGCTGGATTTCATCCGCGACGGCAGCAGCAAGGTCATCGTCCGCGCCGCCCCGGGCGCCAAGAATGACGAGTCCAAGATCGAGCGCATGGAGGGGCAGCTGTCGGGCAATTTCCTGATCGCCGAGGGCACGGGCGGCACCGAAACCGCGAAATTCCAGCTGGAAAGCAAGCGCGACGGCTCCATTGTCTTTGTCACCCAACGCGAGGACGGCACATTCTTCGCACAATCCGTGGTCACGCTGCGGCGCCGCTGACCGGCCGAAGTTGCCGTAGGGTCACACCGCTGCAGCATCTGCGAACCACGCCGCCAAGGCCGCAATAACCTGAGCTAGGCTGAACCCGGGGGCAGAGACCGGGGGTTTCGGCAATGCGGATGACGGCAGCGGCACTTGCGCTTGTAGGTTCACAGGCCACTGCGGGCGGATTGGACACCACGGGCCAGCCGATCGCCTTTCTCTTTCAGCAGGGATCGGTGGCCGAACTTGGCTTTGGCATCATCAACGCGGGCATATCGGGCCGCGACGCCATCACCTATGGCGGCAGTCCGACCGGCGACACCGCCCCGAAGATCACCACGCCCTTCCTCAGCTACAAGCAGGACGTCACGGACCGCCTGTCCCTTGGCGTGAGGCTGGAACAGCCCTTCGGGGCAGAGATTTCCTACCCCATCCCCGGCTCCATCGCCTTTGGCGGCACCAAGGCCAGCGCCAAGACCACCAGCCTGACCATGCTGGCCCGGTACAAGCTGTCGGACCGGTTCAGCATCTACGGCGGCCCAAGGATCCAGAGCGCCGAGGCGGACTTTCAACTGACCGGCGTGATCTATGGCCCCTTGTCGGGCTACACGGCCAGCCTGGAGCGCGACACCGGCTTTGGCTACGTGGTGGGCGCGGCCTTTGAGATCCCGGAATACTTCCTGCGCGTCTCGCTGACCTACAGTTCCGCCATCACCCATGATTTCAACACCACGGAATCCTCGATCTTCGGGCGGACCGTGTCGCAGGTCTCTGCCGACACCCCGCAATCCGTGAACCTCCAATTCCAGAGCGGCATCGCCCCCAAGACCTTCATCTTTGGCGGCGCGCGCTGGGCCGAATGGTCCGCGCTGCGGTTCGAACCGCCGGTGCTGGCCGGGGCCTCGCCCGATCCGCTGGTCGATTTCAAGGATACATGGAGCTACGTTCTGGGCGTCGGGCGGCAATTCTCGGACGATTGGAGCGGCACGCTGGCCGTGCTCTATGAACCCTCGACCAATCCGCGCCCGACCCCACTGACCCCGGCGGATGGATTTCGCGGCATCGCCCTTGGCGCGATCTATACCGGCAAACCGCTGGAGATGCATTTCAACGCGGCCTTCACCGAACTGGGTGACACCAAGCCCTTCGTCAACGCGCTGGGCACCACGGTCTCCACGTTCGAGGATAACCGCAGCGTCGCCATCGGGATGAAGGCCGTCTACCGTTTCTGACCGCATTCCGCGCCGTTTGATCCAGACCAATGACGCAGGGCGCCAGCCCGTGCAACGCTCAGGAAGACCTTGGAAGAAAGGGAAATCTGAGTGACACGCCACTTCCGCATCGCCGTCGCCGGGGCCGGACCCGCAGGCAGCACCTGCGCCAATGCCTACCTGCTGAACGGCGGCACCGATCTTGCGCTGCTGGACCGCGCCACCTTTCCAAGGGACAAAAGCTGCGGCGACGGTCTGGGCGCCAGCGTGATCGACGTGCTGGACCGGATCGACCTCGGCCATATCGTGCAGGGGCATCGCCGCATCAGCCGGATGGAGATGCATTTTCACGACCGGATCGACGTGTCCGTCGACACAGCCACGCTGCAGCGGCCCTCGCCGCTTGGCTACGTCGTGCCCCGGCTGGAGTTCGACAACGCCTTGTTTCAGGCCGCCCGCGACCGCGGTGCGGCGGATTTCAGCGGCTGGTCGCTGCTGGATGCAACGCGCCGGGACAAAGACTGGCTCCTCACGCTTGAAAACGAGGAAGACGGCAGGCAGGAGATCACCGCAGAGGTCCTCATCGGCGCAGATGGTCCCCGCTCTCGGGTGCGCCGCGCCTTGCGGGTTCCGTTCGATGACGACGATTACACCGCCATCGCCATCCGCGCCTATATCGACACGCCGCCGTCCGGGATCGGCGTTCAACGGCTCGACATCGTCGAGGGCATGCCGCACCCCGGTTATTGCTGGATGTTCACCGATGGTCAGGGGCGCGCAAATGTCGGGCTGGGGTTCCTTGTCAACGCGTGGAAGGAAAGCCACCCCAACCTCGAAAGCCTTCTCAGGGACTATTGCGCCCGTCTTGGCGATCAGGTCAGCGGAGAGCCCGAAAACATCGCCACCGCGATCCTGCCCACCGGTTTCTGGCGCAGGCAGATCGGCTTTCCCGATGCGCGCGCCGCGCTGATCGGCGATGCCGGGTCGATGATCAATCCCGGCGCGGGAGAGGGGATCTTCTTTGCCATGTACGCAGGGCTGATCCTTGGCGAAGGGCTGGCGCAGCAGGGCGATGCGGCCCCGGTTCTGGCCCGCTTCGACCGCGAGATGAAACAGACCTTCGGCCCGAACTTTCGCGATTCCCGCCGCCTGATGAAGCTGCTCTCGAACCAGAAGATGCTGGAACTGACCATGCGAGACTTCCGCGCCAGTCCGGATTTCTGCTGTGACTTCATAGATTTCCTGATGGGCGTGATGCCACCGGCCAGGACGCGCTCGCTCGCCGGGCTGGCCTTTCGCGCCATCACCTCCCGTTTTCAACGATCCGCCGCCTGAGGAGCCGCCACATGCAGATGCCCGTCCGTGACATGCCTGACGTCTCCACCTCTGTGCGGCATGACCTGTCGCCACGGGCAGAGGCCGACACCGAATGGTGGTACTTGCAGGGCCGGATACAGATCGCGGGGCAGGGCGCGCGCAACCTCATGGTCATGCTGTTGCGGCGGCGTGGGCAGCACCCGCCTCATGCGGACGGCTGGAACCTCCTGGTTTCTGTGATCGACCCCGTCAGCGGCGCGAAGTCGGTCATCAGCCACGCCTGCGGCGCGCTGGTTCGCAACATGGATGCGGAACTGGTCGATACCCTGATCAAGGGCGGGATGCCCGAGGCGCTGGCACAGGCCTACCGCGATGAACTCTCCGCCTACGGGCCGCCCGATCCGGTGCGGGTGTCGTCCGATCCGCTCTCGGTCGGCGGGCAGCGGCTCGACATCGGCTGGGGCCGTTTTGCCTTGCGGCAGGAGGCGGGCGGCGCGGTCACGCTGACGGTGCCCGTGCCGGACAGCGACGGCCTCCTGACCCTGTGGCTGTCGCCCGAACGGCCTTGGCAGCAGGATGAGAACGTCGGCGCGCAGACCGATTTCGGCGCGATGCGCTATGCCCTCTGCACCCGCATGGCGGCCACCGGAGATATCGACGGCGCAATCGTCACCGGCACCGCATGGCTCGATCACCAATGGGGCGGTGACAACTGGTTCCAGCCGGGCGCGCGGGACGGGCAGGTGCTCGGTTGGGAATGGCTGGGCGTCACGCTTGATGACGGGCGCGATCTGCTGATCATCACCGCCCGCGACATGATCAGTGGTGACATCATCGACCGGTCCGCCGCCCTGCTGACCCCCGATGCGCCGCGCCGGATGCTGGACCGGCTGGACACGCGGGCCACAGACCACTGGATCAGCCCCGACACCCACGCGCGCTACCCCATCGGCTGGCAGGTGGACCTGCCCGACATCGCCGCGACACTGACCTTCACCCCCGACACCCCGGACTGCGAGGTGCCCTTCTACGGCATCCTCGGCGCGGTCTGGGAGGGCGGGGGCCGGATCACCGGCCAGATCGACGGCCAACAGGTGCACGGGCGCGGGCATCTGGAACTCTTCGGCCACGCCTCACCCGCCTGTTTCGAGGCGACCAAGGCGCGCTGGATCGACCGGATCGACGCCCATATCGCCCAGCTCCTGCCCAGAACGCCCACCGACGACTGGCTGACCGACACCGCGGGCCCGACGCACCACCGCTATGACACCGCCGCCTTTGGTCCGATGCTGTCTGACCCCTGCTGGGCGCTCATGTCCCGTGGCGGCAAACACTGGCGCGCGATCCTCGCCATCCTGCTCCTGCGCGCCCTCGGCACCGATGTCCCCAGGTACGAGGCGCTGATCACCACCCTGCCCGAAATGCTGCACGCGGGCTCCCTGATGATCGACGACATTCAGGACCATTCCGCCCTGCGCCGCGGCGGCCCCGCCATCCATCACCTCTACGGCCCCGAGATCACCATCAACGCGGCCAACACGCTCTATTTCCTGCCCCTGCGCCAGATCTCGCGCCACCCGCACCTCGACCTTGCCCAACGCGAGACCATCCAGCGCATCGCGCTCGACCTCTTCGTTGCCGCCCACTTTGGTCAGGCTCAGGATCTCTACTCGCAGAACTGGCGCATCAATGACGTCCTCGCCGCCCCCGCCCAACACGCCCAGATGGTCCTGCAGACCTACGCCCTGAAAACCGCCGCCCCCGTGCGCGCGCTGGCCGAAATGATCTGCACCATCGGCCGCAGCACCCCCGCCCTGACCAGCGCCGCGCAGGACTTTGCGCAGGCCGCCGGCACCGCCTACCAGGTCATGGATGACGTCAACAGTTTCTCCGCCACCCGCGACTGGGGCAAGGACACCGGAGAGGACATCCGCGAGGGCCGCCTCACCTACGTCATCCTCCGCGCCCTCGACATGGCCCCCAAACCACAGCGCGCACGCCTCGCCACCCTGATCTCCGGGGACATGACCGATGCCGACCAGCAGGAGGCCTGCGCCCTCGTCACCGCCTCCGGTGCGCTGCACGCCTGCCGGGCAGAGGCGCGCGCCATGATCGACACGCCGTGGCGCGCCCTGTCAAAACACCTGCCGCCCTCGCCCTCCAAGACCATGCTGCGCCTGATGTTCGAACGCCTCTTCATCCCCGCCGACGCGCACCGCAGCTGACAATCCCTAACGCAGCGCACGCTTGGACGCCCCGACCCGCAACAGCCTCCCCACCCGCGCCATACTGCTGCGCGCAAATCCAAGGAGGCATCCATGACCGACACCATCATCGAAATCCCGCTGACCCAGATCAACGCCGACGCGCTCCCCGGGGATCGCAGCATCCCCGACCCGCAGGCCGACTTTGAGCTGATGAATTCCATCATGATCGAAGGCCTGCGCCACCCGATAGAGGTCTACGAGTATTCCCAGCAGGTCCCCGAGGGTCACCGCTACGGTCTGATCTCCGGCTTTCGCCGCCTCGCTGCCTTCAAGGCACTGGACAGGGAAACCGTCCCCGCCGTCCTGCGCACGCCAGAGGACATCCCCAAGGCCGTCGCCGCCATGGTCACCGAGAATGAGATCCGCAGCCAGATCACCCCGTGGGAGAAAGCCCGCCTGATCCTGCAGTGCCTCGACGAAGAGATCTTTGCCACCGCCGATGAGGCCATCAATGCGCTCTTCCGCACCGGCTCACGCCAGAAACGCGCCCGCCTGAGGGGCCTCGTGCCGGTGGTAGAGGCGTTCGACGGCTTCCTCAATGCGCCCGAACGGCTGACCGCCCGCCGTCTCGACCAACTCACCGCCGCGCTGAATGCGGGGTTCGAGGACGCCATGCAGAACGCCCTCGGCGAGTTCCCGCGCAACGCGGCGCCCGAAACCCAGTGGGAGGCGCTCTCCCCGGTGATCCACGAGGCCCTGAACCCGCGCCCCCATGACCCGGCACCAGACACCAAGGGCGACCCCCGCCGCGTCCGCACCATCCGCAACCACCTGACCATTCGCAGGGAGTTGACCCGCACCGGCTGGATCCTGCGGTTTTCGGGCAAGGCGGCCAAGTCGCCGGGCATCATCGACGACGTGATGGACTACGTGGAACAGATGTTTGGCACGCAGGGGTGAGGAAGGCGCTCCCCGCTGCCGTGGGGTGGCGGGGAGGGGGTCGTTTCCTTTTGCTCAATCAGTTCGCATTGCCGTGCCCCGAGTTGAGCCGAGCATTTGAAGCACAGAGAAAATTCGACCATTCGTGAGGTGCCATCTTCATATTTCTCTGAATTCGGTATAAGAAATAGCCATTAATTTGGGAACAGTCATGAAGCTTCGATCGGTAGAGTACGTAGAGAACGAAGGTGCACCGAAAGAGTGGCGATTAAGGCGTGTAGACCTATCGTCCAGAAACCTTATCGTGGGTCAAAATGCGACGGGAAAATCGCGAGCGCTGAGGGTAATTCGTGCAATTGCAGAAATGTTGTGTGGAAAAAGAAAGCCGACCAATGGATCGTGGGTGCTTGAGTTCCTCTCTGACAGCGGCGTTGTAGAATATAAGCTGGATGTGAAGGAAGGGCGTGTGGCGAAAGAGAGGTTGCGCCGAAAATCTGGCAGGACTTGGGTCAAGTTAATTGACCGCGGTGAAGACGGCTCGGGTCGAATTCGCCTGTTTTTGGGAAAAAAGAGAGTGGAGTCGAAATTGGTTGATTTTATGACGCCAAATGGGCAAATTGCTGTTCCGTCGAAGCAAGATCACTTTCAGCACCCATTTTTGATTCCACTTGTGGATTGGGCAAGGGGCACGGTTTACTTGGATCACTCAATTTCCACTGCTAGGGAGTTCGTTGTTCATGTTGATCAAGTCTCGGGTAACGATTCTGATCGGCAAATAGATATGGGGAAGACGGCTGAAGTTTATAGGCAGGGTTGGGAAAACTTTGGAAAGGGTTTCGACGAATCGATCATCGAGGGCATGCGTAAATTGGGCTACAGTATTTCAGAAGTTGGCTTGGAGGAGGCGACTGTTAAGACGTCTGTTCCAATTCCCGGAGTCCTTCTTGGATTGTATGTGCAAGAGGATGGCCTGAATTGCAAGACTGAACACTTGAGCATGTCTGCCGGTATGTATGGTGCACTGTCGGTGATTGTGCATGTCAACTATTGGGTTCGTTCCGGTGAACTTAAATGTTTCATAGTGGATGACACCGGGGACGGGCTGGATTTTTCCCGTAGTGCTGCTCTTGTAAAAATGATATTTGAGAAATCGGATGAGTATAATTTTCAATGCATAGTTGCCAGCAATGATCGCTTCGTGATGAATGCGGTCCCTATTGACGATTGGACTATTCTCCAGCGCAACGGTCATACGGTTGACGCTCTGAACTCAAAGAACTCAAAGGAAATATTTGAGGATTTTCGCTTAACTGGCTTGAGTAATTTTGACCTTTTGGCCTCTGGCTTCCTTTCGAATTCTGGTTATTAATTGCTAAAATGAAAAAACTGGGAATATTTGTTGAGGGGCAAACGGAGGCGATTTTTTCAGAGTTCTTGGTTATGCACCTCGCTGACGGAATTTGTGCCGATATTGATGTGAGACGCTTCTTTGGAGGTCGTAGGTTTAATAGAATGGAGTTGTCAGCGCATATCATACGTTGTGGTGGCGGAGGGGAGCCAACGCATTATATTCTTATTAGAAACTGCGGCACTGACGGTCGAGTCGTTTCAGATATTAATGAGCAGTGTGGTGGTTTAAAGGATGGCGGGTTTCAGAAAATTATTGGCCTTCGTGATGTTCGTCCTATCAATCGAGACAAGATCTCCCGCTTGAGGTCTGGTATTCATGGAAGTTTGCACAGTTTGGAGGGTTTTCATATTTCCGTTCATCTGGCGGTTATGGAGATTGAAGCCTGGATGATGGCGGAAAACACGCATTTTCAAAGGCTGAATGAGGGTTTGACTGAGCAGAGGATAGAGGATGAGGTCGGGTTCTTTCCTCAACCAAATAATGTTTCTGAAAGGGACGATGCATCGGGTGACCTCAGAAGTATTTACTCTATTGTTGATGAAGTTTACGATAAGACCGAACCGTCGGTCCGGCGCACTCACGGCCTTCTGTCTTTTGAAAGAATTTGCCAAGAAGTATCTGACGATATCGATGACTTGAAGGATTTTATTGATCAAATCCGCTCATTTTTTGAGTGAGGTTGGGGTTTTTTTAAATTTAGTTGTTCAGGGTCGACTTTTCTGATTCAAGCTTCCCTTCCTTATAGGGTGGGGAATTCTCCCGTCATTCCTGATAATCTGTGGAGCTGCGCAAGGATTCAACTTGGATCCTCATAAACAAAAGTTTTTAAAGTTCTTAGTTCTCCAAAGGGTTTGAACTGTTTTGTACTTTGCATCTCGCAAATGTTGCAAAAGATTTCTTCCAGTCTAATTCGACAATACTTTCAGCACTTCACCGCTCGCGCGGAGGCCTGAACCCTAACAAATCGTAAAATCGTCCCTGTAACCCCTTGATTCTACATTCCCCCTAAGCTGTCCACGCGTGGACACGAAAAAAGGCGGGGTCTCCCCCGCCTTTTGTCCCGAGCTTTCACGTCTGCAAAATCAGTGGACCACGGCATCGTCCGGTTTGGGCCGGTTCGTGGCCCCCACCCGGTCCCCGATCAACAGCCCGTCCGAGCCCGCCGACACGGCCACCACATCGCTGTCCGAAATGTCGCCAGCCAGCAACATCTCCGCCAGAGGGTTCTGCAGCGCCCGCTGGATCACCCTCTTCAGGGGCCGCGCGCCAAAGACCGGATCATAGCCCTCATCGGCCAGCCATTTCTTTGCCGCTTCGTCCAGCTCCAGCCGGATCTTCCGCGCCGCCAACCGCTTGAGCAGCCGCGCCAGCTGAATGTCCACGATGCCCGACATATCCTCCCGCTGCAGGCGGTCGAAGATGATCGTCTCATCAAGACGGTTCAGGAACTCCGGCCGGAAATGCGCCCGCACCGCGTCCATCACGTCGCGCCGTGCCTGGCTCGAATCCGCCCCCTCGGGCAATTGGCTCAGCGCCTGCGACCCAAGGTTCGACGTCAGGATGATCAGCGTCTGCTTGAAGTCCACAGTCCGCCCCTGCCCATCGGTCAGCACGCCATCGTCCAGCACCTGCAAGAGCACGTTGAACACGTCCGGATGCGCCTTCTCGACCTCATCGAACAGCACGACCTGATAGGGACGCCGCCGCACCGCTTCGGTCAGCACGCCGCCCTCATCATAACCGACATAGCCCGGAGGCGCGCCGATCAGACGGGCAACCGCGTGTTTCTCCATGAACTCGGACATGTCGATGCGAACCATCGCGCTGTCGTCGTCAAAGAGGAACTCCGCCACCGCCTTGGTGAGCTCGGTCTTACCCACGCCGGTCGGGCCAAGGAACAGGAACGAGCCCAGCGGCCGGTTCTCATCGTTCAGCCCGGCCCGCGCCCGACGGACGGCATTCGCCACCGCCGTGACGGCCTGCGACTGACCGATGACCCGCTTGTGCAGCTCATCTTCCATCCGCAGCAGCTTTTCCCGGTCGCCTTCCAGCATCTTCGAGGTCGGGATGCCGGTCCAGCGTTCCACGACGCTGGCGATATGCTCGGGCAGCACCGCTTCTTCGACCATGACGTCGTCGTCCTCGGTCTCCGCCTCGCCCAGCTTGCGCTCCAGTTCCGGGATGCGTCCGTACTGCAGCTCACCGGCCTTGGCAAAGTTGCCGTCGCGCTTGGCCGTCTCCAGCTCGGCGCGCAGGTGGTCCAGCTCTTCCTTGATGTCGCGGGCCGAGGCCAGCTTGTCCCGCTCCGCCTGCCAGCGCGCGGTCATCTCCGCCGATTGCTGTTGCAGCTCAGACAGATCCTTTTCCAGCTTGGCGAGCCGGTCCTTGGACGCCTGATCGTCCTCCATCCGCAGCGCTTCGACCTCGATCTGCTTTTGCAGGATGTCGCGGTCCAGCGCGTCCAACTCCTCGGGTTTGGAGTCCACTTCCATCCGCAGACGGCTGGCTGCCTCGTCCATCAGGTCGATGGCCTTGTCCGGCAGGAACCGGTCGGTGATATAGCGGTGCGACAGCGTCGCCGAAGTCACAAGGGCAGAGTCCGAGATCCGCACGCCGTGGTGCAGCTCGTACTTTTCCTTGATGCCGCGCAGGATCGAAATCGTGTCCTCGACGGTCGGTTCCTCGACCATGACCGGCTGGAAACGCCGCGCAAGGGCCGCGTCTTTCTCAACGTGCTTGCGGTACTCGTCCAGCGTGGTCGCGCCCACACAGTGCAGCTCACCCCGCGCCAGCGCCGGTTTCAGCAGGTTGGAGGCGTCCATCGCCCCGTCCGCCTTGCCCGCGCCAACCAGCGTGTGCATCTCGTCGATGAACAGGATGATCTCACCGGCGGCAGAGGTCACTTCGGACAGGATCGACTTCAGGCGCTCCTCGAACTCACCGCGATATTTCGCACCAGCGATCAGAGCGCCCATGTCCAGCGCCAGCAGGCGCTTGTTCTTGATCGACTCGGGCACGTCGCCATTCACGATCCGCAGGGCAAGGCCCTCGGCAATCGCGGTCTTACCCACGCCGGGTTCACCGATCAGCACCGGGTTGTTCTTGGTCCGGCGGCTGAGCACCTGCATGGTGCGGCGGATTTCTTCGTCCCGGCCGATGATCGGGTCGATCTTGCCCTCGCGGGCGCGTTCGGTCAGGTCCAGCGCGTATTTCTTCAGTGCCTCGTAGCTGTCTTCGGCATTCGCCGTATCCGCCGTACGCCCCTTGCGCACATCGTTGATGGCCTCGTTCAGCTTTTGCGGGGTCACATTGCCCGCTTCCAGCGCCTCTTTGGCGGGGCTGCGGACAAGCGCGAGGGCCGTCAGCATGCGTTCGACCGGCACATAGCTGTCGCCTGCCTTGTCGGCCAGCTTTTCGGCTTCGTCCAGCACCTTGCCGGTGGTCGAGTCCAGATAGACCTGCCCGGCGTCGCCGGTGACCTTTGGGATCTTGGCCAGCTTGGTGTCCAGCACCTGAACCACCCGCTGCGGCTCACCGCCTGCGGCGGAAATCAGGTTGGATGCCATGCCCTGATCATCGTCCATAAGGGCCTTGAGCAGGTGTTCGGGGGCCAGTTTCTGATGGCTCTCCCGCATGGCGATCGTCTGCGCCGCCTGAATGAAGCCGCGCGCGCGCTCAGTGAACTTCTCCAAGTTCATGTCTCA
This sequence comes from Antarctobacter jejuensis, assembly GCF_052266595.1. Classification (NCBI taxonomy): domain Bacteria; kingdom Pseudomonadati; phylum Pseudomonadota; class Alphaproteobacteria; order Rhodobacterales; family Roseobacteraceae; genus Antarctobacter; species Antarctobacter jejuensis. The sequence continues at coordinate 25,925 of NZ_JBQQXJ010000027.1, read as the reverse complement.
CTCCTTCCAACAAGCGCCCCTTTGAAATCCCCCGTGCCTGCCAGCGCAGCACACGGGTCTTCGGGGCCTCAGAGCAAAGATGGCGGTCCGCGCAGCCGGGTTCAAGAGCGCCGCGTGGCAAAAGTGCAACGCATTGCGCAGGCTGCCGGGATATCTGGGCCGTTCGCAGCTTGCTATGGTGAGGGGGCATTGTCCGAGGTCCCGATGAAACAGCTTTTCCCGTCCCTGCCCACAGAGCCGAAACTGGCCGACGTCTTCCAGCGCTTTCCGGCAGCGGTCCGTCCCCTGCTGGAACTCAACGAGGCCGTGATGCGCGGCGAGAGTGACCTGACCGTGGCCGAAAGAGAATTGATCGCGGCCTATGTGTCCAGCCTCAACGCCTGCCAGTTCTGTCTGGATGCCCATGCGGTCTTTGCCCGCGCCCACGGGATTGCGCCGGATCTGATCGCCGCCCTGCTGGAGGATCTGGAGGGCGCCGCGATCGATGACCGGCTGCGTCCGATCCTTCGCTACGTCCGCAAGCTGACGCTGTCGCCCGCGCAGATGATCGAGGCGGACGCCCGTGCGGTCTATGAAGCGGGGTGGCGGGAAGAGGCGCTGTTTGACGTCGTTCAGGTCTGTGCGGTCTTCAGTCTGATGAACCGGATCGTCGAGGGGGCAGGGGTGCTGCCCCTGGCCGATAGCGGCGGGGATGATCCGTCGGACCTGCCCCGGATGGACAGCTATATCGATTTCGGCAGGCGGATCGGGGTGATCTGAGGGGGTAGACCCGTCGAACCCTTGACGGGAGGCCGCCGGGCTTTCATTGACCCCGGAACAATCACAGGAGAGCCCCCATGTCCGATGACCGCCTGATCGTTGCCCTTGACGTGCCCAATGTGATCGCCGGGCTGGACCTGGTGGACAAGCTTGGGGACGCGGTCAATTTCTACAAGATCGGGCTGGGGATGCTGACCGGCGGCGGGCTGGCGCTTGCCAATGAGTTGAAGGGCGAGCACGGCAAGCGGATCTTCCTTGACCTCAAGCTGTTCGACATCGGTGCGACGATCGAGGCAGCGGTGCGGGGCGTGGCGCAGTTCGATCTGGATTTCCTGACCGTGCATGGCGACCCCTACGTGGTGCGCGCGGCCAAGGAGGGCGCGGCGGGATCGCAGACCAAGATCCTGGCGGTGACGATCCTGACCTCGCTGGATCGCGACGATCTGGACGGGGCGTTGATCAAGGATGGAGACATCCCGGGATTGGTCACGGAACGGGCCGGGCGGGCGTTTGAGGCCGGGGCCGACGGGGTGATCTGTTCGCCCAATGAAGCCGCGCTGATCCGGGCGCTGCCCGAGGCGGAAGGGCGGCTGATCGTGACGCCGGGCGTGCGGCCGGCCGGGGCGGATGTGGGCGATCAGAAACGGATCGCGACCCCGGCGCAGGCGATCCGGGACGGGGCCGATCATATAGTGGTGGGCCGCCCGATCCATCGCGCCGACGACCCCCGCGCTGCGGCGCAGGCGATTCTGGGAGAGATGGCCTCTCCGCAGGCTCAGCGGGCGAACCGCAGCCGGTGAGGTGATCCGGCCCCCGGCCATGTCCACGCGTGGACAGGTTAGGGGGAATGCAGGATCAAGGGGTTACAGGCGCGGTTTTACCCTTGTTTTACCTTCGGGCCTGCGGGGCAGGGACCGCGCGCCATGTTTGCGCGTCCCTCAGGCAGATGTGCCGATGGGCCTGCGACCCGGGGGGAGTGGACCTGCGCGGCGGGTCTTTTATGCTGTCACGCGCAGACCGGAGAGGCGCGTGACACAGACCAAGGACAAGATACCGCTGTTCGTGATGGGGCTGATGGCGCTGTTCTTTGCGCTGTTGATCGCGATGGTCTACGCCAATGCCGCGAGCAACGCGCGGTTCGAAAAGGACGGGATCGAGACCACGGCGGTCTTTGTCTCTGGCCGGACGCAGCGCACCAACAATCAGCCCGACAAGCCGGTGCGCTTTCGCCATTTCGCCACGGTCCGGTTCGAGGCGGGGCGGGACCTGATGACGGTCGAGGCGCAGGTGTCCAGCGACTACCTGCGCAAGCATGAACCGGGCGCGCGGGTGTCGATCCGCTATCTGCCGGACAATCCGCAAAAGGTGCTGATCGACCCGCTGTTTGCCAGCCGCCAGACCGGGTTGGCGTGGATGTTCCTGATCTTCTTCGCCGGGTGCCTGATTGTGCCGGTGGTGATGCGCTGGCGCAAACGGCGGCGCGGAGAGGTCGCGGCGCCAAAGCCGCGCCCGCGGACCAAGGCGGGGCCGCTGCCGCGCTGGGTGCGGGTGATATCGGTTGTCCTGATGATCTGCGCGCTGGGGTCGTTCTTTACCCTGTCGGTCTGGCTGCGCTACGCGGTGGAGGCCGCGACCCTGCCGCATATCGGCTGGGTGAGCCTGCCGCTGGCGATGGCGTCAATGCTGGTGCCGCCTGTGGGGTTCGGACTGGCGAATTTGGCGTTGATCTGGTTTGCGCAGCGGTATCGGCGGGTGGCGGGGTGAACCCCGCCCTACGGAGTGCGGAGCCGGGCGTGCGACGGACCGGCGGGGAGGCGAGCCGTTTATAGGCGGCGCACCTTTGGTGCGACGGGGAGGCTGGACGAGCCTGCCCTTGGCGATGGCGTCAATGCTGATGCCGCCGGTGGGGTTCGGCTTGGCGAATTTGGCGTTGATCTGGGGTGTGCAGAGGTATCGGCAGGAGGCGGGGTGAACCCCGCCCTACGGGGCGCGGAGCCGGGCGCGCGACTGACCGGCGGGGAGGCGCTGCGAGGCTCGAGGGGGCAGTTTATCCCGCTTCTCCCGTAGGTGTTTTCAGGGGGGGCGGTGTGGCTTGACAAAGCGCCTGCCCGGTGGGGCCGGGTCGTGCCGGAGGCACGCCTTTGGCGTGACCGCTCGCCCGGCGGGCCTGCGGCCCTTGTTCCGGGCTGGAGGCACGGTGGATCGGGTGGCGGGGTAAACCCCGCCCTACGGCACCTGATCGCCGTCAGACGATTGCCGGGGCTCCGCCCGTTCGCGCCTCAATCGCTCCACCGGAGCGATTGCCGCTTTGCGGATCGGCGCTTACCCCTGTAGCGACTTCACCACCAACTCCCCCTCTTCCCGCGCCTTCATGGCCAGGGCTGCGGCATGGGCGCCAGCGGCGGTCGTGTAGTAAGGGATCTTGTCATAGAGCGCGACCGAGCGGATTTCGCGGCTGTCTTCGACGGCCGCAGCACCTTCGGTGGTGTTCATCACCAGCTGGATGCCGCCATCCTTCATCAGGTCGACCACGTTCGGGCGGCCTTCGTAGACCTTTTTCACCAGCTTGCAGGCGATGTCATGCGCTGCAAGGAACGAAGCCGTGCCTGCCGTCGCCACGATGGTAAAGCCGAGGTCAACGAGGATGCGGGCGCATTCGATCAGCTGCTGCGTCTTGTCCTCATCCTTGATCGAGAAGAAGACGGTGCCTTCGGTCGGCAGGTGGGTGCCTGCGCCCAACTGCGCCTTGAGGAAGGCGCGGGCAAAGGATTTGTCCCAGCCCATGACCTCTCCGGTGGAGCGCATTTCCGGGCCAAGGATGGTGTCGACACCGGGGAAGCGGGCGAAGGGCAGCACCGCCTCTTTCACGCTGAACCACGGCATGTTGGGATCGGCCAGCGTCATCGGATCCGCCATCGGCACATCGGTGTCGTAGTCGATGCTGGAGCCGTAGGCTTCGCGCTTGGGGAAGTTGGACAGCGGCTCTCCGGCCATGACGCGGGCGGCGATGGAGGCGATGGCGCTGTCGGTCGCCTTGGCCACGAAGGGCACGGTGCGGCTGGCGCGGGGGTTCACCTCGATCAGGTAAACCTCGCCGTTCTTGATCGCGAATTGCACGTTCATCAGACCGACGACGTTCAACGCCTTGGCCAGCGCGTGTGCCTGCCGTTCGATTTCGGCCAGGATCTCGGCGTCCAGCGAGTAGGGCGGCAGCGAACAGGCGCTGTCACCCGAGTGGACGCCGGCCTCTTCGATGTGCTGCATGATGCCGGCGACGTGCACTTCGTTGCCGTCACAGATCGCGTCGACGTCCAGTTCGACCGCGCCGGAGAGGTAGCTGTCCAGCAGCACCGGGCTGTCGCCCGACACCACAACGGCCTCTTTGATGTAGCGGCGCAGGTGATCCATGTCGCGGACGATTTCCATCGCGCGGCCGCCCAGAACGTATGAGGGGCGGATCACCAACGGAAAGCCGATGTCGTCAGCGATTTCCAGCGCCTGCGCGTCGGTGGCGGCAATGCCGTTCTTGGGCTGCTTCAGGCCCAGTTCGTTGACCAGCGCCTGAAACCGCTCGCGGTCCTCGGCGAGGTCGATGGCGTCGGGCGTGGTGCCGAGGATCGGGATGCCCTCTGCGTGCAGGGCATTGGCCAGCTTCAGCGGGGTCTGGCCGCCGAACTGCACGATGACGCCGTGCAGGGTGCCGTTTTCCAGCTCGACCCGCAGGATTTCCATGACGTGTTCAAAGGTCAGCGGCTCAAAGTACAACCGGTCCGAGGTGTCGTAGTCGGTGCTGACGGTCTCGGGGTTGCAGTTGACCATGATGGTCTCATAGCCCGCCTCTGTCAGGGCAAAGCAGGCGTGGCAGCAGCAATAGTCGAATTCGATCCCCTGGCCGATGCGGTTGGGGCCGCCACCGAGAATGACGACCTTCTTGCGGTCGCTCGGGCGGGCCTCGCATTCCACCTCGCCCATCATGGGCTCTTCGTAGGTGGAGTACATGTAGGGGGTTTGCGCCTCGAACTCGGCGGCGCAGGTGTCGATGCGCTTGAAGACGGCGGTGACGCCCTGCGCGTGGCGGCGGCTGCGCACGTCCTTTTCGGAGAAGCCGGTCAGCTTGGCGAGGCGGGCGTCGGTAAAGCCCATCATCTTGAGCGCACGCATGCCGTCCGCGTCCTGCGGCAGGCCGTTTTCGCGGATCTTGGCCTCGGCCTCGACGATCTCGCGGATGCGGGCAAGGAACCACGGATCGAACATGGTGGTGCCGTGGATTTCGTCATCAGTCAGGCCGTGGCGCATGGCCTGCGCGATGGTGCGCATGCGGTCCGGGGTCTGTTCGGAGATCGCCTTGATCACGGCGGCCTTGTCCGGCGCGCCGGGGATTTCGACCTCATCGAAACCGGTGAGGCCCGATTCCATCGAGGCCAGCGCCTTTTGCAGCGATTCGTGGATGGTGCGGCCGATGGCCATCGCCTCACCCACGGATTTCATCGCGGTGGTGAGGTAGGGTTCCGACCCGGGGAATTTTTCGAAGGCGAATTTCGGGATCTTGGTGACGACATAGTCGATGGTCGGCTCAAAGCTGGCCGGCGTGACCTTGGTGATGTCGTTGTCCAACTCATCCAGCGTGTAGCCGACGGCCAGCTTGGCGGCGATCTTGGCGATGGGGAAGCCGGTGGCCTTGGAGGCCAGCGCGGAGGAGCGGGAGACGCGCGGGTTCATCTCGATCACGACCATGCGGCCGTTTTCGGGGTTCACCGCCCATTGCACGTTGGAACCGCCGGTTTCGACGCCGATCTCACGCAGGACGGCGATGCTGCCGTTGCGCATGATCTGGTATTCCTTGTCGGTCAGCGTCAGTGCGGGGGCCACGGTGATCGAATCGCCGGTGTGGACGCCCATCGGGTCGACGTTTTCGATGGCGCAGACGATGATCGCGTTGTCCGCCTTGTCGCGGACGACCTCCATCTCGAACTCTTTCCAGCCCAGAAGCGATTCATCCACGAGGATCTGGCCCACGGGCGAGGCATCCATGCCCGAACGGCAGAAGTGGATGTAATCCTCGCGGTTGTAGGCCACGCCGCCGCCGGTGCCGCCAAGGGTAAAGGCGGGGCGGATGATGGCGGGAAGGCCGACGTATTCCAGCGTTTCCAGCGCCTTGGCAACGCCTGCATCCAGATCGAACTTGCCCTTGGCGTTCTTGGGCGCGGTGACGATGGTGGCCTTGGGGTTCTCAAGGCCGATGCGGTCCATCGCCTCGCGGAAGAGTTTGCGGTCTTCGGCCATTTCGATGGCGTCGCGCTTGGCCCCGATCATCTCGACGCCGAACTTTTCCAGCACGCCCATTTCCTCGAGCGCGAGCGAGGTGTTCAGGCCGGTCTGGCCGCCCATGGTGGGCAGAAGCGCGTCGGGGCGTTCCTTTTCGATGATCTTGGCGACAACCTCGGGGGTGATCGGCTCGATGTAGGTGGCGTCGGCAAGGCCCGGATCGGTCATGATCGTGGCCGGGTTCGAGTTCACGAGGATGACCCTGTAACCCTCTTCGCGCAGTGCCTTGCAGGCCTGAGCGCCGGAGTAATCGAATTCGCAGGCTTGCCCGATGACGATGGGCCCCGCTCCGATGATCATGATGGATTGGATATCGGTACGTTTGGGCATCGTCAGCTCCGTCTCTGCACCCCGGACGGAGTTGTCCGGAGGAGTCGTTTCGCAAATTGTCGGCGTTATAGACGGCGCGCCCCCAAGCGCAAGCCTCGAAACCGCCCAGATGGGCTGGCTTTTCCCATGTGACTGCATATCTGATGGCCTGATCAGGTAGAAAGAGAGCGTCAGATGTCCCTTTGGTCGGGTTCGTTGAAGGCAGGGCCGGGGCGGGCGCAGCTGTGGGCAGAGTTCATCGGCTTTTTCATCATCGTGCCGCTGGTGATCGCCACGGCCTTTCCGCCGAGCATGATGTTTCCGCTGCTGTTCGGCTTTACGTTTGTGGGTCTGGGGCTGTTGCACCTGACGCCGGGGTTCGAGTGGCGGTCACTGGGGCAGGGTGTGCGACGCATCGAATGGCGCTTTGTCGGTGGGGTGGCGGCGGCGACGGTTGTGACGGGCTATGTGGTTGTGCAACTGACCGCGCCCGAGGCCGCGTTCTTTCTGCTGCGTGAGAACCCGGGGCTGATGCTGATGATCGCGCTGCTCTATCCGTTTCTGTCGGCGCTGCCGCAGGAAGTGGTGTTCCGGTCGCTTTTCTTTCGCCGCTACGGGGCGATTCTGCCGGCGGGCCTGACGCTGCCCATGCTGATGAACGCGGCGATCTTTTCCTTTGCGCACCTGATGTACTGGAGCTGGGTCGTTGCCGCGATGACCTTTTTCGGCGGGCTGGCCTTTGCCTGGGCCTATGAAAAGCGCGAGAATTTCCCCGAGGCGGTTGTCCTGCACGCCGTGACGGGGGTGCTGGTCTTTGCGATGGGGTTGGGCGTGTATTTCTACTCTGGCAACGTGGTGCGGCCGTTCTGATCCTGTCGGGCGGCTATTCCGCCGCCCGGGACCATGCCGCCTGTGCATCTGAATAGAGGTAATTGCGGGTGATCGGCACCACGTCCATGCGCTTGGCCAGTTGCCATTGCTGCACATGGAAAGACCCGACCCGGAACGACACCTCCATCGAGGCAAGGTAAAACCGCCACATGCGCACAAACCGGGCGTCGAACATCGCCTCGACCTGATCGCGCGCCTCTTCGAAGCGCAGACGCCAGTGCCGCAGGGTTTGCGCGTAATGCAGGCGCAGGGCCTCATCATCGCATTGATGCAGCCAGCTGTTTTCGATGGCAGCGTAGATTTCCGAGGCCGAAGGCGCATAGCTGCCGGGAAAGATGTACTTGTCGATCCACGGATTGTTGGGACGTGGCGGGCCGGATTTCACGATGGAATGGATCACGGCCACGCCATCATCGGTCAGCAGGTCACGGACCTTTTGGAAATATTCGCCGAAATGCGGCGCGCCCACGTGTTCCAGCATGCCGACGCTGACGATCCGGTCGAAACGTTCGTCCAGCAGGCGATAGTCCAGCAACCGAAAGTCGACACGATCCTCCAGCCCTTCGACACGGGCGCGGGCCTGCGCGGTGGCCAGCTGGTTTTCGGACAGGGTCACGCCGGTTACGTCAACGCCATGATCCCGCGCCAGCGAAAGCGCCAGACCGCCCCAGCCACAACCGATGTCCAGAACCCGCATGCCGGGCTGCAACAGCAGCTTTTCCGCGATGTGCCGTTTCTTGGCGGCCTGCGCCTCTTCCAGCGTTGTTTCCGAGGTCGGGAAATAGGCGCAGGAATACTGCATGTCGGCATCCAGAAAGAGCCGGTAGAGATCATCGGAGATGTCGTAATGGTGCGCCACGTTGCGCCGGGCGGTGAAGGGCGTGTTGCGTTGCAAAAAGCGGGCAAGGCGCGCCTTGAGGGCGCGCGGAATTTCGACCCAATGCGGCATGGCCCCGGCGGTCTGGGCCGGGATCAGGATCTTGAACAGGCTGACGAGGTCGTCCCCGGCGACGGTCAGCGTTCCCTCCATGTAGCATTCGCCCAGCGTCAGCCCGGGCCGCAGCACCAGCCGGCGCAGCGCGCGCTGATCGGTGAGGGTGATCTGCGCCTCCGGCGCATCCCCGGTGCCGAATTTCTCGGACGTTCCGTCGGGAAAGGTGATGGTCAGCGTGCCGTGACGGATCAGGTCACGCAGCCTGTTGCGAAAGAGCGACTCCCACATTTCTAGGCCCCCAAGCGGCGATTTGGTGTTTTCCCGGGGGTAAGTGTTAACAGATCAGCGTGATTCTCTCCAAATGAACGGCGCTTCCCTTGACTTCCTCCCGCCTTGAGGATGTATCGGCGCCTGACTTTTGCGCATAGGAAATGAGGCCCGACATGCACGCGTACCGCAGCCATACCTGCGCCGATCTGACCAAGGCCAATGTGGGCGAAACCGTCCGCCTTGCTGGCTGGGTGCACCGCATCCGCGATCACGGCGGCGTGCTTTTCATCGATTTGCGCGACCATTACGGCGTCACACAGGTGCTGTGCGACCCCGACAGCCCAGTGTTCAAGGACGTCGAAAAGGTGCGTTCCGAATGGTGCATCCGCATCGACGGCAACGTGAAGGCGCGCGACGAAAGCCTTGTGAACGCCAAGCTGCCGACCGGCGAGATCGAGGTTTATGTCCGTGATCTGGAAGTGCTGGGCGCAGCGGACGAACTGCCGCTGATCGTCTTCGGCGATCAGGAATACCCCGAGGAAACCCGCCTGAAGTACCGCTATCTGGACCTGCGCCGCGAGGCGATGCAGAAGTCCATGACGCTGCGGTCGGATGTTGTCGCCTCGATCCGTCGCCGGATGTGGGACAAAGAGTTCCGCGAGTACCAGACGCCGATCATCACCGCGTCCAGCCCCGAAGGCGCGCGCGACTTCCTTGTGCCGTCGCGCCTGCATCCGGGCAAGTTCTACGCGTTGCCGCAGGCGCCGCAGCAGTTCAAGCAGCTGATCATGGTCTCGGGCTTTGACAAGTATTTCCAGATCGCGCCCTGCTTCCGCGACGAGGACCCGCGCGCCGACCGCTCACCGACCGATTTCTACCAGTTGGACGTCGAGATGAGCTTTGTCACCCAGCAGGACGTGTTCGACACCGTTTCGCCGGTGATCGCGGGCATCTTCGAAGAGTTCGGCGGCGGCAAGTCGGTGGACGCGCCCGAAAGCTGGCCGCAGATCCCCTATGCCGAGGCGGCGCTGAAATACGGCACCGACAAGCCCGACCTGCGCAACCCGATCGAGATGCAGGTGGTGTCCGAGCATTTCGCAGGCTCCGGTTTCGCCATCTTCGCCAAGCTGCTGGAGCAGGACGGCACCGAGATCCGCGCGATCCCGGCGCCCGGTGGCGGCAGCCGCAAGTTCTGTGACCGCATGAACGCCTGGGCCCAGAAAGAGGGTCTGCCGGGGATGGGGTATATTTTCTGGCGCGATCAGGGGCAGGGCATGGAAGCGGCCGGTCCATTGGCCAAGAACATCGGGCCCGAGCGCACCGAGGCGATCCGGCAGCAGCTGGGCCTTGGCGTGGGCGATGCGGCCTTCTTCCTTGGCGGCAAACCGGCGACGTTCCAGCGGGTGGCCGGCAAGGCGCGCGATACGCTGGGCCATGAGCTGGGCCTGATCGACGAGAACCGTTTTGCCTTTGCCTGGATCGTGGATTTCCCGATCTACGAAAAGGACGAGGAAACCGGCGAGATCGATTTCGAGCACAACCCCTTCTCCATGCCGCAGGGCGGGATGGAGGCGCTGCAGGGCGATCCGCTGGCGGTCAAGGGCTATCAGTATGACCTTGCCTGCAACGGCTACGAACTGGTCTCGGGCGCGATCCGGAACCACAAGCCGGACGTGATGCTGAAGGCGTTTGAGATCGCCGGTTACGGTGAGGACGAGGTCAAGAGCCGCTTTGGCGCGCTCTACAACGCCTTCCACTTTGGCGCGCCGCCGCACGGTGGCTGTGCCGCGGGCATCGACCGGATCGTGATGCTGCTGGCGGGCACCTCGAACATCCGCGAGGTCATCATGTTCCCGATGAACCAGCGGGCCGAAGACCTGATGATGAGCGCGCCCTCCGGGCCGAGCTCTGACCAGCTGATGGAACTGTCGCTGCGCGTGATTCCGCAGGACTGACAGCGCATTTCAGCCGAGACAGACAGGCGGGGCGATGCATCATCGTCCCGCCTGTTCTATATTCAGGGGGCGAAGGGACCAAAGGCCGCCCCATGTTCGACCCCCTCCTTGCAGATATCCGCTTCGGCTGTGGCCGGTCCCCCCGGATTGTCGCCCCGCAAAGCGTCTGGGAGATGCTGAACGGGCTGCTGGAGGCGGACCGGGTGGGGCAGGACATCCCGATCCAGCGGTTCGAGGATTTTTCGGCGCGCGTGGCGGAGAGCTATGCCCTTGGCCGCATCCGCAATCGGCAAAAGGGCACGGCGGCGGCAGAAGAGGCGCTGGACAAGTTGCGCGCGCTCAACGTGGCCGCGCGGCAGGATCAGCGCCTGTGGCTGGCGGCGCATGCGGCGCGGCGGGTGAGCACCAAGGTGCCCTTCCGCGAGCGGCTGGAAAGTTTCTGGGCGGATCACTTCACGGTCAAGGGCAAGGCCGGGCCGCTGCGGATGGCGACCTCTCCCTTTGTCGAATCGGCGATCCGTCCGCATCTGGCCGGGCGGTTCGAGGATTTGCTGATCTCTGCCGCGACACATCCGCTGATGCTGCATTCCCTTGACCAGCATGCCGCCGCCGGGCCGAATTCGCCGCAGGCGCAGCGGTTTCCGGGCCAGAAGGGGCTAAACGAAAACCTCGCGCGCGAGCTGTTGGAGCTGCACACGCTGGGGGTGGACGGGCCCTATACGCAGGTCGATGTGCGCCAACTGGCGGAATTGCTGACCGGTCTGGCCTTTACCCCCGAGGAGGGCACGGTGTTTCGCCGTCCGCTGGCCGAACCAGGGGCCGAAACGGTTCTTGGGGTGTCCTACGGTGGCGATCATCCGGCGGGGATCGAGGACATTCATGCCGCGCTGCGCGATCTGGCGCGGCATCCGGTGACAGCCCGGCACATCGCGCGCAAGCTGGCGGTGCATTTCGTGTCCGACACGCCCGATGAGGGGCTGGTGGACGCGATGGAGGACGCGTGGATCGAAACGCAGGGCGACCTGCTGTTGGTCTACGAGGCGATGCTGCGCCATCCGGCGGCCTGGGGCCCGGCGCCGGCCAATGCCAAGCCGCCCTTCGATTTCATCGCCTCCGCCTGCCGCGCGCTGGACGTGCCGCAGACGGCGCTGGAACACGGGATCGGGGTCCGGCTGTTCGAGCCGATGCGCCTGATGGGGCAGTTCTGGCAGGAGCCGGGCGGGCCGGACGGGCTGCCGGAGGCGGATGACGCATGGATCACGCCGCAGGGGATGGCTGCGCGCCTGCAGTGGGCCTTTGCCATGCCGCAGGAGTTGCGGCGCGATCTGCCGGACCCGCGCGAATTTGTTGAAACGGCGCTTGGGGCGCGGGCGACGCAAGAGGTGCGCTTTGCCGCCGGGGCAGCAGAGACGCGGGCGGTGGGGATCGGTGTGGTTCTGGCCTCTCCCGGATTCCAGAGGATGTAGAGGATGGACAGACGCGATTTCCTGAAAGGCGCGGTTTACGGCTGTTCGCTGGCGGCCAGCCCGCTGGTGACGCCGGTCAGCTTTGCCGCCGCGCCGGGCGAGGGGCGGCTGGTGGTCATCATCCTGCGCGGGGCGATGGACGGGCTGGGCGTGGTTGCGCCCTATGGCGATCCGGATTTCGCGGCGCTGGGGCGTCCCTCTGTCGATCTGGACGACGGGGCGCTGGACCTTGACGGGCGCTTTGCGCTGCATGCCGGGCTGGGCGGGCTGCAGCCGCTGTGGCAGGCGGGTGAATTGGGGGTCATTCATGCGGTTTCGACGCCCTACCGCGACAAGCGCAGCCATTTCGACGGGCAGGATCAGCTGGAGGCCGGGGTCGGCCCCGCGTCGCAGATGCCGCAGGATGGCTGGCTGAACCGGCTGGTGCAGGCCTTGCCGGGCGCGCGGTCGGATACCGCCTATGCCATCGGCAGCGATCCGTTCCTGATTCTCAAGGGCGATGCGCCGGTCAGCCGCTGGTCACCGGAGGCAGATCTGCTTTTGTCGCCGCAGGCGCTGGACCTGACGCGGCGGGTCATGGCCTCTGATCCGGCGATGAGTGCGGCGCTGGCCACGGCCTTTGATCTGGCGGGGCGGGACGGCGATGCGCTGGCCTTTACCGGCGACCGGCAAGAGATGATGGCCGCCATGCGCGAGGACATGATGTCCCCTGCGCAGCAGCGCGCCGCCGGGGCGGCATTGGCGAAATTCGCGGGGGAGCGTCTGCGGGAGGAGGCGCGGATCGCCTGTTATTCGCTGACCGGATGGGACACGCACAAGGGACAGGAACGCGCCTTGCCCCGCGCGCTGGACCAGTTGCAGCAGAGCATTCTGACGCTGAAAGAGACGCTGGGCGCGGCGGCATGGGGGCAAACCGCGGTGGTCGCGGTGACGGAATTCGGGCGGACGGCTCGGTGGAATGGCACCGGCGGGACGGATCACGGCACCGGCGGCGCCGTGCTGCTGGCGGGTGGTGCGGTGCGCGGCGGGCGCGTTGTGGCCGACTGGCCGGGATTGGCCGAGGCGGATCTCTATGAACGGCGGGACCTGATGCCGACGCGGGACACGCGGGCGCATCTGGCCTGGCTGTTGCAGGGGCTGTTCGGTCTGGACCGGACCGTGTTGGAGCGCAGCATCTTTCCGGGGGCCGGGATGGGGGCCGACCCGGGGCTGCTGTTGTAACTCAGATCGCCACGCGGTCGGCCAGCCGGTCCTTCACCAGCGAAGAAACACGGGTCAGATTGGGCTGCAGGGGCCGTCCGTTGGCACGATCCTCTGCCAGCGCCTCTGCCGCCTGTTGCAGGACCCCGTCCCCGGCACTGCGCGCCACACCGGCAAGGAATTGCGTCAGGTAGGACAGCACGGCGTCGTTCTTGCCATCGCCAAGGATGTCGGCGGCATGGGCCATGTCATCGCGGTACGCCAGCGGATCGGGCAGCACCGGATCGTCGGAGACAAGGCGCGGGCCGGTGGGGCGGCGTTCCGGGGGCAGGGCGGTGAGAATCGCGTTCTGGAAGGCCACGACCGACGAGATCGGCTTGGCCAGGAAACCGTCGGCCCCGGCGGCCAACGCCACCTCTTCGGCAAAGGTATCGCCGCTGGTGCCCAGCACCACGTCGACCCGCGGGCAGGCCACGGTGAGTTCCGAGATCAGCTCGGCCCCCGACCCGTCCGGCAGGCCAAGGTCGATGATCACCACGCTGGGGCGGTAGACCCGCAGGTGGCGGCGCGCCGATTTCAGGCAGTCCGCCCGGCGGATGCGCGCGCCCGAGCGCAGGCACAGCAGGCGCATGGCATCGCAGCTGTAGCGGCTGTCTTCGACCACCAGAATCGTCAGGCCCAGCAATGGGCGCGTCGCTGTGGGGCGCAGGTGGGTGGCTATGTGGTCAATTTCGTCCATTTTCGGGGGCTCCTCATCGAGTCGCCTGACAGATTGGCCGTTCACGGTGAACAAGCGGTTAAGGGTCGCACCGTCTTGTCCGGTCTGTGTCCGCGCGCCATAACCTGTTTCAACGTCACAGATGGAGAGACGACAGATGATCGGACGCCTGAATCACGTAGCCATCGCCGTGCCCGACCTGGAGGCCGCCGCCGCTCAGTACCGCAGTGCGCTGGGCGCCACGGTGGGGGACCCGCAGGATGAGCCGGACCACGGCGTCACGGTGATCTTCATCGAGCTGCCCAACACCAAGATCGAACTGCTGTATCCCTTGGGCGAAAACTCCCCCATCCAAGGGTTCCTGGACAAAAACCCCTCGGGCGGGATTCACCACGTCTGTTACGAGGTCGAGGACATCATCGCCGCCCGTGACCACCTGAAGGAAACCGGCGCGCGGGTGCTGGGGACGGGGGAGCCGAAGATCGGCGCGCATGGCAAGCCGGTGCTGTTCCTGCACCCGAAGGATTTCAACGGCTGCCTCGTGGAACTGGAGCAGGTCTGATGGGCATAACCTCGGCGCTGGTCCTGTTCGCGGTGATCTGGTTCATGACCTTTCTCTGCGTGATCCCGATCCGGCTGAAGACGCAGGGCGACGTCGGGGCGGTGGAACCGGGCACCCATGCGGGCAGCCCCGAAGAGCACAACCTCAAGCGCAAGGCCTGGATCACCACCGGCATTGCCCTTGTGCTGTGGGCGCTGGTCGCCTCGATCATCGTGTTCGAGGTGATCACGGTCCGGGACATCGACGGCTGGATGTTCAACCGGATGGACGGGGTTGAGGTAAAGTGAAGAGGGGGGCTCTGCCCCCCGTCTCCCTTCGGACGCCCCCCCGAGGTTTTTCACAAACGCAATGAAGGCCGGGGTCAGCCCCGACCGACCCGGTGAAAGATATGGGTGAAGGTGGCTGCGCCCAGCACCGGGACCAGCAGGTTCACGATGGGGATGGTCAGCGGGACTGCCATCAGGACGCCTGCGGCCCAGATCGTGACAAGGTGGCGGCGGCGCAGTTTGCGTGCCTCTTGCCGGCCGACCCGGCGCATGGCGGCGAGGGTGAAGTATTCCCGTCCCAGCAGGAAGCCGTTCAGCCCCCAGAAAAGGAGCGGCGCAAGCGGCGCGAACAGCAGGTAAAGCACCAGCGCCAAGAGGTTGGCCACGATCATCGTGCCGAGGAACCCCAGCGAATCGATCAGGCTGTCGACAAAGCCGGGCGGCGTGGCGGGGGCGAGGCCCGGATAGTGCTTGTCTTCGACTGCCTGCGCGACCTCGTCGAGGAACATCGAGGTGATGGCCGAGGCGATGGGCACCATCAAAAAGGCCGAGAGCACCATCATCACCGGCACAGAGGCCCAGCTGGCGGCATCGTCGAGCCAGGACAGGGTGCCGATCCACGGCAGGCTGGCGTCGTCGCCGACCATCCAGCCGATCAGTTTGAAGACGACGAAGATTGCCGCGATCAGCGCGGCAAGGGTGATGCCGATGCCGCGCAGCAAGACACCGCGAAACCGCGGGTCCGGCATCTGGGCGATGGCGCGGGACACCGCGTCGAAGATCATTCCGACACCCATGTGGTGATCTGGCTCAGGTCCGGGCGCGGGCGTTCCGGCGGTGCGGAGGTTTCCGTCCCGATGTGGATGAACCCGGCGACGGTTTCATTTTTGGCCAATCCAAGGGCGGCGGTCACGAAGTTTCGGTCGTGGCTGGCCCAGCCGGACAGCCAATTGGCCCCCCAGCCCGCCGCCAGTGCCGCGTTCAGGAGCGCAAGGCAGACCGCCCCGGCGGAATAGGTCTGTTCGACGGGCGGGATCTTGGGGCTGTCCTTTTGCACCTCGATCACCGCGACACAAAGCGGGCTGTCGGCAAAGGCATTGCGCGCCTTGGCGATGTCCTCCGGGCTTTTGCCCAGACGTTCGCCGGCGGCGGCGGCCTCATTGGCGATCCGGGTCAGCGCCGCGCCCTGCAGCACGACAAAGCGCCACGGCTCCAGCTTGCCATGATCCGGGGTGCGCGCGGCGGCGGTCAGGATCGGCGCCAGCGCCTCTGCGTCCGGGGCGGGGCCGGTCAGTGTCTTGGCCGGGCGGGACCGGCGGCTGAGCAGGAACTCCAGTGCGGGGGGATTCGGGGTGGGCATGGCGTCTCCTTCGTCTTTGCGCCTGTTATGTCAGGCGGGCGCGGCCCGGATTCAACCGGCAAAGTTGCGCGAAGGCGCACATGAGGGTAGCAGCGCCCCATGAAATCCGCCGACTTCTCTGTCTTTTCCCGCCCCGGCACGACCTTTGAGGTTCGTGTCACGCCCAAGGCCGCGCGGAACGCCGTGACCCTTGATGAGGCGGGCAAGCTGCGGGTGACGGTGACGGCGGTGCCCGAGGGCGGCAAGGCAAATACCGCCGTCCTAAGGCTGTTGAGCAAGGCGCTGGGCGTTCCGAAAAGCCGGATCGCATTGCTGCGGGGCGCCACGTCCCGGGACAAGACGTTTCGAATCGCGGAGTGACGCGTTTTATTCGCGGCGATAGACGCCTTCCGGGCTGGTGGCCGCGGCGATCAGATCGTTCATCTGCGAGATCGAGAGCGTGATACGCTGCGTCGTATCGGTGCGGGCGTCATATTGCTCGACCGTGATGCAATCCTCGAAGCCCGAGACAATCACATCCTCCTGCAGAGGTGCGCGCCCCTCATCCACGAGGGTCACGACGGTGGCATCAAAATCATGTTCTACGCTGTACATGGGCCAAGTGTATCGGCTGGCCATCGGGCCGCAATCCGATTCGGTGCGCCGGGGGTGACGCATCCGGCGCAACACCGCCAAGTGATCGTCCCGCTCTGGCGCCGGGGGCCATCGCGCCCTATTACCAAGGAAACACTCACGCTTGGCGGAATTGCACTCATGTATCGTCTCCTGCTGCCTCTTGTCCTCGTCCTGCTTGCGGCCTGTGAGCCTGTCATGCTGCCCGCTCCGGCCCCCAGCAGCGCCGGAGGGTCCGAGGCGCAGGTGCGCGCCAATCAGGCCGCGCGCCAGTTCGTGCAGGTGGTCAACACGGTCGAACCGGTGGCCGAAAGCGAATGCCGGGCGCGGACCTCCGGGCTGAATTGCGATTTCCAGATCGTCGTGGACGATCGTCTGGATCAACCGGCCAACGCGTTTCAGACAGAGGACCGGTTTGGCCGCCCGATCCTTGCGTTCAACATCGCGCTGATCAATTCGGTGCGGAACGCGGATGAGCTGGCCTTCATCATGGGGCACGAGGCCGCCCACCACGTGCAGGAGCATCTGGCCAAGACCCGCGAAAGCGCGACCATCGGCGCGGTCGTCTTTGCCGGGATCGCCGCGATCAGCGGGGCAGAGGCCGAAGCGGTGCGCAATGCCGAGCAACTGGGCGCGGCGGTGGGCGCGCGGACCTATTCCAAAGAGTTCGAACTGGAGGCGGATCAGCTGGGGACCATCATCGCCTATCGGTCCGGCTATGATCCGGTGCGCGGCTCGGCCTTCTTCACGCGGATCCCGGATCCGGGCAACCGGTTCCTTGGCAGCCACCCGCCCAACGCGGCCCGCGCCCAGATCGTGCGCAAGACGGCCGCCGCCCTGCAGGGGCAGTGACGCCGCGAAAGACGCGCCCACGTTGACCTGAGTCAAGGCGCAGGCCACACCGGTCCCGCAGACTGTCCCAAATCGCACAGGACAGAGGGAACCCGGAATGCACAGCCAAGACGCGCTCAAGCGCCATGCCTCGCTGGTCGATCGGATGGCCGGGGTTCGGGGGCTGGACCTTGAAGAAGAGATGCTGCGCGGAGCGCTGAGCTTTACCGAGCTTGAGGATTCCGTTCTGCGCTGTGCCCAATGCACCAATCCCGAAGGCTGCGCGCATTGGATGGCCGAACAGACAGCGCCGGCGCCCGAAAGCCCGAGCTATTGCCGCAATGCCGACCTGTTCCGAGCCTTGGAGCAGCGGTGATGGCGATGGATGGAGCAGACCGCGCGCCGACTCGACCGCAGGTGCTGGGCGATGAGAACGAGCATTACTGGCTGGTTCAGCGCATGGCGCGGGCAACCGGTGTGGATTTGGTCAAGGCCGCGGAAACCGGTGAACTGACGCAAGAGGGCTGGGCCGGGATCGTGCATCAATGCCGGACGTGCCAGTGGGGCGAAGGCTGTCAGCGCTGGCTATCGGAGCCGGTGGACGAGACCCGCCCCTTCCCCGACGGCTGTATCAACCGGAAGCGTCTTGCGGACCTCAAGGTCACGCAGGAGGCGGAAAAGCGAAAGGAGTGACCCCGATGCCCCTGTCTCTTGGCAGCCCCGAGCGACATTTCTTTCTGACGCGTAGCGTGGCGCGTGTCATGGGGGTGAATCTGGCAGAAGCGATACGCGATGGCAGGCTGGCGCCGGAAACCTATGCGGGGATGGTGACACGCTGTCAGGGATGCGCGCTGGTCACCGCATGTGAGCAGTGGTTGGCTTCGCAGTTTGCGGAAAGTTCGGCACCGCCGCCCGGGTGCTGGCACAGCGAAACGCTGACGCAGCTTAGGCGCCCGCACTGACGGGCGCCTTTGATTTTTGTCTTAGTGCGAGCGCAGGTTCTGCGCCGATTCCTTGATCGCCTCGTATTGGCCCGAGGGGCGGAAGCGCCAGAGATAGTCGGGCAGGACCGCCTCGGCCGCCGTGGGTGAGATCCCCAGATCGGCGAAACCCTTGCTGTCAGCCGCGACGATGTTGTCGCTGCGCAGGCTGCGCACCTGATCGGCGGTGATCTGTGCCGGGATCAGGCCAAGCGAGACCGATTGCACGAAATCCGAGACAGAGCCGATGATCCGCGCCGCAAGGAACGGGATGTTCACGATCAGGCGACGGCGGCGAATGACCCCCAGCATGATCTGCATGAATTCGCGGAAGCTGTGGACGTCCGGCCCGCCGAGTTCGTAGACCCCCGGCTGTGCATCACCCATGACGCCTTTGACCGCGGCCTGTGCCACATCGTCGACATAGACCGGCTGAAAAAGGGTGTCGCCGCCGACCACGGGCAGGATCGGGCTCATCCGCGTCATGGAGGCGAAGCGGTTGAAGAACTCATCCTCAGGTCCGAAAATCACCGAAGGGCGCAGGATGACGGCATCCGGACGGTGCTGCATCACGCCCTCTTCGCCTTGGCCCTTGGACTGGGCATAGAGGCTGTCGCCGTCCTTGTCCGCACCGATGGCAGAGACATGAACGATGCGCCCCACGCCTTCTTCGGCGGAAATGCGGGCGATTCGCTCTGCGCCTTCGTGTTGGACGGCGTCAAAGTTGTTCTTGCCGCCCTTGTCGAAGGTGCCGACGCAATTCACCACCGCGTCTGCGCCCTGCATCACGCTGCGGACGCTGTCATCGTCACGGATATTGCAGAACACCGGCTCTACCTGGCCGACGACGCCGTAGGGGCGGACAAAGATCGCCTCGTTCGGGCGGCGGACGGCGACGCGCACGCGCCAGCCCTCTTTTGCGAGACGGCGGGCGATATAACGCCCGAGGAATCCGGAGCCGCCATAAATGGTGACGAGTTTGGACATGGACGCTCTCCCCTGGAACAGCTTGCGCTGCAGGAATACCGGCGCAGGCCGGTCCCCGCAAGGCGCCCGTTTGCCGCGTGAAGAATTCTTGAAATTGGCCGTTGACACCCCCCGGTACCAGCTTTAAACGCCTGCCTCACGCTCCTGATGCCCAGGTGGCGGAATTGGTAGACGCGCTGGTTTCAGGTACCAGTGACTTCGGTCGTGGAGGTTCGAGTCCTCTCCTGGGCACCAACTCTCAAACATAGATATATTGTTTGGTTGGCACATTGCGTGCGGGACCCGGCGTAGGTGTATCTGACATTGCCGCTATGGCCTGTTGAGGCTTCATCGTGACAGGCTCTGCTTGCTGCGCATGAAAAAGGCCCGCGCGGGACGCGGGCCTTTTCCGTGGTTGCCGTGGCGGGCGAGATTACATGCCCGGCATGATGACCTTGTCGATCACGTGAATCACGCCGTTCGATGCCTCGATGTCGGCCGAAACGACGGTCGCTTCGTCCACCATCACGCCATTGTCGAGATCGATGGTGATTTCCGAGCCTTCGACGGTGGCGGCCTTCATGTCGTCGACCAGATCGGTCGACATCACTTTGCCCGCGATGACGTGATAGGTCAGGATCGCGGCCAGCTGGTCCTTGTTTTCCGGCTTCAGCAGGTTTTCGACCGTGCCTTCGGGCAGGGCGGCAAAGGCCGCGTCGGTCGGGGCGAAGACGGTCAGCGGGCCGTCACCCTTGAGCGTGTCCACGAGGCCGGCAGCGGTTGCGGCGGCCAGCAGGGTTTCAAACGAACCGGCGTTCTTGGCGGTGTCGACGATGTCCATCGAATGGCCGCCTGCAAAGGCCGAGGTGGTTGTCAGGGCGAAGGCCGCGGTGGCGGCGAGGAATGTCTTGCGGATCATTGTTGGTCCTCCTTGGATCAAGGATGCGTTCGTTAGCATCGTGAAGGACTACGGCGCGGCGCACCGTTCAGATCAGGCAGGATTTTTTCGCGCCTGCCTTGACCGTTGAGGCGGGATTGCTAAGCCGCTGTGCTTGCGGATTTCCACTGACATCTTTGTGATGCAAAAGCCGATTTTCGGCATGATCCAAGAAGGTTGGCGGGCCGCTGTCGGCCCGTTTCTTCACATCAGTCGAGGCCGATGGCCTCACGCGCGATACCGTCGAGGAGCGCCTCGATCTTTTTCATCTCCCCCTCGGGGTAGGTGCGAAACCCGATGGTTGTCGTGTCCGGAGTGGCTGGCTGCACGATGACGAAGATATCGTAGGGGCAAAAGACCACGTTCATCGGGTCCGCCTCCATCACTTCGCGCGACAGCTGCGCCGAACAGAAGCTGAAGATGTCAGCCTGCGTAAAGATCGTCACGTCCGAACCGACGTCGCCTTTTGTCCGCTCCAGCATATCACCGGTATGGCTGACGGCGTCGATGACAAGACCGGCGCCGATGATGGCGTTTTCCAGTCCGAAGACGACGTCATCAAAGCTCTGGTCGGTGTCATAGGTGACCATGCCTTCGGCCAGCGCGCCGGTGGCCGAGATCGCAAGCGCCGCAGCGCAGATGAACTGTTTCATGTATCCTCCCTTGCACGAAATGGGCAGACAGGGTGCCATTCCTCTGTGATGGTGTCAGGGTAACGTTCAAGGGTTGGCTTCGCCTTGAGGCAAATCAACACATTCGCGGAGGGGAATATGGAATACGCAATGGCGGCGCTGCAGTACCTGGCGTTGTTCTTTGTCTTTCTGATCGGGGTCGGGTTTGCGCTTGCGATCGTGATGTATGTCATCGACCGCACCCAGACAGGGGATGCGATCCGGCGCAACTATCCGGTCATTGGACGGTTCCGGAACCTGTTCACCGAATTGGGCGAGTTTTTCCGGCAGTACTTCTTTGCCATGGACCGCGAAGAGATGCCGTTCAACCGGGCGCAGCGGAACTGGATCTACAATGCCTCCGAAAACAAGGGCAACACGGTTGCCTTTGGCTCGACCCGGAACCTGAACATTCCCGGCACGCCGATCTTCATGAACGCGGTGTTTCCGCCGCTGGACGATCAATATGCCTCGACCGAGCCGCTGGTGATCGGTCCCTTTTGCCGCGAACCGTATGCGGCGCCGTCGATCTTCAACATCTCCGGCATGTCCTACGGCGCAATTTCGAAGCCGGCCGTTCGGGCGCTGAGCCGGGGGGCCAAGAAGGCGGGGATCTGGATGAACACCGGGGAAGGGGGGCTGTCACCCTATCACCTGGAGGGCGGTTGCGACATCGTCTACCAGATCGGCACGGCGAAGTTCGGCGTGCGGGACGAGATGGGCAACCTGAGTGACGACAAGCTGAGAGAGATTGCCGGGCATTCCGAAGTCAAAATGTTCGAGATCAAGCTGAGCCAGGGCGCGAAGCCCGGCAAAGGGGGCATCCTGCCCGCTGCGAAGATCGACGAAGAGGTATCCCGGATCCGCGGCGTGCCAATGGGAAAGGACGCGATTTCCCCGAACCGCCACCGGGAAGTGGACGATTTCGACGACCTGCTGGACTTGATCTCCCACATCCGTGAGGTGACGGGCAAACCGGTCGGTTTCAAGACCTGCATGGGCTCTGCCGATCCGTGGTTTGCGTTCTTCAAGAAGGTGAAGGAGCGCGGCGTCGAAAGCGCTCCGGACTTCATCACCGTTGACGGGGGAGAGGGCGGCACCGGTGCGGCCCCGCTGCCCCTGATCGACCTTGTCGGTCTGCCGCTGCGCGAGGCTTTGATCCGCATGGTCGACCTGCGCGATCTGGCAGGCCTGCATGACCGTATTCGGATCGTGGCGGCGGGCAAGCTGGTCAATCCCGGTGACGTGGCCTGGGCGATTTGCCTTGGCGCGGATTTTGTGACCTCTGCCCGGGGGTTCATGTTCTCGCTTGGCTGCATTCAGGCGCTGAAGTGCAACAAGAACACCTGCCCGACCGGCATCACAACGCATATCCCCTCTTTGCAGAAGGGGCTTGTGGTCAAGGAAAAGGACAAGCGCGTTGCGCATTACGCCAAGGCGGTGAACTCGGAGGTGGAGACGATCGCGCATTCCGTCGGGGTTGCGGAACCGCGGGAAATGCGGCGTCGTCATGTGCGGGTGGTCAAGGATGACGGCTCTTCTGTGCAGATGAACGAGATCTACCCCTCGGTGCGGCTTGGTGATGGCGGCGCGGCGGGGAACCGGATGTTCGAGGAAGCGCTGCGGCGGATGCAGGTCGACGCCAAGGCGCCCTGAGTGGAGACGGCGTGAAGTTGCACGAAGATAACAGCCCGATCTATCTATCTGATAAGGACCTTGCGGCTTTGGGACTCGCACCGTCCGAAGTGGCGGATGCCATCGAGGCGGCGCTTGCCGCCAAGGCCCAGGGACGCTTGCACACCGCCCCGAAGTCGGCACTGCTGCCCGGTGACGGACGCTATGCCATGTCGACGCTGGCCCTGGGGGATGATGGGGACATTGTCGTCAAGCAGGTGACCGTTTGCCCGGACAACCCGGGCCGGGGCCTGCCTTCGATCAACGGGGCCATCATGGTGCTGGACGCGGAAACCGGGCTGCTGCGGGCGGTTCTGGGCGCGAACTGGATCACGGCGGTACGAACAGCGGCCTTGTCGGTGGTTGCCGCCCGTCGATTGGCAGATCCGAACGCGGAAACCGTGGCTTTCGTCGGCACCGGGGTCCAAGCCCAGTCTCATCTGGAGGCGTTTGCCGAGCTGTTTCCCCTGAAGCGTATCCGTGCCTTCGGGCGCGGCAGCGTCAATACGGAGCGCCTTTGCGAAATGGCCGTTGGCATGGGGCTGGCAGCGGAGCGTTCTGAAACCGCCGAAGTCGCTCTGCGCGGAGCCGACCTTGTCGTGTCTTCCATTACTCTGGATTTCTCTGTCCGCCCCTTTCTGGACGCAAGATGGCTGAAGCCAACGTCATTCGCCGCGATCACAGATGCCTGTATCCCGTGGGTGCAGGACGGCCTGTCGGCCTTTGGAACGATTGTTGTCGACGACATGGTGCAGGAACAGGAAAGCGAAAACCCGATGCTGCCTCTGGAACTGGTATCGGGCGACCTGACGGAACTGGCCTCTGGATCGCTGAAGGTCCGACCGGGGCCGAGGGCCTTTGCCTTTCGCGGCATCTCTCTGGGCGACTACGCGGCGGCGGTTCTGGCTGTGCGCCGGTACGAAGCAACCCGCATCTGAGCGGCCGAGCCCTTTCACGATAGGCCACCATGTTACAGGGGCGTGACGTCAACGTGAGACTGTGTTGGTTTGTTGGTGGCCGCACTTCGACTATCTTTTAGCCAAAGTAGCCAAGGAGACATCATGGCCAACCGCTGGACGAACAAGCTCACCCGCGCCGACGTGACGCCGGAGCGTCACTATCTGAACCGCCGCAACGTGCTGGCCGGTCTGGGGATCGGCGCCGGTGCGGCGGCGGGTATCGGGGGGCTGACGCTGTCCGGAATGCCCGGGGCCGCGCAGGCGCAGGACGCCGGGGCGCTGGATCCGAACACATGGCAAGAGATCACCTCTTATAACAACTACTATGAGTTCGGCACGCGCAAGGACGATCCGGTCAAGAACGCGCATATGCTGACAACCGAACCGTGGTCGATCCAGATCGACGGGCTTGTCGAAAAGCCGGGCGACTACGCGCTGGACGATATTCTGAGCCAGATGACCATCGAGGAGCGCATCTACCGTTTACGCTGTGTCGAGGCCTGGTCGATGGTGGTTCCGTGGAACGGGTTCGAGCTTGCCGATCTGCTGGATATCGTCGGGGTCAAGCCCGAAGCGAAATACGTGGCCTTTGAGACCGTCCTGCGGCCCGAGGAAATGCCCGGCACCCGCTTTCCGGTGTTGGACTGGCCCTATGTCGAGGGGCTGCGGCTGGACGAGGCGCGCCATCCGCTGACGCTGATGGCCACGGGCATCTATGGAAAGACCATCCCCAACCAGAATGGCGCGCCGGTGCGTCTGGTGGTTCCGTGGAAGTACGGTTTCAAGTCGATCAAATCGATTGTCCGCATTACCCTGACCGACACCCAGCCGCCGACAAGCTGGAACAAGACGCTTGGGCGTGAGTACGGCTTTTATTCCAATGTGAACCCTGAGGTGGATCATCCTCGCTGGAGCCAGGCCTCCGAACGCCGCATCGGCGGCGGGTTGTTCGCCAATCGCGTGCCGACGCTGATGTTCAATGGCTACGAAGAAGAGGTCGCGGGCCTGTACGAAGGCATGGATCTGCGAGCGAACTATTGAGCGGGATCGAATTGGAATCGACGCTGACCTGCCCGTCCTGCGGTCATCGCAGTCGGGAAAGGATGCCGGAAGACGCCTGCCAGTTCTTCTGGGAGTGTCCGGGCTGCGAAAAACTGCTGCGGCCAAAGGCGGGCGATTGCTGCGTGTATTGCTCATACGGCACGGTCCCCTGTCCTCCGATCCAGGCTGGCAAAGAATGTTGCGCATGACGATCCTTGTGGATCACTTCAACAAGGCGGCGCGCAGGCTGCCCGTTTGGGGGCTGTATCTGCTGCTGGCCCTGCCGGCGCCGTGGTATCTGTATCAGGCGGCGACCGGTGCGATGGGGGTCGAGCCGATCAAGGCGCTGGAGCACGCGCTTGGCCTGTTTGCCCTTCAGTTGGCCATCGCCGGTCTGACGATAACGCCCCTGCGCCGGTTTGCCGGGGTGAACCTGCTGAAGTTCCGCCGGGCGATCGGCGTGATGACTTTTATATATGTGGCGCTGCATCTGCTGGTCTGGCTGGTTCTGGACGTGCAGATCCTCAGCCAGATCTGGGCCGACATTCTGAAGCGTCCTTATATAACGGTCGGCATGGCCGCGTTTGTGCTGATGGTGCCGCTGGCCCTGACCTCCAACAACTGGTCGGTGCGCAGGCTGGGGCCCGCATGGCGCAAACTGCATCGCCTGACATATGGCGCCGTGCTGCTTGGCGGGCTTCACTACGTGATGCTGGTCAAAGGCTTTCAGATCGAGCCGTTGATCTACATGGCGGCGATCCTCGGGCTGCTGGCGGTGCGTATTAAGGTCAGACCAAGATTGCGGACCGCCTGAGACGCCAGTCCGGTTAGTGAATCGAAGAAAAATCCGCCTCCGGGCGGATTTTTTGCGACGAGTCGGGGGGGATGGGGGCGATTCACGGGGTTGAGGGGCCGAGTCGGGGGGTGATTCAGGCAGGCGACTCGCCGCGAGTTGGGGCTAAGGCCGGGGAAAACCCAAAATCTTGCGGGTCCAAATGCTGCATCGCGGCGGAAAAGCGGTCAAAAAGCCCCGTGACAGCGAAAAATTTGTGCGACAAGATGCTGAAATTATGTGATTTTTCAGGTGCGGCGCAAAAATCTTATCGTTTCTGGAAAAAACTGCTTGCGGGTATTGGGTGATAACCTTAGAACCCCCTTCACCGGCGGCGCTGAGGCGCACAACGGGACGCCAGACGGAACGGACGGGACGCCAACGAGGGGTTCTTGATGGGAAGCGAG
>NZ_JBQQXJ010000026.1:0-41679 GCF_052266595.1 Antarctobacter jejuensis | reverse complement strand
TGAGTTCCTGAATGGCGAGATGTTCTACAGCCTGCGCGAAGCCCAAATCCTAATCGAAGAATGGAGGAAACACTACAACACGAAACGCCCGCATAGTGCCTTGGGCTACCGCCCACCGGCCCCGGAAACCATCGTCCCGATGGAACCAAGGCTGATCAGCCCCACTTGAGTGGTCCAGTTTGAATGTTAGTGCATGATTGGCCTTGGTTCCATCGGGACGATTTCGGGTGCCAATCCCCTTTGTCCTGAGCGCATGTCAGCGGATGCGCGCCTCGAAGAAATCGGCCGCATTCTGGCGGCTGGCGTCATTCGCCTGAACGCCGAAGATGCCAGTTCTTTATCTGCCGAAGGCGGAGACAGTTTCGTGGACTTCTCGCCCCGGAAGAGCGGTGGTCGTCGTGCAAAACGTATCCGCATCGGAGGAATTGATGAAGCATCACAATAAGATAAGCTCTACAAAACCTGGGCAGGACCGATCCATGGATCAAACCGTCCTAGCGCGCCTGGCCACGCTGAAGGCCATGTCGGTCAGGGATCTGAAAGCCGAATGGCAAAAACTTTTCGGCAGTGCCGCGCCGAACAACAGCCGGACCTTTTTGGAAATGCGCATCGCCTATCGTATCCAGGAACTGACCTACGGCGGCCCTGACCGGGAAACGCGCCGCATGTTGGATCTGCTGGCCGATGAGGTTGAGGGTGTCGCGCGGAGGAAAAACCAGATCGCCGATCCGCGCAATCCGGTGGTGGGCACGAGACTGATCCGGGAATGGGACGGGGTCGAGCAGACGGTGATCGTTCTGACAGACGGTTTCGACTGGCAGGGCCGGAAGTTCAAATCGCTCTCGGCCGTGGCCCGTGCCATCACCGGAACGCGTTGGAATGGCTATCGCTTCTTCGGCCTGCGTGAACGCAAGCGGGAGGAAGCATGATGGATATCAACGCCCGCCCCAAGCGCAGCCTGCGCTGTGCTATCTACACCCGCAAGTCGAGCGAAGAAGGGCTCGACATGGAATTCAACAGCCTCGATGCCCAGCGGGAGGCCTGCGAAGCCTATATCGCCAGCCAGCGATCCGAGGGCTGGGTTGCGATCCGCGAACGCTACGACGATGGCGGTTTTTCCGGTGGCACCCTCGAACGTCCCGGTCTCAAGCTGCTTCTGGCCGACATCGACGACGGGTTGATCGACGTGGTCGTTGTCTACAAGATCGACCGCCTCAGCCGCTCGCTGATGGATTTCTCCAAGCTGGTCGAGATCTTCGACCGCAACGGCGTCACCTTCGTGTCGGTGACGCAGTCGTTCAACACCACCACGTCCATGGGGCGGCTGACGCTGAACATTCTGCTCAGCTTCGCCCAGTTCGAGCGCGAAGTTATCGGCGAGCGGATCCGCGACAAGGTGGCGGCATCGCGCAAGCGCGGGATCTGGATGGGCGGCTATGTTCCGCTGGGTTATGATGTGCAGGATCGAAAACTGTTGGTGAACGACGCCGAGGCCGCATCGGTGCGTCGCATCTTCGAGCGGTTTGGCGAACTCGGGTCCGCCACGGTTCTGGCACGCGAACTCCGCCGCGACGGCTTCCGCAACAAGCAGGGAACGCTTATCGACAAGGGCTACCTCTATCGGCTGCTGAACAACCGTGTTTATCGCGGTGAGGCTGTCCACAAGGGCAAGGCTTATCCCGGCGAGCACGACGCTATCATCGACAACGACCTCTGGGATCGGGCGTACGCCATCCTGCAGGAAAGCCCGCGCAAACGTGCCAATCACAGCCTGGCGCGGACCCCCGCTCTCCTGAAAGGGCTGATCTTCAGCGACACCGGCGCGGCCATGACGCCCACAAGCACAAAGAAGGGCGCGAAGCTTTACCGCTACTACGTGTCGATGGACGTCATCCGGAACCGCGAGACCGGTGCTGAGACCGCCCCGATGCGGCTGGCGGCCGGAATGGTTGAGGATGCGGTCGTGACCGAGGTCCGGCGCATCCTGCAAACGCCAGAAGTCGTGACGAAGGTGATCACGGCCCTGAGCCAACAGGATGGCGCGGTTTCGGAGGCGGACGCCATCGCGGCATTGCATGAATTCAGCACGCTCTGGGCGCAACTGTTCCCGACCGAGCAGGCACGGATCATCCAGCTTCCAATCCGTCGTGTCACCGTCACAGCCGACGGCTTGGAGTTGGACATCAGGCGCGAAGGGATCGCAGGCGTCATCCGCGAGATGGTCGCGCCGCGCAATCTGGAGACAGCCGAATGACCCGTGCCGATGACACAATTCGCGTGCTGATACCATTGAAGGTCCGCAAGAAGAATGGTCGACCGAAAATCCTGCCGCCTGCCGATTATCTGCCGAGCGAGGACCAGACGCAGGATCCGCATGTCCTCCGCGCCATTGGGCGGGCGTGGGGTTGGCGGCGGCGCATGGACACTGGCGAATTCAGCACGAGCCAAGAACTGGCCGAAGCCGTCGGGCTGGCCGAGCGCCATGTCAGTCGCCAGTTGCGGCTGGCCTACCTAGCACCGGAGGTACTCAAGCGGCTGACCTGCGGGCGCGAGCCGTTGGCGGTCAGCCTGTACGATCTGTGCTTTCTCGCAGGAGAGGCTTGGCCAGAGCAAGAACAGCGCGGGTTCAGTTAGATTCTAATGAAAGCTCGCCTGAAAGGCCGTCGCGGTCAACGAGACATGGGCATCTAGCGGCGGGCGCAACTCAAATGCTTTCGGCTCACGCGAGAAATTCCAGAGACGGAACAAGCGCCATTCTGACCGGCGCTCTTCGGCGACCGCCAGTTCATTGCGGGAGATGTAAAAGGGCGTGCGTTCCCAGCCGTTTGTCGTTTTCACCTCGATCAACCGCTCCCGTTCGTCTGGCGCGAAGCTGGCAATGTCATACCCAGCACCATCGCCATCCTCTTCTGAAACCCAACGCACCTTTCTTGCCAGATCATCTCGACCGGCCACTTTCAATGCGGATCGCTCGTGTGCAACGACTCGCTCTTCTCCCGCCCGGCCGAGGGCCCAGTTGCGTTCATCCCGACCCGCCACGTCGAACTTTCTTGCGACATGCAACATTTGCTCCAGCTCCTGCGGCGGCGGCTGGTTAGACAGCGTCGGTGACGGTCCCATCCAGATCTGCGCTGCCTCGCGCAGGCCATTAGCTGGCCGCGTCCCAGGCAGTCGACCCAGCCAAGCCGGGTTCCATGCCAACCAGCGCGCCACAGCATCAACCAAGGTCATCTGGAAATTGAACGCTGGCTTGTAGCCGGCGATCCAATCTTCGCCGAGCCCCTTCAGCACAGCACTGATATTCTGATGCTTGAACTCGATCGAGCCTTCCGTTCGGCTTCGCAAAAGGGGCATCAAACTTCGCCGGTGCTGAGCCTTGTTGTAGGGACGGCCCGCCATGTCGTCGGCCAGCATCGCGAAGTAATCCGCGACGATCAGGTCGTTTTCTTCATCTGTCCAGGGCCCGTTCGACATGCCGCCAGGCTATGAGCGGAAAGTCTGTTTGTCATCAAAGACTTCTCGCGACCGTTCGCACTGTTTCGAAGAACTACGCCGCCTTCAGGTGTCTCTGACCGTTTCGATAGCGGTCGAACCTGCCTCAACTGCGGCGTAGTGAATTTTAGGCAACCTTCTGAAGGTAAAAGCATTTTTTAATACGTCTCGTTTTGGGTGAAGGGCGGGTGAAAGGAGACGCGGGGCGTTCGGAGACCACTTTTGGGCCAACGGCCAGTCTCCGAAAGTCGGATGGCATCGTCAAACCCCTTTGAACCAAAAAGAAAAAAGGCCCGCACTAAGGCCTGGTCTTGGGTTCGCGAATGGTTTGTGGCGGAGACGAAGGCCGCCATGCATTGATCCGCTGACTTCCGAGAAAGGCGCTACATGTCCACGCAATAATGGGCATTCACCCCTTCACTTGTGCGATGTGTTCCGACATGATCCGAGGCAATCCTCGTTATTGTGGGGGATGCAACGGGGGATAATATGCCGCGTGAAAATATCCGCAGACCGGAAAAGGCCCTGTCACCGCGCTTCGTGGAGACTGTGACCGATCCGGGCAAATACTTCGACGGTCAGGGCCTCTTTCTAAGGGTGGCGAAGAACGGCGCGAAACAGTGGGTGCAGCGGATCACCATTCGCGGCAAGCGAACCGAACTCGGACTGGGCAGCCCGCCCGCCGTGACACTGGCGACTGCACGCAAACTGGCGCTCGAAAACCGTGGCAAAGCGATGTTAGGCGGCGACCCATTGGCCGACAAGCGCAAAGCCCGCGAAGGCTTGACCTTTGCCGAGGCGGTGGACAAATACTTGGCAGCGAAGCTGTCAGAATTCAAAAATGAGAAGCATCGCAAACAGTGGCGCTCGACGCTGGACACCTATGCTTGCCCTATCCTTGGTCCCAAGATGGTGGCCGAGATCACGGTGCAGGACGTGTTGCGCGTGCTTGAGCCGATATGGAAAACCAAGACGGAAACAGCCTCCCGCCTGCGTGGTCGGATTGAAAATGTCTTGTCGTGGTCGACCGTCGCGGGACATCGAACAGGTGACAATCCTGCACGCTGGAAGGGCAATCTGTCCGAGACACTGCCGAAGCCGGCAAAAGTCGCGAAGGGTGAAAACCAACCGGCGTTGGCATTGTCAGACGTGTCGCGCTGGTGGTCTGATTTGCAACGACGAGACGGGATGGCCGCGCGGGCGTTAGAATTTTTGACCCTGACAGCTGCGCGATCTGGTGAGGTACGCGGCATGACTTGGGAAGAAGTTGACATGGGCAACGCCGCTATTTCTTCAACGGGGCCCGTCTGGATGGTTCCAGCTTCCCGCATGAAGAACGGGCGCGAGCATCGCGTGCCACTGACGCGCGAGGCAGTCGCACTACTGAAAGCCCTGCCGCGTCTGGATGGCTCCCCCTACGTTTTCTTCGCTCCCCGAGGCGGAATGCTGTCTGACATGTCGATTTCCGCCGTCATGCGCAGGATGCAGGATGCCCAGACCAAACAGGGGGAAGAGGGCTACATCGACCCACGCAACAAGCGACCCGCCGTCCCGCATGGTATGCGGTCAACCTTCCGTCAATGGGCCGCGGAGAAAGGCTATCCCCGCGACATGGCTGAAATCGCGCTGGCACATTTCATCGGTTCCGAGGTCGAGCGTGCTTACCAGCGGTCCGACATGCTTGACCGGCGGCGCGATATGATGGCGGCTTGGGTCGACTTTCTCAGAGCGAGAGCGGTGCCCAACGGCAACCTAATAAACATGACCACGCCCAAATGAACGCATCACGCGATGAACTGAAAACCCGTATCAAGCGCATCTTGGAGCAACACCTCAGCTTGGATGAAGCGCCTGAATTAGCGTGTAACATGTTGATCGAAATATTTTTTTCGACATTGACTGCTGCCAAGGAAAATCGCATCGGGAGACCCTTGGAAGTAGAGAAGGCCAAGGCCAACAAACAACTCAGGGACATCGTGCAACTGCTCAAGAAGGCCGAAGGAGCACTGTCCGGTCTGAATCCTTTGGCTCGTGAGCTGATTGCGCGCAATCAAGACGGTTTGCTTGACCTGTCTAACGGTGAGTTGGAGCAGTTCATCTGGTCAGGCGCCCAATTGGGTTCTTCCCATGCTGCCAATGACTTCACCGAGCAGGTTGCTGCGATACGCCATTCTATCGAACGGGTTTCCGCCGAGCTTGAGGGTAAGGTGCAAACGTTTGGCAGAGGGGCTCCACGCAAAGATGGCGCGCTTGCCGTTGCGCAGCTTTGTTCGCAGGCTTTCAAGGAGTACGTTGGCGAACCGGCACACCCGACATGGAACGATTACTCAAATAAGACGGAAGGCCGTTTCTATTCGTTTACAAAGGACGTCTTCGACGCTGGAGGCCTAGACGCCAGCCCAGAGGAGTTCGTGAAGCAAGCAATTGAATTAAAGCAGAAAATTAATTCAGGGAAGAGGTGATTTTCCTCCCTTATCGCTGGAAGACAAGTTCCGCGATGTTCCCCGTATGTTCAACACACAAAAGGGAACATGGAATGTCGAGTTCAAGTGATGTCGAAAGCGATGAAGCCCATGCACAGTTTGAAATCGCGCAACGCTTGCAAAAGGTGAAGGCGGCCAACGAGCGAGCCGCTGTGGAAACGGGTCAAATTTCAGGGCTTGGCTCCGCAGCGGATGCCGGTTTTGAGCACTCCAATCAAACCCGCCTTCTCCGCCGCCGCGAGGTGGAGGCCTTTACCGGACTTTCCCGGTCCACCCTATACGATTGGATGAAAAGGGGAGAGTTTCCCCAGCCGGTAAAGCTGGGCGCGCGCCTTGTTGCATGGAGAGAAAGCGACATTCGTGAGTGGTTGGAAACCCGCGAGACGCGGAAAGCCTAACGGATGCCTGCCATGAATTACCCCGGCGCGCTGGCGGGCGCGACCGGGGCCGAATGTCCTATCCAAGCGACAGCGGAAGGCCTTTCGAGAATACCCGAAATGCGCGCCCAGCGCCAGCACCACGCGATTGCCGAAGCCGATCCGGGAGTCGTTGCCAATCTCGACGGCAGGTGGCCTGTCGTCGTCTGCAAAGACTTTATCCAGTGGAGTTTGCGGCGCAAGGACGCTCAGAAGGCCGGACGGGCCGTGCGCATGCGCATTGACCGTGCGACGCTGGCCGCCTTCGTCACGCTGCCCAATGCTTCGGGGGCGCATGATGGAACATCTGCAAATCAAACTTCTGATGCTGCGCCACGGGCTGACCGAGGCACGGGCCCGCACAATCGCCGCGCTGATCAGGGGGACAGGCAATGACTGATGCAAGCGATCTGACGTTAAGACTCGGCGGGCGCTGGTATCATAGCTACGGAAGCGCGCCATGCCCCGTCTGCCAGCCCGAAGGCCGCAAAGAGCAGAACGCCCTGACGCTCCGTGACGGCGCGGGCGGGCGGCTGCTAGCGCATTGCAAGCGGTTGGGCTGCGACTTTCACCACATTCTGGTGGCCGCAGGCATCGCCTCCGGCGACTACCGCGCCCCTGATCCGCGCGATCTGTTGAAACGCGAGACGTCTCGACTAGCCGAGGCAGTCAAGCGGGCACGGCAAGCCGAAAGACTCTGGAACGAGGCGCAGGGGATTGCTGGGACGCTCGCTGAAACCTATCTTCGCGAGGCGCGAGGCATCACATGCCCCCTGCCCGGCACGCTGCGGTTTCATCCCGCGTGTTGGCACGGGGCAACTGCAACCCGGCAGCCCGCCATCGTGGCGCGTGTGGAGGGCGGCGACGGTTTCTCCGTGCATCGAACCTACCTACGCCCGGACGGCTTAGCCAAGGCGGCGCTCGACCCTAAGAAGGCAATGCTCGGCGCTGTCGCTGGCGGAGCGGTGCGGATCGCTGATGCGAAGGGCCCTCTGGTAGTGGCCGAGGGTATCGAAACCGCGCTGTCGCTTGCCTGTGGTCTACTGCGAGGGCCAGCAACCATCTGGGCGGCTTTGTCGACCTCGGGGATGCGCGGGTTGCGCCTTCCCCCGGAGACAGGTCGGCTGAACATTGCCTCGGATGGGGACGACGCGGGTCAGGCAGCTGCTTTTGCCTTGGCGGAACGGGCGCACGCGCACGGATGGTCCGTTTCGCTCCTGCCAGCACCCCAGGGCCGGGATTGGAACGACGTCATCAGAGGGATTGAATGAAAATGAAAGCGGTGAATGAAATCCCGTTCGTACCCGAGTGGCCGATGGCTGACACGCGTTTGCTGCGTTCCGATCTGCCCGAACCGCCCGAGTTGCCTTTGGATGACGTCTTTTCGCCTCATTGGGCGGTCTGGATAAAAGGCGCAGCAGCGACGAAAGGTGCACCGCCCGACTACGTCATGGCCGCGCTGCTTGGTGTTTGCGGTTCGCTGATTGGGAACACCAGATGGCCGTCCCCATGGTCAGGTTGGACCGAGCCGCCCGTTATCTGGCCTGTCATCATCGGGAACCCCTCAGCAAGCAAGAGCCCTGCAATTGATGCCGTTCTAGTTCCTCTGAAACGTGTTGAGCGGGCCATGCGAGAGTCGATGCAATCCGAATGGGACGACTGGTACGAAAGGAATGAGGTAGCAAAGGTAACTGACAACCAATGGAAGGAAGCAGTCAAGAAAGCTATCAAGGAGGGTGATGAACCGCCCAAGCGTCCGGCAAGCGCCGACCCGGGTCCTGAACCTTTTGTGCCTCGATTGGCGGTGTGTGACGCTACGGTCGAAAAACTATCGATGATAGTGGGCAATCAGCCTCGCGGAACGCTCTTGGTGCGCGACGAGTTGGCCGGATGGCTGGTAAATATGAGCCGCTATTCCAGCGGGTCTGATCGTCCGTTCTGGCTGGAAGCCTACGGCGGTCGCGCCTTTTCTGTCGAGCGTATAGGCCGAGACTCCGTGAATATCGATTTCCTGACAATAGGCGTACTCGGAGGTATTCAGCCCGACCGCCTGCAAAGTCTTCTGATGAAAGCCGACGATGACGGGCTGCTGGCACGTTTCTTGCCTGTTTGGCCGAATCCAGCGCCGGTGAAACGGCCTGAAACGCTCCACGACGAAGTGTTCATCGAGTCCGCCCTTCGGAGACTTTGGTCTTTGCGAATGCCGAGCGATGAAGACGGGCATCCTCGTCCGTCGTTCGTGCCATTCGCCGAAAATACGCGCAACCTGCTCGACAAATTTCGAATTTATGTCAGAGACTTGGAGGGAAATGCCGAAGGGTTAATCCTATCGTTCCTTGGCAAACTGCCGGGCATGGCAGTGCGCCTTTCTCTTGTACTCGCAATTATGGATTGGGCCAGCGGCGAAACGGATGAGCCGCAGGAGATTTCGGTGGCGCACTTCGGCAAGGCGGCGCATCTTGTGGCGGAATACCTGTTGCCGATGGCCAGGAGAGCCTATGCGGAGCGTTCCGTTAGTCAGGCGGAGCTTTCTGCGAGAGCATTGGGATTGCTTATCCGCGAAGAAGGTTGGAAGCAATTCACTGCCCGAGAGGTGCGCCGAAAGCAACGCGCCCATCTCCATGATATGGAGAAGATCAATCCAGCGCTTCGGATCCTCGAATCCGCCGATCTTGTAAAGCTGACCACGGTTCCACCTGGCCCTAAAGGCGGTGCGCCAAAACGCCTCTATTCAGTTCATCCGATAGTCCATGAGGCCGTGCAATGAGCATCTGGCTTCAAGCGGCAAATGAGAGCCTTTGCCGAACTGACGGGACTGACACTACTGACAATAGCCTCCGAAATCGTCCGGACGTGCGGAAAGATTTGGCGTCCGGCCAAGTCTTGTCAGTTGTGTCAGTTCGTCAGGCCGACCGTCAGGCACCCAACTCCGCGGCAAGATCGCGGAATAGAAAGCCCTTGGTTCACGGGACTTCTCCAGGCGGAAGGCCACTCACTTGGACAGGCCGGGTGGTGTCACTCGACGCTTGGCGCAACCTTTCAGAGTGGGAGCGCCATGGACCGCAACGGGCCCTAGGGAACGGTGCAAGCCGCAAATGGCAAGACGGGAGGACACATTGGAAGCCGTGCCGAGGCTACGCATGGTGCGCCTGGTCATCGGTCCGGCGGTTCGGCGTTGAAACCACAATGCAAAACAAAACATTTTTTGCCGAAGAACAGTCATTCAGGACAGCGTCCCGTTCAAAGGAATGAATGCAAATGAGTGCATGAGTTCAATCGATTTTAGAAACCGGCAAAGTCCCTATCGGCCCGCGGTTGTCCAAGACGTGCAGCGCTTGTAGCGTGTCGGCTAACCATCCGTTTGAAAGGCAAATTGTTTCCCATGTCCCAGTCCGAGCTATCCAACCTCATCTGGTCCGTGGCCGACCTCTTGCGCGGCGATTACCGCCAGTCCGAATATGGCCGCGTCATCCTCGCTTTCACCGTCCTGCGCCGTCTGGACTGCGTCCTCGCGACCACCAAGGAGGCCGTCCTCGACATCCAAGAAAAGATGATCGCGCAGGACCTGCCGCCGGACAGGTTCATGCGTCGCGCCTCGGGGGCAAGCTTCTACAACGGCTCCACGCTCGATCTGGCCAAGATCATCGGCGACCAGGACAATATCGGTCCCAACCTGCTGGCCTACGTCGACGCTTTCTCGCCCGAGGTCCGCGACATCTTCGAACGGTTCAACTTCACCGAACAGGTCGACCGCTTGGTCAAAAACAAGCTGCTCTACATGGTGACGGAGAAATTCGCCGGCTTCGACTTGCACCCGCACCGCGTCACCAACGCCCAGATGGGCCTCGTTTTCGAAGAACTCATCCGAAAGTTCGCCGAGGCCTCGAATGACACCGCCGGGGAACACTTCACCCCGCGCGAGGTCATCCGCCTCATGGTCAACCTGCTGTTCATCGAGGATGACGATGTCCTCTCTGGCTCCAACGTCGTGCGCACGATCTACGACCCGACGGCAGGCACCGGCGGCATGTTGTCCGTCGCCGATGAATACCTGATGGAGCACAATCCCAACGCCGCGCTCACCATGTACGGGCAGGAGTTGAACGACATGTCCTACGCCATCTGCAAGGCGGACATGCTGATCAAGGGCCAGAACGTTCAGAACATCATCGCGGGCAACACGCTCTCGGACGATGGCCACCCGGACGCGAAATTCGATTACATGCTGTCGAACCCGCCCTTCGGCGTCGAATGGAAGAAGGTGCAGAAGGAGGTTCAGCAGGAACATAAAGTCCAGGGCTTCAACGGCCGCTTCGGCCCCGGTCTGCCGCGCGTCTCGGACGGTTCGCTGCTGTTCCTCATGCACCTGCTGTCCAAGATGCGCCCGCTCAAGGACGGCGGCTGCCGCTTTGGCATCGTGTTGAACGGTTCGCCGCTGTTCACCGGCGGCGCGGGTTCGGGCGAAAGCGAGATCCGCCGCCACGTGCTGGAAAGCGACCTGGTCGAGGCCATCATCGGCCTGCCCACGGACCTCTTCTACAACACCGGCATCGCCACCTACGTCTGGATCCTGTCGAACAAGAAACCCGCGCATCGAAATGGCAAGGTCCAGCTGATCGACGCCTCGGGCATGTGGCAGAAGATGCGCAAGTCGCTGGGCTCGAAACGGCGCGAGATCAGCGAAGAGGGCATAGGCATCGTCACCCGACTCTTCGGCCAGTGCATCGAGGCGCAGATGGCCACCCTGATCGACGCCGAGGGCAAGGAGATCGGGCAAGAGGTCGTCGAGGCAGGACAGGATGCCCCGCGCGCGCCCGACGGCGGCAAGGTCAAGCTGCGGCCACTGTCGATGCTGCTGCCCAACAAGGCCTTCGGCTATCGCCAGATCACGGTAGAGCGGCCCTTGCGCGACGAGGATGGGAACGTGATCCTCGGCACACGCGGCAAGCAGAAGGGGCAGCCGCAGCCGGACAGCGCGCTGAGGGACACCGAGATCGTGCCGCTGACCGAGGATGTTGTGACCTATTTCGAGCGTGAGGTAAACCCCACGCGCCCGACGCCTGGATCGACATACCACGTGGGCCACCTTCGCAGGCGGCCCAGAGCCGACCTTCAACCACCTCTCAAGGTGCTGCATCGAGGTGCGACGTTGTCGCCATTCGCTGCAAACGCGAAATTCAATGGTCGCGACTTCCTTCCCAAACAGCACTTTCTCAGCTTGGCGCTGACCGGTCGTTGAATTTGACTACATCCAATGAGAGATACACGGATGTATCTTCATTGATGACATCGGTTCGAACAGACTGCAGAGCGGCTTCGGGCTAGGTAATCGTGATGGATCCGGAAACTGGAACTCACCTCGGAAAGCGGGTGATCCCATCCATGGGT
This sequence comes from Antarctobacter jejuensis, assembly GCF_052266595.1. Classification (NCBI taxonomy): domain Bacteria; kingdom Pseudomonadati; phylum Pseudomonadota; class Alphaproteobacteria; order Rhodobacterales; family Roseobacteraceae; genus Antarctobacter; species Antarctobacter jejuensis. Next base: position 29,900 of record NZ_JBQQXJ010000026.1, on the reverse strand, counting down.
TTCGGCGCCCAAAGGTCGATCAGCAATTGCCATGTCATCCGGAAAAGGGCGCGTCGTCCGGGCGGACGTCGCCCGGCGTACTCATTGGCCCCTCGAAGTCGACGCCAAAAGATTTGATGCCTCGATCAGGCCATCCCAGACGATGTCCAGGGCCACGCCAAGTGAGAGGTCTGGTTCATGGTTCCAAAGGTAAATCGCCCGTCCAATCGCACCGGTGATGGCACTGGCGAGCGCGGCAGCGGTTTGACGATTGTGAACCCGCTTGCACAGGCAATCCGTGAGTTCGCCGCGCTCCATGATCAGAAACCCTTCGAGAATGCCGCGTGCCTTCTCGTTTGACCGCATGACGCTACCCAACATCCTGAGGATGGGTTCATCCTTGACCAATGTCTCCAAGTGCTGGTCCAGAAACCGTTTGATATCGTCCGCCAGCGCGCCGGTTCCATCTCGCAATGCTTCCTTGTCTTCCTGCCGGAAAGCAGGCGGCGCCCCGACCGCGGCGGTTTCCTTGTTGGTGTAATAATTGAAGAAGGTCCGCGTGCTGACGCCTGCGGAGGCGGCGATCTCTTCCGTGGTGACGTTTTCTAGCCCGTGCTGGACCGCCAGCTCCAGTGTCGCCAGCTGAATCTCGCGCGCGGTTTGCTGTCTCCGTCTCTCTCGTAACGAAACTGTCATTTTCCACATTCTTGCATAGTGTGCAACATTTGCCTAGAAGGCACAAATATTGCCAGAAAGTCAAGGATGGTGAGCCGGATGAAAGTCAGCGCTTGGAAAATGATGGGTGCGGTCTTCGCGCTGACGGTGTCTGCCACGATTGCAAATGCGCAATTCGGTCCGCCGGGTGGCATGGACATGGGGCCGCTCGAAGTCAGTGTTGTTGAACTGACACTACAAGAGGTTCCGCGTGTCGTGACCTCGCCGGGTCGAGCTGTCGCGTTTCAAGAAGTTGCGGTGCGCCCGCGTGTGGGCGGCGTCATCGAAGAGGTTCTTTATTCACCGGATCAGCTTCTTCAGGTTGGCGATCCGTTGTTCCGGATCGACGATTCCGCTTATGTTGCGGCAGAGGCCACGGCGCGGGCGGATGTGGCGATGGCCGAGGCGAACCTCGCGGTGACCCAGTCGGCCTATGATCGCGCTGAGCAGTTGGCCGGTCGCGGGTATACAGAGGCCGAGGTTGAAGCTGCGCGCGCAAGTCTGGCCGAGGCCAAGGCGACGCTGGACGCGGCGCAGGCCGCGCTGGACTATGCCCAGATCGAACTGTCATGGACCACGGTGAGAAGCCCGATTGCCGGGCGTGCCGATGTTGCGACCGTGTCTGTCGGTGATCTTGTGACAGCGGGACAGGCTGACGCTTTGACCACCATCGTACAGGCCGACCCGATCTATGTGGACATGGTGGAGGCCAGCGCGCGCATTCTGTCGGTCCGCAAGGGCATTGCCGAAGGCGCGCTCAAGCAGAACGACGCGCTTGAGGCGACCTTGACGCTTGAAAACGAAGAGGTGTTTCGCGGTACTGGCCAGTTGGTCACCGCCGGCAACACGGTCTCGACCACGACAGGCACCGTGACCATCCGGTTCAAATTCGACAATCCCGATCATGTGGTCATTCCGGGCATGTTCGTGCGGGGTGAAGTCGTGATCGGCACTATGCAGGCTTATCTCGTGCCGCAACTGGCGGCCACGCGGGGAAATTCGGGTAAGCTGACGGCCTATATCGTGGGTGAAGACGGCACCGCGCAGCAGGTCACACTGGAAGACGACGGCTCCTATAAAAACGCATGGATCGTGCGCGCGGGGTTGAGCGAGGGCGACAGGTTGATCGTGGACGCGCTGTCCTCACTCCGACCGGGACAGGCCGTGACACCAGTCACTGCGGTCATTGATGGAGACGGCATCGTGCGCAGCGCCGACACCCCCGCGGTTGAGGACTGATCCATGGCCAAGTTCTTCATTCACCGCCCGGTGTTCGCCTGGGTGCTGGCCATCTCGACCATGCTGCTGGGTGCTTACAGCATGACCGGCCTGCCGATTTCGCAGTATCCTGACATTGCACCGACAACGGTGCGGATCTCGGCCGCCTACAGCGGCGCCTCGGCCGAGACAGTTGAACACTCGGTTACCGCGGTGATCGAAGACGGGCTGACGGGACTGGATGGTCTGACCTACATGACCTCTTCCTCCAGCGAGGGGGCTGCCAGCGTCTCGCTCACCTTTGATGACACGATCGATCCCGACATGGCGCAGGTGCAGGTGCAGAACAAGTTGGCTCTTGTCGAGTCGCAACTGCCTGACGCGGTCACCAGTCGGGGGGTGTCCGTCACCCGGTCGACCAGTTCCATCCTCATGGTCGGTGCCCTGGTCAGCGAAGACGACACCTATACCTCGCTCGAACTGGGTGACATCCTGAGCAGCACCATCCAGGATGCGGTCCAACGCACCGAAGGTGTCGGGTCGATCAGCGTTTTCGGCACTGAATATGCCATGCGGATCTGGCTGAATCCGGAACGGTTGTACCAGTATCAACTGACCCCCGCCGATGTGACCTCGTCTGTTGCGCAGCAGAACACAAATGTCACCGTCGGCAGCCTGGGTGACCAACCGGTCATCAAGGGCCAGCAATTCACCGTCTCGTTGTCGGCACAGTCGCAGCTTGGGACGGTCGGGGATTTCCAGTCGATCCTGCTGAAAACCGCAGCGGACGGCTCCGCGATCTACCTCGGCGATGTGGCGACGGTCGAGCTGGCGGCAGAGGACTACGGCAGCATCAGCCGTTACAATGGTCATTCGGCAGCCGGCTTTGCAGTCAACCTGTCCACCGGGGCCAATGCGGTCGACACCGCAGAGCGGGTCCGCGCGGTGATGGACGGGCTGGCGTCGGCTTTGCCTGAAGGGGTGAGCATCGAATACCCCTATGACACCTCGCCCTTTGTCGAGGATTCCATCGACCAGGTCTATGAGACGCTGATCGAAGCCGTTGTGCTGGTTTTCCTCGTGATCTTCCTGTTCCTGCAAAGCTGGCGCGCGACGCTTATTCCGACGATCGCGGTGCCGGTGGTGCTGCTGGGAACCTTCGGCGTGCTCTCGGCCTTCGACATGTCGATCAATACTCTGACAATGTTCGCGCTGGTGCTGGCCATCGGTCTACTGGTCGATGACGCCATCGTCGTGGTCGAGAACGTCGAGCGCGTGATGGCGGAAGAGGGTCTGGACGCCAAGGCCGCCACGGAAAAGAGCATGGGTGAGATTTCGACCGCGCTGGTCGGGATCGTGATGGTGCTGTCGGCGGTGTTCCTGCCGATGGCCTTCCTGTCCGGATCGACCGGAGTAATCTACAAGCAGTTCTCGGTCACGATCATTTCGGCCATGGTATTGTCGCTCTTCGTGGCGCTGATCCTGACGCCCGCGATGTGCGCGCAGCTTCTCAAACCCGGTCATGGCAAAGCGCCTGCGGCGCCGCTGCGCTGGTTCAACACCGGGCTTGACCGGTTGACCGGCGGCTATGGCGCCACGGTCGGGCGGCTCGCGCTGCGTCCGTTCCGCATGATCCTCGTTCTGGGGTTGATGGGTGTCGGCGCCTATTGGGTCTATGACCGCCTGCCCACCTCGTTTCTGCCGACCGAAGACCAGGGCGTTCTGATGGCGATGGTCGAACTGCCGCAAGGCTCGACCGTTCAGCAGACGCAATACACGATCGAGCAAATCGAAGACTACCTGCTGACCGAAGAAGCGGCTGTCGTGGATGGAGTTTTCGCCAACGTCGGGTTCAGCTTCGCCGGTTCGGGGCAGAATTACGGTGTCATGTTCATCAAGCTCAAGGATTACGAAGAGCGCCCAGACGACGATGCCGCTGACCTGCTGGCGCGTGCGAATGGCCGGTTTTTCCAGTCCCGCCTTGGCAGCATCTTTGTGCTGCAGCCGCCCGCTATTCAGGGGCTGGGCACCACGTCTGGGTTCTCGATGTATCTGGTGGATCAATCCGGCGGCGGGCAGGACGCCTTGAGCGCGGCGGCAGATCAGCTTGTGGCGCTGGGAAATCAGGACGGGCGGGTGACCAATCTGCGCGGCAACGATGCGGCGACCGAGCCCGCCCTGAAACTGCGGATCGATCAGCAAAGGGCCGAGGCTCTGGGCGTTTCGCTCTCGGATGTGAACACCATGCTGTCCACTGTTTTTTCAGGCTCCTACGTGAACGACTTCCCGCTCGGCAACGCACTGCGCGAGGTGATCGTTCAGGGCGGCGCCGAATGGCGGATGCAGCCCTCGGATATTGATCACTGGTACGTGCGCAATGCCACGTCAGAAATGGTGCCGCTCTCTGCCTTTATGAGCCAGGAGTGGGAGATGATCACCCCGCAGCTGGCCCGTTATGGCGGCACGCGCGCGCTGGAAATCTCGGGCGAAGCGGCAGCAGGCGTCAGCTCGGGCGACGCCATGGACCTGATGGAAGAATTGGCCTCGCAACTCGACGGCTCCTATGCTGCCGCATGGACGGGCCTCAGCTATCAGGAGCGTCTGTCCGGCGATCAAGAGGCCGTCCTCTACGCGATTTCGGCGCTGGTGGTCTTTCTTTGCCTCGCCGCGTTGTACGAAAGCTGGGCAGTGCCCTTTGCGGTGATGCTGTCCGTGCCCGTCGGCATTCTGGGCGCACTGGTGACCACTTGGTATTTTGGACAGGCCAATGACGTCTATTTCAAGGTGGGCCTGCTGACCACCATCGGCCTGGCGGCACGGAACGCCATCCTGATCGTCGAATTTGCAGAATCGCTGCGCGCCAAGGGCCAGACCCTGATGGAGGCGACGACCACAGCCGCCCGTCAGCGCCTGCGCCCAATCCTCATGACCTCGCTGGCCTTTGGCTTCGGCATCCTGCCGCTGGTTCTGGCATCTGGCGCAGGGGCCAATGCGCAGAAATCCATCGGCACAGGGATGCTTGGCGGGATCATCTTTTCGGCGGTCATCGGGATCGTGATGGTTCCGGTCTTCTATGTCGCTGTCATCAAGACCACGGAGATGTTCCGTATTCGAAAGGAAGCCGTGCAATGAAACCGCAGTACCTCATCCTGAGCCTGCTTCTGGCCGGCTGTGCGGTCGGCACGGACTATCAACGCCCCGAAGTCGCCCTGCAAATCCGCTTTGTCGAGGGCAGCGCAGAGTCGATCGGTACGGTCGCCACACAGCAATGGTGGCTGGACTACAAGGATCCGGTGTTGACCGGGCTGGTGTCGCGCGGTTTGGCGCAGAACCTTGACGTGATGGCCGCGACTGAGGCGATCCGGCAGGCGCAGGCGAACCTGCGCAAGACAGGGGGCAACTCCGCCGTAGACGGCGCGTTGACGGCACAGCGCACCACATCCGGCGGCGATGCCATTGATGGCACAATCACCACCAACAGCGGCTCATTGGGCGCCGCTTTGGTGCTCGACTTCTTTGGCGGTCTGAGGCGCGAACGCGAGGCTGCAACGGCGTCACTGAACGCTGCGCGGGCCGAGGCCGAAACCGTCCGTCTGGCGTGGCTTGCCGAACTGCTGTCGGCCTATTCCGACGCGCGCTATTACCAAGAGGTGCTGGCGCTGACCCGCACGACGATCAAGACACGCGAAGAAACGGTCGAGATCACCCGCAGCCAGTTCGACGCGGGAGCGGCGACCGAGTATGAGTTGGCCGAAGCGCAGGCGCTGCTGTCCACGGCGCGGGCCAGCCTGCCGCAATATGCGGCGCTGTTCGACGCCAATGTCTTTGCGATTGCAACGCTGCTCAACGAACCCGCCGCGCCGATCCTGACGCAGCTGCAGAAGGGCGCACCGCAACTCACCACCCCCGGCGGCGCGGGCACTGGAGTACCTGCGGATCTGCTGCGCAACCGTCCCGATGTGCGCAGCGCCGAGGCTGATCTGGCCGCTGCGGTGGCCGAGGTTGGCGTCGCAGAGGCTGCGCTTTATCCGTCGCTGTCGCTGACCGGCACGGTCAGCCGCTCTGAGATCGCCGACAGCTGGAGCTTTGGGCCGCAATTGTCGCTGCCGGTGTTCAACCAAGGGGCGCTGCGGGCGAGCCGCGATGCCCAGATTTCTGCCGCCAAACAGGCCGAGATCGCATGGCGCGGTGCGGTCGTTTCGGCGGTCGAGGATGTGCAGGTCGCGCAATCCAACCTGACCCGCTATCGGCAGCGCGCGTCTTTGTTACAGACGGCGGCCCGCGATTACGACCGCGCGCTTGATCTGGCGCGGCAAAACTATCGAAGCGGGGCAATCACGCTATTGAACCTGCTCGAAACCGATCGCAACGCCAATGCGGCAAGGATTTCAGCAGCGGCGGCGGTGAATGACGCCGCGAAAGCCTGGGCCACACTGAAGATCGCCACAGGCGCGGGCTCCGCCGCACCTGAACAATTCAGCAATTGACCGGCCCGCGATGATGCCTGAACCGATGGCCGACGGCCGGAGAACGAACTTGGGTAGTGAAGGACCTATTAACCTATGAAACATACTGGAAAAGTCGCACTTTTTGTTGCCGTCCTTGGCGCCCTTTGCGCGGCACTGATACTGTTTGGCGGCCGCCTGGGGCTGTGGCAGCCGATCACCGGCTTCGGGCTCTACCGAAGCTACTTCAATCCATTGGCGATGATCATCGCCGCTCTCGGTCTGATCGCTCTGGTCATCCACATTGTGCGCAAGGAACGCGGCGGCATGCTGGCAGGGGGGATTGCCGCGGTTATCGGCCTCGCGCTGCTCGCGCCGTTGGCCGCCTCCACGCTCAACCCGGCGCCCCGGGCCGCGCCGATCCACGACATCTCGACCGATACCGCCAATCCGCCCTTGTTCGAGGTGCTGGATGAGACGCGCGAGGGTGCCAGCAACACGCTCGACTACGGCGGGCCGGAACTGGCCGAGGCCCAGGCCAAGGCCTATCCCGATATCGCCCCCCTCGAAACAGAGCTGTCTGCGGAAGCCGCGTTTCAGCGCGCGCTGGAGGTTGCTCAGGACATGGGATGGGAAATCGTCGCCTCCGACACGGAACGCCTTCGGTTTGAAGCGACCGCCCGGACGTCTGTATTTTACTTTGCTGATGACGTCGTTGTTGTCGTGACACCCCAAAAAGACGGCAGCCGCGTCGACATGCGCGGCGTTTCGCGCGTCGGACGCAGCGACCAAGGTGTGAACGCTGCGCGTATCCGGGATTTCCAACAACGGTTTGGCGAATAACCTACGGGGCTTGCGAATATTCCGCGGCCCCCGGCGGGCCGCAGAGATTGCGGGAAACGGGTTTTGAAAGCAGCACATGGCTGATGAAACAGAAATGGCCAATGTTCGTATGCGCAGCACCGGTGCAACGACTTGGCGTGACAGGTTCCTGCAATACAAGTGGACCCTTCTGGCGATCTTGGTGTGCCAAATCGGCCAGGTAACGGCATCTCTGCTTTTGCCAAGTTTCAGCGCCGATATCATCGACCTCGGGATCGGAGGCGAAGACCCCTCGGCCATTCGATACTATGGCGGGCTCATGGGGATTGCCGCCGGGGTACAACTGGTGTTGAGCGCCACGGCGGTCTTTCTCGGGGCATCTGTTGCCTATCACATCGGACAAAGCCTTCGCGCCGATGTCTTCGCCAAGGTCCACAGCCTCGCCCTGTCGCAGGTACAGGGATTTACGGTCGGCTCGCTCATAACGCGCTGCACCAACGATGTCTTGCAGGTCCAGTCGATGCTGATCATGGCCCTCACGATGATCGTCGTCGCCCCCATCATGGGCGTTGGGAGTGCGATCATGGCGGTCCGTCAGGATGCGCAGCTTTCACTGCTCTTGGTGATTGCCGTCCCCGTTTTGGCGGTCTTCATCGGCTTTCTGACCTTCAAGGCCGTCCCGCTGTACCAGCGTATTCAGACGCAACTCGATCGTGTGAACAGCGTCCTGCGAGAACAGATCGAGGGCATTCGCGTCATTCGCGCCTTTCTGCAACAGACGCGCGAAGCCAGGCGGTTCGGAACGGCGAATGCTGACCTGACCGGGACAGCGATTCATGCTGGCCGGCTGATGGCAATGATCATGCCATCCCTGGTCGCCGTAATGCAGCTGACTTCTGTTTCTCTGATCTGGATCGGTGCCAACCGAGTCCGCAGTGGCGATCTGGAGATCGGCGCGCTCATCGCCTTTCTGTCCTATGTTGCGCTGATCCTCATCGCGGTGATGATGATGGGCCTGATGATCGTAATGCTCCCGCGCGCGCTCGTCAGTGCCCGGCGCATCACCTCTCTGCTGCAAAGCCCGGTCGAAGTCGGCCCGCCATCGCGGCCCAAACCCCTGCCGCCGCGCGGCTCCGGGTTGCACCTGCGGCTGGAGGACGTCGGATTTGGCTATCCCGGCGCAGAGGCGATGGTGCTTGAGAATATCACCTTCGACGTCGGTCCCGGCGAAACTCTCGGCATCATTGGCGCGACAGGATCGGGCAAATCCACCATTGTGAACCTGATCGCGCGTCTCAACGATCCGAGCACCGGGCGCGTTATGTTGGGCGATGTCGATCTGCGAGAGATCGCGCCCGAGGCGTTTTCCTCTCATATCGGCTACGTTCCGCAAAAAGCCTATCTTTTCTCTGGCACCATCGCGGACACCCTGCGGCTTGGAAACGCCGGGGCGGACGAGGCTACGCTGTGGCAAGCGCTGGAGATTGCCCAAGCCGCCGATTTCGTCCGGGCCATGCCCGAAGGGCTCATGTCACCCGTGGCTCAGGGCGGGGCGAACTTTTCTGGCGGTCAGCGCCAAAGACTCGCCATCGCCCGTGCGCTTGTTTGCGACGCCGATCTTTACCTCTTCGACGACAGTTTCTCTGCCCTGGATCAGGCAACGGATCGCAGGCTGCGCGCGGCGCTCAGAAAAGCCGTCAGCAACGCGGCCACGGTGATTGTCAGTCAGCGTGTGGCGTCGATCCGGGATGCCGACCGGATCCTCGTCATCGAGAAAGGCCGCATGGTCGGTCTTGGTCCGCACGATACCCTGATGCAGGCATGTCCGGTCTATGCGGAAACCGTCCACTCGCAGGCCCGGCCCGAGGAGGATGCAGCATGACCGGGGCGGAAGACGTGAAACTTGAAACCGTCTCACGAACGCAGAGCAGCACCCCCGGCCCCAGAACACCCGGCGGTTCGGTTGCAGGGGAGAAACCAAAGGCTGCCGGGGATGCCGCACGGCGGATCTGGACGGCCTTTGGCAGCAGCCGCAAGATCCTGATTGGTACGCTCTTGCTCAGCGTCGGCAGCGTCATCGGCAGTTCCATCGGTCCCTGGCAATTGGGCCTTGCGACCGACCTTCTGGTCAGCGACGGCTTTACGCTATCGGCCCTCGTTCGCCAGCTTCTGCTCGTGGCGGCGATCTATCTCGTCGCATCTGGTCTCAATTTCGCGCAGGCTTGGCTGATCAATGATCTGGTGCAGAACATGGGTCGTGATCTGCGCCAAGCAGCGCAGGCCAAGCTTGCCCGGGTCCCGCTCAAATGGTTCGATGCCCAACCTCGCGGAGAGGTTCTTTCGCGGTTCACCAACGATATCGACAACATGGTGCAGAACCTACAGCAGGTCGCCAGTCAGGCGATGTTGGCGATGATGACTATCGTCGGCGTGTTTGCGATGATGTTGCTACTCTCGGTCCCCCTCGCCGTTGCCGCAGTGGTGGCGATCGGGATTTCGGTTGGGGCGACGCGCCTTCTGAGCCGTGCCGCGCAGCCGAGATATGCGGAGCAATGGCGTGAAACCGGCCATCTGAACGCACTGGTGGAAGAGTCCGTCACCGGGCAGGCATTGATCCGGGTCTATGGTGCACGCGACCGCGTGGACCAGCGGTTTGCCGACAAGAACAACGCGCTGACCGCCGCCAGCATGCGCGCCCAAGTCTTTGCCAGCCTGATCCAGCCAGCGACGATGTTCGTCAACAACCTCGCCTATATCGCGGTGGTTGTTTTCGGCGCATTTCAAGTGCTGTCGGGCGCGCTCAGTCTTGGCGGGGTGCAGGCCTTCATCCAATACATCCGTCAGATCGGCCAGCCGATCTCGCAGCTTGGCAGCATGGCGGCGCAGGTGCAGTCCGCACTTGCGTCGGCGGAGCGGGTTTTCGAGTTGCTGGATGCGCCCGAAATGTCCCCCGACGCCGCGGTGGACGCAGAGCTGGAAACGCCGGTCGCAGGCCATGTCCGATTTGAGCATGTCGGGTTTCGTTACCGACCCGATCAGCCGCTGTTCGAAGATGTCAGTCTTGAGGCGGCGCCCGGTCAGATGCTGGCCATCGTCGGTCCAACCGGCGCGGGCAAGACCACATTGGTCAACCTGCTGATCCGCTTCTACGAGATTGACAGCGGGGTGATCTGGCTCGATGGCAAGGATATCGCCGCCATGCCGCGCAACGCGTTGCGGCGCGCCATGGCGATGGTGTTACAGGATGCGTGGCTCTTTACCGGGACGATCCATGACAACATCGCCTATGGTCGACCGGATGCGACGCGCGACGAGGTCATCGCCGCCGCAAAACGCTGCCACGTGGATGGTTTTGTCTGCACCCTTCCAGAGGGGTACGACACGGTTCTAAATAACGGCGGAGCGAGACTTTCCCAAGGACAGCGCCAGCTTATGACGATTGCGCGGGCCTTCCTGCTCGATGCCCCGATCCTCATCCTGGACGAAGCCACAAGTTCGGTCGACACCCGCACGGAAATGCAAATCCAGACTGCCATGGCCGATCTGCGCCAGGGCCGCACGAGTTTCGTCATCGCGCATCGCCTGTCGACGATCCGCGACGCGGACATGATCGTTTATATGGAGAACGGAAATGTGCGTGAAACCGGAACGCACGACCAACTCATGGCGCTGGAAGGGGGGTATTGGCAACTCCAGACCGGGGCGCAGGGCTGACCCTCCGAATTACAAATTGCGCCTGAACCCACATCAAGAAAGGACTGACCGATGAGAAATAACACTTCAGTTTACGCCGCCGCTCTTGCCGCCGCATTGGCCCTCGTAGTGCCTCAAACCTTGCTTGCCGAAGCGCCGACCATTCAGACCGTCGGGCCGGTAATCCACCTTGCCGACAACCTCGATGAAGAGGCCAAGCTCGGTTGGTGCATCGACACCGAAGGTCGGGGTTTGAGTGACCAACTGCACACGCATTCCTGCAAGCCAACCGGCGACGACGTGCTTTTTTCCTTTGAGCCCGACACCGGCATGATCAAGTCGGCGACCTATGCTGACAAGTGCATGGCCTACAACGCGCCCGACAATGCCGAGAACCCCTTTGGTCTGATCGCCTGCGACGCAGCGGATGAGGCTCAGCTGTTCACCTATGACGACACCTCCATGGAGATCCATCTGGCGTCTGACCCGGCGCAATGCGTGACCGTCGCGCCGACCATCGACGACGCCGGCCCCTTCCAGTCGCGCGATCTGATTGTCGCGGCTTGTGGCGACCTGGAGCCTGTCTTCAAGCAGTGGGTCATTCGCGACTAACCTGAACATGCGCGCTGCCGGGGTCAGCTTTCAGCCCCGGCAGCGTGATCCTGTGCCGCCCGCAGGGCCGGGCACTTCAGCGATCGGCTGGCCGCCAGACATGGAAGCACCGAACAAACTCACGCATCCTGCAATGAGAGAAATCCATGACGATCAGCAACAAGGCGCTTGTTGTCGCAGCCGCAGCCATTCTGGTTGCAGCGACGGCACCGCAAGCCAAGGCACATGACATCACCGACGCGTTCCTGACGGAGCGTTCCGCAAATTGCGCGGACTACGTTGACGAGCACACAGCCTCTGCCACGGACCTGTTCACCAAAACACGATATGACGCCGCAGTGACGATCACCGCGGACGGACAGACCTGTACGATTGCATCAAACGCCGTGCCCAACCACGACTTCAACACCGTCGAAGGATTCTTCAACGGATTTGCCGAGCAGGATCAGACATATACGATCACGGCGACGCCGACCGCGACTGAAACGCCAACACCGCTCACGCTGCGCATGGACAACGCGGTGTTCCTGAACGGTGTAAAGCTTGATCTGATCGCGGCCGGGTGCCACGGCATCGGGGACGGGTTGATCGGGTGCTTCGACATGACCACACCCTACCGCTTTGATCCGATGGGGGCCGCGAGCAACATGTTCGGCACCGACGCCCACAACGCGCACACCCAGAATGATGGGCTCTACCATTACCACGGCAACCCGATGGCACTGTTCGAGCAGGACAACCCGGGCGCGGCGTCACCGGTCATCGGTTTTGCAGCGGACGGCTTCCCGATCTTCGGCAGCTACATCGACGACAACGGCACGATCCGCGCGGCCACCACAAGCTATCGCTTGAAATCCGGCACACGCCCGGACGGCGACGATGGCCCCGGCGGCGCCTACGACGGCACCTTTGTCGACGATTGGGAATTCGTCGAAGGGCTGGGCGATCTCGACCAATGCAACGGCATGGTCCAGAACGGCGTCTACGGCTACGTCGTGACCGAGACCTATCCGCATGTCATGGGCTGCTTTACCGGAACCCCTGACCCATCGTTTGAGAAACCCCGCCCCTAGGGTCAGGACTCATAGCCAGTAGATGACGGTTGCCGCGAGTGCGATGGCAGAGAGCAAGACCTTGGGGGCTTCGGTCGTAGCGAGTTGCTACGCGTCTCCAATCCTTGAGCCTGCCGAACATGATCTCGCATCACTGCCCGGTAGTGCATTGCGGAGCAATGTCACGAGAGGGGCGGTTGCGGCGTTTGTAACGACGCTTGTCGTACTTCACCGGTTTCTTCCGCTGTTTCCGGCCAGGGATGCAGGCACGTATCCCTATGTCTTTCAACGCTTCTCTGAACCAGTCGGCGTCATATCCACGGTCCCCGAGCAGCCAATCGACATCTGGCAGGCTGCTGAGCAGTGCCCGCGCACCGATGTAATCGGTGACCTGACCAGCGGCCACGAACAGGTTCAAAGGGCAGCCTTTGCTGTCGCAGATGGCATGCAACTTGGTGTTCATGCCGCCTTTGGTCCGGCCAATCAGGCGTCCACGCCCCCCTTTTTGACGCCCATGCTGGTCGCTGTGCGGTGTGCCTTCAGATACGTTGCGTCGATCATCACGGTCTTTTTTTCGCCGTGCTCGGCTGCCAGACCCGCCATCGTCCGGGCGAAGATGCCCTTATCACTCCAACGCTTCCAACGGTTGTAAAGCGTCTTGTGCGGGCCATAGGCTGCGGGTGCGTCACGCCATCTTAAGTCATTGCTATTGATGAAGATAATGCCGCTCAACACACGCCGATCATCGACGCGTGGCTTGCCGCGGGACTTTGGGAAGTAGGGCTCAAGACGCGCCATTTGCGCGTCGTTCAACCAGAAGAGATCAGACATGTCACCGCTCGTTTTTCGAACGCTGAATCACGCCACAACACGGAAATCAATGGGTCCTGACCCTAGTCCTCCAGCCGGAAATATTAGCGCCTGTCCACGGCTTCATGGCCATTTTCGGCTGCAGTTCCGGGCTTCCAAGCCGAGTTGGACGTCCGGGTTTCGCGATACCCGAACAAGCATCGGTCTCAAAGCGAGGCAGCGGCGCGGCTGGCCTGGTCGTAATGGCCCGAAAGCGCCCGTAACATCCTCGCCACTTCGCGCAGCTCGCTGCCGCCCAAATCGGTCGAGGACAGCCCCTCCAGCAGGCACTGCCGCCGCACATCGCGATACGCCATGCAAAGCGCTACTCCCTCGGTGGATGTGCGGTAGAACACTTCCTTGCCGCGCTTTTCGGACACCAATAGCCCTGCACGCAGGAGTTTGCGCAGGGCGTAATTCACCGTGTGCGTGTCCTCAATATTGAGCAGGAAACAGATGTCGGACAGGCGTTTGTCGCGGGCGCGGTGATTGACGTTGTGCAGGATGAGGATCTCCAGCGGACTCAGATCTGGCTGACCGGCGGCTGCCATGCAGCGATTCATCCAGCGAGAGAACCCATTATAGACGACGATCAAGCCGAATTCCAACTCTGACAATTCCCAGCCGTCGCCTTCTGCAAGATGGCGGGACGAAACGATTCGGCGGTCGACCGGGGTTTGCTCTGACATCTGGCACTCTCCTCGGGCACATATCGCTGACGTTTTAAGCACATCATGTCACAATTATTCCATCGTTTCAACGAGCAACGCATCAATCTTCAGCAGACGCTGGCAAAACGTTGACAAATTATAAACGTAACGTCAGCCTCGGGACATCCAAAATCAGGGAGTGCAAAATGATCGCATCACGTATTCTGGGCGGTGCCGCCGCCGCCTTGGCCGGGCTGGCCATGACCGCCCATGCCGAAACCTGGGACATGCCGACGCCGTACCCGGACGCCACCTTCCACACCGTCAACATCTCCGAATTCGCAAGCGACGTGGCGGCCGCCACAGATGGCGCGCTTGAGATCAAGGTGCATTCGGCCGCCTCGCTCTTCAAGCATCCCGAGATCAGCAAGGCAGTGCGCAGCGGGCAGGTGCCGATCGGCGAGTTCTTCCTGTCGCTCCTGGCGAATGACAACCCGGCATTCGGGGCCGACTCGCTGCCCTTTCTCGCGACAAACTACGACGACGCCGAAAAGCTTTGGGCGGCACAGAAAAGCGTGATCGAAGGGCTGCTGGACGAACAGGGCATGATGGTGCTCTACGCCGTGCCGTGGCCGCCGCAGGGGCTCTACACCACCAAGGAAATCACCAGCGTCGCCGACCTGGCGGGCCTTAAGTTCCGCACCTACAACGCCACGCTCGAGCAATTCGCCAACCTCGCGGGCGCCGCGCCGACACAGGTGGAAGTGCCGGACATTCCGCAGGCGTTTTCCACCGGCCGGGTCGAGGCGATGATCACCTCGCCCTCGACCGGGGTGAATTCCAAGGCGTGGGATTTCCTGACCCATTACACCGACATTCAGGCCTGGATTCCCAAAAACATCGTGGTGGTGAACAAGCGTTCGTTCCGCCGTCTCGACGAAGCCACCCAGGCCGCCGTGCTCGAGGCCGCCGCCGCAGCCGAGGCACGCGGTTGGGAAATGAGCCGCTCCGAAACCGAGGCGCAGACGAAAGTGCTGGCCGAAAACGGCATCACGGTGGGGGAGCCATCGGAAGAGCTGATGACCGGCCTCCGTGAGATCGGCGCGCAGATGCTGGAGAACTGGAAAGCTGAGGCAGGCGAGGCCGGTGAGGCCCTGCTGTCCGCCTACCAGCAATAAGCCATTCGGCCGGGCGCCATGGAGCCCCCGGCCCCGCAGCGCCACGGGGGACAACATGCGGACGACACTGGATTTCATATACCGGGCCTCAGGCGGCCTCGCGGCCTTCTTCATCTTTGCCATCGTGGCGCTGGTCTTTGCCCAGGTCTGCCTCAACCTTGCCGACAAGATCGCCGCCGCCGTGACAGGCATCGGCATCGGGCTGACCATCCCGTCCTACGCGGATTTCACCGGCTTCTTCCTGGCTGCCTCCACCTTCCTCGCGCTGGCTTATACGCTGCGGGCGGGCGGGCATATCCGCGTCACGCTCCTTTTGGGCCGTCTGCCGAAGAGCGGGCAGCGGGTTTTCGAGATCTCTGTCGTCACCGTCGCGCTTGCGATGAGCGCCTTTGCGAGCTGGTACGTAATCCTGCTGGTCTACGAATCTTTCGAGTTTGGCGATCGGTCCTCCGGCATGGTCTCTGTCCCGCTCTGGTTGCCGCAATTGCCCGTGGCACTGGGCATCATCATCCTCACCATCGCCCTGGTCGACGAACTGATCAGCCTGCTGCGCGGGGCTCCGGCCTCGTGGGATGGCAAGGGCGAAAGCCTTTTGAGCGAATAGGAGCCTGACCGATGTCCGTTGCCGTTCTCTCCGTCATACTGCTTGTTCTGCTTTTTTCCTTTCTCGGCGCAGGCCTCTGGGTCGCCTTTTCGCTGCTGGGCGTTGGTATCGCCGCCATGGCGCTGTTTTCCAACGCGCCGCTGGGCCTTGTCATGGCCACAACCATGTGGGGGCATTCGAATTCCTGGGCGCTGGCCGCCCTGCCGCTGTTCATCTGGATGGGCGAGATCCTGTTCCGCTCGCGGCTGTCCGAGGATATGTTCACCGGGCTATCGCCGTGGATGAACCGGCTGCCGGGGCAATTGTTGCACGTCAATATCTTTGCCTGCGGGATCTTCGCCGCGGTATCCGGTTCGTCCGCCGCCACCGCCGCCACCATCGGCAAGCTGTCGATCCCCGAACTGTCGCGTCGGGGCTATCCAGAAAAGCTGGTGATCGGCACGCTGGCGGGGTCCGCCACGCTGGGCCTGTTGATCCCGCCGTCGATCATCCTGATCGTCTATGGCGTGGCGACCGAGCAATCCATCGCCCGGCTGTTCATTGCGGGCGTCCTTCCGGGTGTGCTTCTGGTGACACTTTTCGTCGGCTACGTGGTGATCTGGGCGCTTCTCAACCGCGACACCCTGCCGATGGAAGACATCTCGGCCAACTTCCGCGAGAAACTGCGCCGGTCGCGCCGTCTTCTGCCGGTGGTGCTGCTGATCGGCGGCGTCATAGGCTCGATCTACGCCGGGATCGCATCACCGACCGATGCCGCCGCCGTGGGCGTCGTGCTGGCGCTGATCCTTTCGTGGAGTTCCGGCACGCTGACGCGCGAGAGCTTCGTGAGCGGGCTGATGGGCGCCACCGTGACCTCCTGCATGATCGGCTTCATCCTCGCGGGCGCGTCGTTCCTGACCGTCGCCATGGGATTCACCGGCATCCCGCGCATCCTGGCCGAATGGATCGGCGGGCTGGGTCTGTCGACCTTCACGCTTTTGGCGGCGCTCACCGTGTTTTTCGTCATCTTGGGGTGTTTCCTCGACGGCATTTCAGTGGTGGTCCTGACGGCTTCGGTCATCATGCCGATGGTATTGCAAGCGGGGATTGACCCGCTGTGGTTCGGCATCTTCCTCGTCATCGTCGTGGAAATGAGCCAGATCACGCCGCCCGTGGGCTTCAACCTTTTCGTCCTGCAATCACTCACCGGGCGCGATATCCTGACGGTCGCCCGCGCCGCTTTGCCGTTCTTCTTCCTGATGGTCGTGGCGCTGGTGACTATTGTGATCTTCCCTTCCATCGTAACCTATCTTCCGGAGCAGATGTGACCGAGGTCCATGCCAATTTTCCCGTGATCCGCAGCGGCGGCGTCGACGGCATGCTGGTCAGCTTTGGCGACCGGCTGAGCGAGGCCGCCAATCGCGCAGCACTTGCCTTTCGAGCGGCGGTGGACTCCGCTGGCTGGGACGGGGTCGAAGAAACCTCATCGACGCTGGTTTCGACCTTCCTGCGCTTCGATCCGCTGGCCCTCCCGCATGAGCGCCTGCGCATGCAGGTTCAGGCCCTGCTGGAAAGCCAAGACTGGTATGCCGCCGCAATGCCCGGCGGCCGCCGCTTCTGGCGCATTCCCACCGTCTACGGCACTGATCTTGCGCCGCAACTTGCGCAGGCGGCGGAAGCCGCAGGGATGAGCGCGGCGGAGGCAGTCACATCGCTGTCCGAGGCCCGCGTCCGCGTGCAGACGCTGGGCTTTGCCCCGGGTCAGCCTTATCTCGGCGAACTGCCCGAAGCCTGGGACATTCCGCGCCAGAGCCAGTTGACCGAACGCGTTCCCGAAGGCGCGCTGGTGGTGGCGATCCGGCAATTCGTGCTCTTCGCGGTCTCGGCCCCCACCGGTTGGCAACATGTGGGCCAGACCGCGATCACGCTGTTCCAGCCCGAAGCGAAGGAGCCGATCCTGCTGCGCCCGGGTGACGAGGTGCAGTTCATCGCCACCGATCCCGAAAAGCTGGAAAACATGCGCCAAGATCCCAATGGTGGCGCAACCTATGAGGCCATCCGATGACGGCGCGCCTCGAAATTCTCCGCGCAGGTCCGGGCGTGACATTGCAAGACATGGGGCGCGCGGGCCATCTGGCGCTTGGCCTGTCACGCGGCGGGGCGGCGGACTGCTTGGCGCTGGCCGAGGGCGCGGCGCTGCTGGGCCAGGCTGCGGGCACACTCGCGTTGGAAATGGCTGCAATGGGCGGCGATTTCGAGGCCACCGAAGACATCCGTATCGCCCTGACCGGCGCGCCGATGCGCGCCACGATCGACGGCGAACCCGTGGCGTGGCACGCCTCGCATCTGCTGCCAGCCGGGGCGCGGCTTTCCATTGGGGCGGTGACGCGGGGCTGCTACGGCTATCTGCACGTCGGCGGCGGGTTCGTTGCAGAGACGTTTCTTGGCGCAGGCTCTGCCCACATCGCCACCGGGATCGGCAGGGTCATGCAGGACGGCGATACGCTCGAAATCGGCCCCGACAAGGGCGGCGCGACCGGACTGCTGCTGGAGCCAGAAGACCGCTTCAATGGCGGCTCCGTCCGTCTTACCGCAAGCTTCCAGACGCATCTCTTTGCCGAATCCGAACGCGAGCGCCTGCAATCCGAACCCCTGCGCCGCGCCGCCCGCGCCAACCGGATGGGCGTCGCCCTGAAACCGCAAAGCGGCGGGTATCACATTGAGGGCGGGCGCAACGTGGTCTCGGAGATCGTGTTGCCCGGCGACATCCAGATCACCGGCGACGGCACACCCTTCGTACTGATGTCGGAATGCCAGACCACCGGCGGCTATCCCCGGATCGGCACCGTGCTGCCCTGCGACCTGCCCCGCGTGGCGCAGGCCCCTGCGGGGGCGGAATTGCGATTCCGCTTCGTCGATCTCGACGAGGCTGTGGCGCTGGAACGCGCGGAAACCAAGTGGCGGGCGGAACTTGGCAAACACCGCCGCCCGTTGATCCGCGACCCGCGCCGGATGCGCGACCTGTTGTCCTACACGCTGATCAGCGGCGTCATTACCGGTTACGAGGAGGCCTGAGGAGGCAACATGGCAAAGACGGTCGATCTCAACGCCGACATGGGCGAAAGCTATGGGCCTTGGACAATGGGCGACGACGCGGCATTGCTCGACATCGTGACCTCGGCCAACGTCGCCTGCGGCTTTCACGCCGGCGATTGGGACGTGATGGCCGCGACGATGCAGGCGGCGGTGGCGAAAGGCGTGGGCATTGGCGCCCATCCCGGGTTCCCCGACTTGCACGGTTTCGGACGCCAGCGGATGAAGATTGCCCCGGCCTCGCTGCAAAACCTTGTCCGATACCAGGTGGGCGCCGCGCAGGCGATGGCAAGGGCCGCGGGCGGAGAGGTCCGCCATCTGAAATTGCATGGTGCACTGGCCAACATGGCGTCGGAAGATGAGACGATGGCGCGGGCCTGCTACGAGGCCGCCTTGTCGGTCGCGCCCGAGATCATCGTCATGGTGCTGGCCGGCACGGCGCAGCAACGTGCCGCCAGCGCGCTGGGGTGTAAGGTCGCCTGCGAGATTTTCGCCGACCGTGCCTACAACGACGATGCCACGCTGGTTGACCGAAGCCTGCCCGGCGCGGTGATCCATGACCCGGACGAGGCCGGAAGGCGCATGGCCGAGATGGTGCGCGAAGGTGCCATCCTGACGCAAAGCGGTAAGCGCATCGAAACCCGGATCGACACGATCTGCCTGCACAGCGACACGCCGACAGCGGTCAGGATCGCCGCCGAGGTCCGCCGCGCGCTGCAAGACAGCGGTGTCACCCTGGCGCAATTCAACGGCGCGCCGGTCTGACCACGGGGTCGGATGAGCGGCCTCAAGGCGCGTTCGCGCACGCTCCGGTGTCAAAGGACGCGGCGGTTTCGCGCAGGATGTCGATGAAGGCCTTGATCAAGCTCGAAACAGCCTGCAACTCTGGCTGAGCCACCACATAGGTATAGTCAAGCCGCGGCTCGAAGGGCCGCGTTATCACTCCGTTCCGGTGCCAGGGATGCGCGGCAAAGGGCTCGATCAAGCCAAGCGCCAGGTTCTGAGCGATGAGCGCATAGCCAGTGTGCGAGCTTTGGGTCGCGATATCGCTGCGGAACCGGACGCCAGCGTTTTCCAGAACCGCCATAGTGGCATCCCAATCCACCTCACCCTCGGGCAGAATGCGCAAGACATTCTCGCCAGCGAGGTCCTTCGGCACGATCACATCCTTGCCCGAAAGCGGATGCGATCTGTGCATCGCGCAGACATGAGACGCCCGCAGGAAGGTCTCTTGCGTCAGTCCCGGAAGGTCGGGAAAGGCATGAGTGATTCCCAAGCTGGCCTGATGTGTCTGCAACCTTAGGGCGATTTGCGTATATGGTGCAGATTCAAGCTGGAATGCCACATTTGCGTGCAGTTTGCGAAAGCGCGAAATCGCCCTCGGAACAATACTTGTCGACAGCGCGGGCGTCGCAAAGACCGTTAGCGAAGTTGGTGACCGGTCGCGAAGTTGCTGGGCGGAATGCTCCAGTTCCTCGATTCCGATAAAGAACCGCTCGACCGCCGAATAGAATTGCGTCGCCTCGGGCGTCGGAAGTAATCGCCCCTTGCTTCGCTCGAACAGATTGAATTTCAAGTGATATTCCAGATCCGCGATGAGCCGGCTGACTGCAGGCTGGGTCACGGACATCAGCTTTGCAGCCTGCGCCGTCGTGCCGGTCTGCATCACGTATCGAAAGGCCTCGACCTGCCGGTGCTTCATGTTTCGCTCTGTCAGCTATAATATTTACGCATACATCCATGCAGCAAAATGACTTGATCGCAACAAGTCGGTGACCAAGAAACGTGCCCAACATGACGTCAAGGAAGGACGCAGGGTGCATCAACCAAGGATACTTCTCGCCGGTTACGGCGCATGGGCGAAGGCGGAAAACAACCCTGCGGCACAAGTTGTGGGCGAGCTCGGAAAACGCAGCTGGACCGGCTGCGAGGTGATCGGCCATGTGATGCCGGTCAACTCTGACGATCTTCCGTCGAGCATCGACGCGCTGCTGGACGCGTACCGCCCGGATGCCTGGGTTGGCATGGGCGTGTCGGAAGCGGCGATCATCCAGACCGAGATGGTCGGCATCAACTGGCGCCATTTCGACGTGCCTGACAGCTCCGGTGCACAGATCGACCTGTCGCCGATCGTGCCCGGCGGGCCGGTGGCCTATAACGCAACTCTGCCGCATGCCGAGATGGTGGCCGCCGTGCACGCCGCGGGCATTCCGGCGGCGCTGTCCTTTCACGCCGGAACGCATCTGTGCAACCAGATGCTCTACACCACAGCACATGCGATCCAGAAGCGCGGCCTGCCGACGCTCACCGGTTTCATCCATGTCCCGCAGACCCCCGAGAATGTCGCCGTGATGGAGCGCCGCACACGGCAGACGGCCTCCATGAGCCTTGCCATGACAACCGACGCCATCGCGATCTGCATCGACACGCTCGCGACCGTATTGACAGCCCGACAAACCGAGACCGTTTGAGCAGGAGACCGACATGCCCGAGACCACCCCACCGAAAACGCCCCTGCTGTCCGTCCGCGACCTGAGTGTCGAGTTTGGGGACCCGTCTTCCGCCGCCCGCGTCGTCGACGGCGTGTCCTTCGATCTGGATCATAACCGCACGCTTGCCATCGTTGGCGAGTCCGGGTCCGGCAAGTCGATCACGTCGCTGGCGATCCTCGGATTGCTGAAGCACCTGGGTGGCCGCGTTGCCGGGGGCGAGTTGCTGTTTCAAAGCGACGTTCTCGGGCGACCCGTCAATCTTGGCAATCTGTCCGAGCGCGAGTTGCGCAAAATTCGCGGCAACGAGATCGCGATGATCTTCCAGGAGCCGATGACATCGCTAAACCCGGTCTACACCATCGGGTCGCAGATGGGCGAAACGCTGGCCTTGCACCAGAACCTGTTGCGCGGTGCTGCGCGGCGCAAGGCGCAGGAGTTCCTCGATCTGGTCCGGCTCCCCAATGCCAAGCGGCTGCTCGACAACTATCCGCACCAGCTTTCGGGTGGTATGCGACAGCGGGTGATGATCGCCATGGCGCTTTGCTGCCAGCCCAAGATCCTGATCGCGGATGAGCCGACCACGGCGCTCGACGTCACCATCCAGGCGCAAATCCTGCACATCATCCGTGACCTGCAGGCCGAGATGCAGACCTCGGTGATCTTCATCAGCCATGACATGGGTGTCGTGTCGGAAATGGCCGATGACGTGCTGGTGATGAAGGCGAGCAAGCCCATTGAGGCCGGGGCGGTGAAGGAGGTGCTGGGACATCCCAAGGCGCCTTATACGCAGGCGCTTCTGGCGGCGGTGCCGCGCATCGGATCGATGACCGGCACCACGATGCCGAAACTCTTCGATATTCCGGGGCAGGAGATCGCGCCCGAGGACGTCCCTGCCAAACCGGTGGATCGCAGCAAACCGGTTCTGGAAATCGAGGACCTGACGGTGCGCTTCGACATCCGGGGCGGGCTGTTGAGCCGCGTCACCCACCGCGTCCACGCCGCTGAGAAGGTGTCGTTCAACATCTATCCGGGCGAGACACTGGCGCTTGTGGGTGAATCCGGCAGCGGCAAGTCGACCGTCGGCAAGACCATTCAGCAATTGCAGGATCCGGTCTCCGGCGCGATGCGTTTTCACGGGCAGGATATCTTTTCGCTCCCCCCCGAGGACCGCAAGGCGTTCCGCAAGCAGACGCAATATGTCTTTCAGGACCCCTACGGCTCGCTTAACCCGCGCAAGCCGGTGGGCGAAAGCCTGATCGAACCGGCCTGGGTGCATGGTCTGGTCACGTCGCGGGCCGAGGCCAAAGAGAAGGTCGCAGACCTCTTGGTCAAGGTCGGCCTGCCGGCGGAACATGCAGGGCGCTATCCGCACCAGTTCTCGGGCGGCCAGCGCCAGCGCCTGTGCATCGCCCGCGCGCTGGCCTGTGATCCGAGCCTGATCATCGCGGATGAAGCCGTTTCAGCCCTAGACGTCAGTGTTCAGGCTCAGGTGGTCAACCTCCTGATGAAGCTGCAAGCCGAGCAGGGTCTGTCCTATCTCTTCATCACCCATGACATGGCGGTTGTTGAGCGTATCAGCCACCGGGTTGCCGTGATGTACCTGGGCCAGATTGTCGAGATCGGCACCCGCCAGCAGATCTTCGAGAACCCGCAGCACCCCTATACCAAACGGCTTCTGTCCGCCGTGCCGGTGCTCGATCCCGGCGTGCGCCCGACGCGGGCACCGCTCGAAGGCGAAATCCCCAACGCCATGCGAGCCGTCGGTAACGAACCCGCGCCGATTGAATTCGTCGCGGTAAGTGACGGGCACTTCGTCGCCGCACAGGCATGACCCCCCATCCATTCGCCCTTTCACAATCCCAACAGGAGACTTGATAGATGACCATCCGCCAAACCTTCTCGGCCAAGACCGCCCTGCGGTCCGCGCTGCTGGTGTCCTGCCTCGCGCTGGCCGCGCCGGCCTTTGCCCAGGACACCACCCTGAACGTTGCGCAGCAGCAGGACCCGCAGAACCTCGACCCGATCGACACGTTCCGCCTTTCCTGGGGCTCGATTGGCAGCAATATCTTCGAAGCGCTCGTGTTTCGCGGCGAAAACCTCGAACTTCAGCCCGGGCTGGCCACCGGCTGGGAATTTCTCGACGATGAGACCCGCATCCGCTTTACCCTGCGCGAGGGCGTGGAATTCCACAACGGCGAGCCGTTCAATGCCGAGGCCGTCAAATACACCTTCGACCGCCTTCTGGGTGACGAAGGTGCGAAAGGACCGCAGCGCAGCAACTACACCTCGATCCGCGAGGTTGTCGTTGTGGATGCCTACACCGTCGATTTCATGATGGAGCGCCCCGACCCGGTGCTGATCACCAAGCTGGCCGGCTATGGTTCGATGATCGTGCCGCCGAAATACGTCGAAGAAGTCGGCGAAGAAGCCTTCGACATGAAGCCCGTCGGCACCGGCCCCTTCCAGGTGGTTGAGTACACGCCCACCGTCGGCGTGAAGCTGGCGAAGTTCGACAACTACTGGAACGGTGAAGCCAAGGTCGATGCGGTCAACATCCGCTTCATCCCCGAAGACGCGACCCGCATTGCCGAGCTTCTGTCGGGCGGCGTCGATATCTCGATGAATATCCCGACCCCTTCGGTGGAGACTGTCAAACAGAACGCAAATGTCGATCTGGTGGCCGTGGATGGCCCGACCGTTGTTCTGACCCGGTTCAATACCGCAAGCGGCATCACCGCCGATCCGCGCGTGCGCAAGGCCATCACCATGGCGGTTGACCGCAAAACCATCGTCGAGGCGCTGCTGGGCGGTCTGGCCAGCCCGATCTCCAGCGCGCAGGGTGCCAAATCCTTTGGCAACGATCCCGCGCTCGAAGCCTACGCTTACGATCCCGAGGCCGCCAAGGCACTTCTGGCGGAGGCCGGGGTCGCACCGGGTACCGAAATCACGCTCGACATGCCCAACAACGACGAAACCTTCCGTGAAGTCGCCCAGGTGATTGCCGCCTTCCTCGGTCAGGTCGGTCTGAACGTGAACATCCGCACCCACGAACGCGGTGTCTACTTCAACGACATCATCGAGAACGGCAAAACCGGCGAGATGTATTATTACGGCTGGGGTGGCTGGACGTTCGATTTCGACAACACCGCCTACATCCTCTACCACACCGGTGAGCGCTTCAATCCTTACGTGTCGGATCCGAAGCTCGACGAGTTGCTCGACGCGCAACGCCAGACCTATGACCGCGACGTGCGCGAAGCCGCGCTGCAGGAAGTGGCACGCTACGCCCATGAACAGGCGCTCGATCTGCCGCTCTACAACACGTCGACGATCTATGGCGTAAGCACCCGCGTCGAGGGTTTCGATCCGGCGCCGGATGACCGCGCCCGCTACATGAACGTCACCCTGAAATAAGCCCGGTCCCGGCCTCCCGCTGCGCGCGGGGGGCCGGGCAACGCCACTGCGCTGGCCGTAGAAGAGGACCCCAATGCCCGTATTCCGTTTCATCCTGCAACGCGTCTTTCAGGCCGTCCTCGTGACCCTGGCGGTGACGCTGTTCGTGGCCTTCGCCGTGCGCCTGACCGGTGACCCGGCGGTGATGCTGACCGCCGAGTCGAGCAGCGTGACCGAGGACGACCTTGTGCGCATCCGCGAGGCGCTGGGCCTGAACCAGCCATTCTACGCCCAGTATTTCGACTTCATCAAAAGCCTGGTGACCTTCGATCTGGGCAATTCCTTCTTTCGCGGGTCGATCCGCGACCTGATTGCCATTGCGCTTCCCTCGACCCTGCTTCTGGCAGTGGCCTCGATGGGCATCTCGATCCTGATTTCGATCCCGTTGGGCGTTCACGCCGCGCTCCACAAGGGCGGCATTTCCGACCAGATCATCCGGGTGCTCTCGCTCGTCGGGCTGTCTTTTCCGAATTTCTGGCTCGGCATCATGTTTGTGCTGCTGCTCTCGATCACCTTCCCGATCCTGCCCGCTTCGGGCTTTGAGACATGGTCGGCGCTGATCCTGCCGGCTTTGACCATCGGCATTATCCTGACCGCGACCAATGTGCGCCTTGTGCGGACCCAGATGCTCGAAACGCTCTCGCAGCAATATGTGATGGTCGCCCGCGCCAAGGGCCTGAACGAACGCTCGGTGATCTACAAGCATGCGCTGCGCAACGCGGCCATCGCCATCGTCACCTTCCTAGGGCTGCAATTCGGCAACCTGATCGGCGGTCTGGTGGTGGTCGAGCTGGTCTTCAACTGGCCTGGCATGGGCACCTTGTCCATCGACGCCATCGCACAGCGCGATTACCCACTTTTGCAGGCGACCGTTTCTATTCTGGCGATCATGATCGTCGCCGTGAACCTTGCCGTGGACCTTGTCTATGGCCTGATCGATCCTCGCATCCGGGTGGCCTGACATGTCCGATACAACACAAACTCCCCGCATGTCCGCCTTCCGCCGCTTCAAGCGAAGCCCCTTCGCCAAGTTCGAATTCGTGGCCGGTGCAACGCTGACTGCGGTTCTGACCCTGCTGGTGCTGTTCTCGGGCCTCCTTTTTCCCGGCGGAGGCACCGAGGTGAACCTGCTGGCCCGGCTGTCCGAGCCATTCCAAAGCTGGGCGCATCCGCTGGGCACAGATCCGCTGGGCCGCGATATCCTGGCCCGGATCATCCACGGCGGGCGCATCTCGCTGACAGTCGGTCTGCTGTCGGCCCTTGGCTCGGTGGTCCTCGGCACGGTGATCGGGCTCTATGCGGGCTACTATCGCGGCTTCCTCGACAGCTTCGTGATGCGTTTTGCCGATGTGCAGCTTGCCTTGCCGTTCATCCTGCTCGCGATCACGGTCATCGCCATCGTGGGTCCTGGCATCGACCGGATCATCATCCTGATGATCGTGTCGCAATGGGTGCAATATGCGCGCCTCGTTCGCGGTTCGGTCCTGAACCTGCGCCAGCGCGAATTCGTTCAGGCGGCGGTCAGCTACGGCCTGCCGAACTGGAAGATCATCTTCAGCCACATCCTGCCGAACGCGATGGGGCCGCTGATCATCCTGCTAACCCTGAACGTGGCCAACAACATCCTGCTGGAAAGCAGCCTGACCTTCCTCGGCCTCGGCGCCGACCCTCAAACGCCCAGCTGGGGCGGCATGCTGTCCGAAGGCCGGAGCTACATCCAGACGGCATGGTGGATCACAGTCTTCCCGGGCATTGCCATCATGCTGACGGTGCTGGGGCTAAACCTGCTCGGAGACTGGCTGCGCGACGAGCTTGACCCGTTGGGCAAGACCCGCTGACGCCGTCCCGCTGATGTAAAACCGATTCTGTGCCGCCATTCAGTGGCGCAGAATCCCACTACAGATCCGTATCAACGGGACAGAGCCCTATGTGCTGATTGGCTTGTGCGAACATGATCGAAGCGACCGGGCGTCAGAGCAATCGTGCGAAACCAGTTCGCGAGCTTTCCTTGCCGCTGCTGCTGCCGTCATTGTTATGCCTGTTTGCCTTTCGAGGCGCGCCATTCGAAGAACTCCGCCGCGGAATAGCGGGGAAAACGAGTGACCGCTTGCCCGCACTGCAGACCTCAAGCTGGAATCGATGCTGCGCCGTGCTGCCAAGGTCCGGTTACGGGAAGCCGCGACGCAACGATCCATCATGCCGGAGGTCCGGTTTGGGCCGTCAGTAACCACCTTTTACCCAAGCAGCGCAACGGCATCCACTTGGGATCTGCGTCACTGCTCATGCTTCCCCGACACGCGACCAGAACCCTGATTTCCGGTGGTGCGCCTGTTTGACCTCGGCAAGATATGTAGCGTGGTCGGCCATTTCACCGGGGCGGGTGGCATCGGCATTTTCCGCCAACAGGGCCAGTTTCCCGAGGTATGTCGCGCCATGCCCATAGGCCTTGGACCGCGCGCGGGTCAGGATGTCGTCCAGAAGGGCTCGGTAGAGGATTGTCGCCGCCAGCGGATGATCATGCTCAA
This sequence comes from Antarctobacter jejuensis, assembly GCF_052266595.1. Lineage (NCBI taxonomy): Bacteria > Pseudomonadati > Pseudomonadota > Alphaproteobacteria > Rhodobacterales > Roseobacteraceae > Antarctobacter > Antarctobacter jejuensis. Next base: position 2,542 of record NZ_JBQQXJ010000026.1, on the reverse strand, counting down.
GAACCGACGCGACCTTGGGCAGGATGTGCCAGTCGCCGCCGTCCCAGTGCTCCGGGTGCATCATGATCAGCTTGGCCGCCAGATCCGTCCGAGGCCAGTCCAGAAAGAACTGCAGGGCCGCCTCGGGCGCGGCCATTTCCAGGGCATAGGCAAGGGCCCGGTCTTCGGCCTCGATATCCTCGAAATCCGGCAATTGACCAAGGTAGTCCCGCAGGACCTCAGCCGACAGGGTGGCCTCGAAACACCGCCAGCGCAGGGCCTGCGCGGAAGAGGCGTCACCCAGAGCAATCAGGATACGCGCCTCCAGGCTGACCCGTGCCGGGGACAGGGCGCTGCCTGTCTCGCCGTTCGCGTGCCGCCCCGGTTTGCGCACCCAGTCGAGCGCCTCGGCGCTTCGCCCGGCCTCCAGAAGCTGTGCCGCGATGCCCAGCGTGTCCTGCATGTGCCGGCGCTTTTCTGCCTCCAAGGCAATGACCTGATCAAGATCCCCACGCGCGGCGGCGATGGTCTGGCGTATCTCGGCCCATTGCGAGGTCATGGAATAAAACCAACCATCGTGCGGGCGCACCGCCTCCTCGGCCTGCCGCTCGGCGATGGCTTCTTTCAGATCGGCATCCCAGCGCGCCAGGCCGTCGTGCGGCAGATGCGGCGCCACGGCAGCAGTGACATCGACCAGGTAACCGTGCGTGCTTTCGCCGAGGGCGGTCATGATCTTCTCGGGCAGCTGATCCTTCTCCGCGGTCGTCAGTCGCGGCGCCAAGTCGCTGGTCGCGGCGATTGCTTGGTAATAGACGTCCTGAACACGGCCCGAGGAATCATCGACCCGTTCGAACACCTGTTCATGCGTTGCGATGAAGCGCAGCAGCCGATCCACCGCCAGCCCCGGCGCGGCGACGCCCAGCTGAGAGGTCAGGGTATCGGTCAGGCTGCGCAGATCCTCCGCAAAGGCGCGTGCCTTGTCCCATTCGATAAAACTCCTGGCCCGCGCCAGCCCCGAGAGCCGCCGGTCGACCAGCTTGGCAATGGCCTGAGGCCCGGACCTGCCGGCCAGCGCCGCCTTGACCTGCCGCCGAAACCCGGCGTTGCGCTCCGCTTCGTCCAGCACCAGCTGTGCAAGCTTCTCGACACCGAGATCTTTCAATTGGTCGGTGGAAAGGGCGGGTTTGCGGGCCATGCGTGAGTCTCAGATTTGAATTCTCCGCAATCCTTCCTGCCTCGGCCAGATCGTTGAGGCAAGTCTTCCCCCCCTGACGAGATGCTGCGGGAAGATCCGAGGATTGCAATGGGGCGCTTGCGAGGCCGTATAGGACTATCGAGGGCCGAGCGTGATCAAGCCACGATCGAAACGCCTACCTGGCACAAACACCTCTAATGGGAGATGGACAGCCGCGCCGCACTCTGTCGGAACCGATTTGCCCACGCCTGCTCCAGTCGCAGGACATGTCGCAACGCGTCGCTTCCAAGCGCAAATGGGACGGCGGGCGGATTGGCGGGTGCCGCCCCGGGTGGCCAAAGTTTTCATTGAATATCAATGATGTATGGCGGAGGGCGCGGGTCTGGAATCGAACCTTCTCCGCGTCATATACAATTGATATCAAACTGTTTTCCGTTCGCGCCCCATTTGATCAGGTTTTTTTCAAGACGACGTCGCTCGTCGTCAATCCTATCACCCCAGCCACACGAATTGCGGCGTCAACCGTCCCGTCGTCATCGACATCCAGTTGAACGTTTGTCGATCCCGAAGGTGTTTCGAACAGCCGCATTTCGGCATTCCCCGAGGGTGCGAAGGCGTTGGTGTCACGGAACTCGAATGCACCCGGCACCATCACCGAGACATTGACCTGCCCCCCGCTGGTCCCTCAGTCATAACGAGAGTCTGCAGTTGGTTTGCTCACTCCTTTGGCGCCTTGCGCAGACCCAATCTGACAACCTCTTCACGCTCGTCGTCTAGTGACGGACAAGCATCAAAAATAAGGTCTTCATCCTCTGGAGATCGTGAAAAAACCTCAGACGCAACCACTTCGGTTGCATCGCGCAGCACGGACTGTGTCTTTGTCAATTGGTTCTTCTCAGCGTAATCGACCAAGTCTCCCAACACACCAACCACCCATGAATGCGACTTCATTTTCTTCCCCCACAATCAAATTGAACTGAAAGAGAAAGTAGCGAAGCGCCATTGTTCAACAAAGGGGAACTGTTTTTTCTTGGCGTCACCCCCCTTGGCAGCCGCGCTTGGGCGTGACTGATCTCGAGAAACGGCGATCACCATTGCAATAGCTAGAAAGATTATAGCCAAAAGTATAAGCGAAATATCCCAATGGATAATCGGCTTAATTATACGCCATCTCAGATTGATTTTAAGTGAATCTATTCAATCCTGGGCTGCGCCTCAATACAGTCGAGCGTCCCTTTGCGGTTGTTTCTTTCTGTCAGGCTTGCAAATATGTTAACCTTTGGGAAAGCAAACTTGGAACGTCGATGCGCCTTGACCAACTGGACCGCATGACCGAGTTTGCGGTCGAAACTCTGTCAAGTGGCGATC